>CAYOGW010000049.1:4045-19629 GCA_964403635.1 uncultured Anaerolineaceae bacterium | reverse complement strand
GGGTGACCGTTTTCGGGCGACATTAACCTGCCGTGAGTCTACCCCTTGTGATGTTAATTTTGCTTTGGAATATTACGATTCGAAGGGGAAGTTTTATCCCATTACTGGGTGGGACTATAAGAGCGGAGACACACCGATTGAAGTAGATTACGATTTAAGCGGTTTTGCAGGCCAAACGGTTGATTTTGTTTTGACCCTGCGTTTGTATCATGATTTAGATACGCCGGAGCGAGACAATGGCTTGTGGATTGCGCCGCATATTTATAGACCCACACCTTAAATAAAAAGACGCGCTCTCAAGCGCGTCTTTTTATTTAATTAACTAAAGTTTATTAAGCTGCGGCAGGTTTGCGGCCGAACCAAGTTTTCCATTCTTCGTTTTCCCAAACCACCAAAAGAGGTGCGGCAATGAAAATGGAGGAGTAGGTTCCGCTCATGAGACCAATTAATAAGATGGAGCCGAATTCTTGTAAAGTAATGCCGCCGAATAATACCAGTGCCATTAACATGAATTGAACAGTCATTAACTGGGTGTTAATCGATCGTTGCAGGGTTTGAATAATGGAATGATTAACCAAAGTTTCAAAATCTAAGCGGCGATGGATGACAGCATTTTCACGAATGCGATCAAATACCACAATGGTATCTTGCATCGAAAAGCCGATGACGGTTAGCAGAGCGGTTAAGAAGAGTGAATCTAATTCCCAGCCGAGTAACCAGCGACCAACGCCCGTAAAAGCGAAAATGATGGCTACATCGTGGATCATGGCGAAGATGGCGCACATGCCATAACGGAAAGCATTTTGGATGCCGCGGAAAGACCAAGCAATGAAAAGTACTACCAGCAGGGCAGCTACCGCTACTGCAAGGGCGGCGCGGCTGGTGACTTGTTCGCCAATGCTGGGACCAACACTGTCAAAGCGCTGAACGGTTACTTCTCCGTAGGCAGTTGTCAGCGCGGCCTGAATGGCTTCGCGGGTGGCATCTTCTAGAAACGCAGAGCGAATCACATAAGCACCAGAATCAGTGGTTTGTACTTGGGTATCGCGCGAGCCGTTGGCTTCGTAAATGCCGATGATGTCGGCTGGCTCAGGCTGCACATCACTACTAAAGGTGACTTCTAAGAGGCTACCACCAGTGAAATCAATCGAGAGAGGTAAGCCGCCCCAGAAGAGCATTGTAATGCCGGGGATGATAATGAGCAGTGAAACTAAAAATAATTGGTAACGTTTGCCTAAAATATTCATGTCCGCCGTTCTCCTTAAAGACCAATCCAGCGGGAAAGGTTTGTGGGTTTGAAAATTTTAATTGCCAAGCCTAATAATGTGCGGGTGACATACAAGGCGGCAAAAAGACTGATAATAACGCCGAGTGCTAAGGTGAGCGCAAAACCTTTTACAATGCTAGCGCCGAAAGCACTGCCGAACCAAAATAAAATTCCGGCGGTAATTAAGGCTGCAATGTTAGAGTCGCGGATGGAAGGCCAAGCGCGGGACCATGCTTGGTCGAAGGCTTGGTTTAGGGTGCGCCCGCCACGTAATTCTTCTTTTAGACGCTCAAAAGCTAAAATATTGGCATCTAATGCCGAGCCAGTAGAGAGTAAGAAGCCCGCAATGCCGGGTAGGGTTAAGGTGATTGGAATCCATTTGAATATGGCAAAGGCGAAGATGGCATAGAAAATAATGCCTAAGATGGCCATCATGCCTGGTAGGCGATAATAAATTGCCATAAACAAGAACACAATTAATGTACCAATTAAACCTGCAATTACGCTTTTCTGAAGCGAATCTTCACCTAGGGTGGGACCAATAATACGGGTTTCTACTACTTTAAGCGGAATGGGCAATGAACCGTAGCGCAATTGAACAGCGAAAGCATTGGCTTCTTCGGCAGTATATTGGCCAGAAATTGTGCCTTGCCCACCTGTAATGGGTTGATTGATGCGAGGTGATGAAATGACTTTTTTATCCAGTACGATTGAAAGGTATCTTCCAACATTGTTTGATGTGTGCTCACCAAAAGCTTGAGAGCCTTGGGCGGTCAAAGTAAAGTCAATTTGGTAACCTGTTGCTCCAGTTCCCACAGCGACAGTTTGTAAATCACGACCGGTCATAATGGTGTGATATACCTGAACGCCTTCGGCGGCTGGCTCAGTTTGATTTAAATCAGTGACGATGGGGCTACCCTCAGCTGGTGGGTTGTCACCCGTATCTACAAACTCCAGTAAGCCTGTTTGTTGAATAGTTTTAAGAACAGAATCTGAATCATTAAGCCCTGGGAATTCTCCAACAATACGACGGTCGCCCGCTACTTGCAGCACATTTTCAGAAACGCCTAAAGCGTTGGTGCGGCTTTCAAGAATGGTTCTGGCAACATTCATGGATTCTGAGTCAACGGCTTGGCTTTCAGGCAAATCGGCTTCAAGGAGTACTTGTAAGCCACCTTGCAAATCTAATCCAAGTCGAGGGGTTACGTCTCGCTCAAACATCTTTTGTGATGTAAAAGGATTATTGATGGTGATGGTATCGCTAAAGCTGATCCATAAGGAAAGGGCAAAGATACCCAGAATCAGTAGGATACGCGTGGTGTAGTTTTTTTCCATTTAAAACACGCTCCTGTCAACAAAATACCAGCCAAAGGCTGGCGCGGTTGTTGATTATACTCCCGATAAAATAAAACACCAAACGATTTTGGATAATGAATTTGCTTATATGGTTTAATTAAATTTTGTTGACACAACCGCTTCCTTTGTGTATAATTCGCGTTCGCAATTGCCCCGGCAGAGTTTTGCTGGGGCGGCAAATTGTATCCAGGCTACCCCGCAGCGCGGCACTCATTTGTGCGGCGACTGTGGTAAAGCGAAAACCAGGAGAAATTAAATGAAATATGCAATTGTAGAAAGTGGCGGTAAACAATATCGTGCCGTCGAAGGTGGCACCTTAGAAGTAGATTTGCTGCCAATGCAACCGGGCGAAGCCGTCAAACTAGAAGGTTTGTTATTGGTTGTAGATGGCGAAACGGTTGCCGTTGGAACTCCAGTAGTAAAAGGCGCATCTATTAAAGCCAGTGTTATTGAACACTTTAAGGGCGAAAAGACAATTAATTTCCACTATGCCCCAAAGAAGCGTATCCGTGAAAAAACAGGTCATCGCCAACCATATACTCGGTTAGCGATTGAAAAAATTGAAGTGAAGTAAGAGAAGAGGAAACCATGGCTCATAAAAAAGGTGGCGGTTCAAGCCGCAACGGTCGTGACTCAAATTCCCAGCGTTTAGGCGTAAAACGCTATGCTGGTCAAGAAGTTCTTTCTGGCAATATTTTGGTTCGCCAACGTGGTACCAAAATTAACCCGGGTTTAAATGTTGACAAAGGCAAAGACGATACTTTGTTTGCAACTATTTCTGGAATTGTTGTATTTGATGTAGTTCGCGGCAAGAAACGCGTTAATGTTATTCCCGCCGAAGCATTATTGGCTGCAGAGTAGAAAGTAATACAATGAAAGCTGAAATTCACCCAACATATTATACAGATACAAAAGTAGTTTGTGCTTCTTGTGGCACTACTTGGACAACTGGCTCGACCCGTAAAGAATTGCATGTTGAAGTTTGTTCTAATTGCCATCCTTTCTTTTCCGGTGAGCAGGCTCGTTTAATTGACATTGAAGGTCAGGTTGATCGTTTCTATAAGAAACTTCAAGCCCGCCAAGAATATGTTGATACGCAGAAAACGAAAGAGGAATCTCGCATCTCTCCTAAACGACCCATTGCTGAATTGGATTTAGGCGCTCGCTCTACCAAAGCTTTAGCCGAAGCACAGATCACTGAAGTTGGTCAATTGCTAGCAAAAATGGCTGAAGGTGATGAAGCAGCGTTGGCTATTGAAGGTTTTGGCCGCAAGGGTTTAATTGATGCAAAGAAGAAGCTGCGCTCAATGGGTTATGATGTTCCAAGTTCTGCAGTTGATAATGAATAATTAATTAGATTTCTAGTAAACTTACAGGCAGATGTTCTTACATCTGCCTGTTTTGTTAAATCTTAGCTTGTTGAGGAGGTCTTGTGAGCCCGCATGTTCATGGTTCGATAGAAGTTGTTACAGGTTCGATGTTTAGTGGAAAAACAGATGAATTAATTAGGAGATTGCGTAGAGCCGTAATTGCGCGAAAGCATGTTCAGGTATTTAAGCCAGCCATTGATATTCGTTACGCAGTTGAAAAGGTGACCTCCCATGCGGGGGCAGATTTTGCAGCGATACCGGTTGGAAAATCTGCCGAAATACTGGATCTATTAGACCCGGCCTCAACTGTTGTAGGAATAGATGAAGCACAATTTTTTGATGATGGAATTATAGATGTAGCAAGTCAACTGGCTGAACGAGGAATAAGGGTTATTGTTGCAGGGTTAGATACTGATTTTCGAGCCGAACCATTTGGTCCGATGCCAATTTTTTTGGCAAAAGCCGAAAAAGTAGATAAACTTCAGGCAATTTGTATGGTTTGTGGTGAGCCAGCCTGCCGGACTCAACGGCTTGTTAATGATAAACCGGCTCGATATGATGACCCTGTGGTAATCGTTGGCGCATCAGAATTATACGAAGCACGTTGTCGTGCGCATCATGAAGTACCCAGCTAGAGGTAATTATGCAAAACTATCATGACTTTTTAGCAGAAACATTAATCGATACTGATACTCTTCAAAAAAGGGTAACCGAGTTGGCGGCAGAGATTAATCGCGATTATGCCAACCGCAAAGAAGATTTGTTATTAATTTGTATCTTACGTGGCGCATTGCCCTTTATGGTAGACCTGATGCGTCAAATAACAATTCCGCATGCGATGGATTGCATGGCTATTTCATCCTATGGTGTCGGAAAATTTCAATCAACGGGCAATGTGCGCGTAACCTATGATTTGCAAACCAATATTGCAGGAAAAAATGTTTTATTGGTAGAAGACATTGTGGATAGCGGTCATACCATTTCACATGTGATAGAAATGCTTAATACTCGCAACCCAGCTAGTTTGCAAGTGTGCGCCTTGCTAGATAAAGAAGAGCGACGTGAAGTGGTTGTGCCTATTCATTATCGCGGTTTTAGCATTCCCAATGCTTATGTGTTTGGTTATGGGTTAGATATTGACGAGTATTATCGCAATTTGCCGTTTATTGGCGTGGTAGATTTGGAGAAGTATCAATCTCCGGGATAAATGGCAATGGCAGAAAACAAAAATTTTCGTTCGCCGTATGCTGGTCGATGGGTAGCTTTAATCCGTGGTCAAATTGTCGCCCAAGGTGAAACGGTTGAGCAAGTGCTTTTTGCAGCAAAAAATTTTCGGTATAAAGAAGTTCCAGAAATTAAGTTTATGAGTAATTTTTCAGATGAAATCTTAGTTTTTATAAATACCGTTCGCAATTCTTTAACGGCTGATAATTCCGCGTACTTGGTTGGCGGCGCAGTGCGCGATATTTTACTCAATCGCCCCATTCATGATTTAGATTTTAGCGTGGCACGCGACGGCCTTTCCCTCGCTAAAGTTGTTTCAAATAAGCTGGAAAATTCTGCATTTTACCCAATGGATATTAAAACTGATACGGGGCGGGTAATTGTTTCGTTGCCAACCGGCAAAAGTCAAACCCTCGATTTTGCAGGTTTTCGCGCCGCCACATTAGAAGAAGACCTACGGGACAGAGATTTTACAATTAATGCGATTGCCATGAAATTGGATACCGAGACATTGATAGATCCTTTGGGTGGCGCAAAGGATCTACGTGAAAAGCGATTACGGGCTTGCTCTGAACAATCTTTTTCTAATGATCCGGTAAGGATATTACGTGCCGTTCGTTTGGCTGCTGCGTATGGTTTAACCATTGAATCCCAAACGCGAAAAGGGATGAAAGAAAGTGTTTCTCTGTTATTAAATTGTTCTGTTGAACGATTAAGAGATGAATTCTTTAAAATACTGGCTGGGCCAAAACCCGAAACAGCCCTGCGGGCCTTATCTTTGTTAGGTGTTTTTGAAGTGTTTTTGCCAGAACTACAGAAGATGAAAGATGTCAGTCAATCTGCCCCACATGTGTATGATGTTTGGACGCACACATTAGCTGTACTCCGTCACATGAATGATATTCTTGCAGCGCTGGCGCCCGAATACAGCGAGGAACGAGCGAATGCGGATTTATTTACTGGATTGTTGGTTTTACGGTTAGGAAGATTTCGAGAGCAAATTGGAAAACATTACCAAACTAGTTTAAATCCTAATCGCTCGATGTACAGTTTACTAATGATGGCTTGTTTGTATCATGATGTTGCGAAGCCAGAAACTCGTACCGTAGAAAAAAATGGCCGTATTCGCTTTTTAGGCCACGCAGAAAAAGGCGCACATGTTGTTTTACAGCGAGGAATCAATCTACACTGTAGCAACGCAGAAATTGACCGTTTACGCGATATCGTTCAGTATCACATGCGAATTCACGATTTTGTATACCGGTTAATTCATCAAAACGAGCAACCTTCAAAGCGCGCCATTTATCGGTTTTTTAGAGATACTGGTAGCGCCGGAGTAGATTTGGTTTTACTTTCTCTAGCTGATACATGGGCTACTTACGAACAAACACTTAATCAAGAGCATTGGACAGCCTGTTTAGATGTTTGTCGGTTGCTTTTAGAAGCTTGGTATGAAACGCCAGAAATAGCAGTTTCACCTCCATCTTTGCTGGATGGGAATGAACTAATAAAAGCAATAAATTTAAAGCCCGGCAAGGTGCTGGGTAAAATGATAGAAGCGATTCGAGAAGCGCAAGCAGAAGGAATCGTTACAACCAAAGAGCAAGCATTGGACTATGCTCGTCGTTGGTTAGCAGAACAAAACTAAATTTTTGATTTAAGGATAAATATCATTTAACACGGGTTCGTAAATGCAACGACAGCCGTGTGGATGAGAACATCCCTCATGAGGTAAAACAGGCACATCGTTTTTCTCAAACGAACCGCTTGATTCATAACAGAGCGGGCAAGCGTCACCGGCTACGTTAATTCGAATCAAGCTGACTCGGGGGTTATTAACATAATTTTTTAATGAGGTTGCTTGAGTCGAATATTCACTTAAGTTAGCTTGGCAATTGCTACAAGCCAAAGCAGTATCTGATGAAGTTGCGTTACATCTTGAACAGGTTTGCAAGGGAGCCTCCGTATTTTCTGTATTGTACCCTTAGCTAACTCTTGTGAAAAGGATTTTTTAAATAGGTTGGTTTAGAGAGCCTGTTTGGCGAAGGAGCGGTTTTTCAGGAGCATTCTCAGCCTCGGCGCGGCGAGTTAAATTGTTAATATGAGCGATTAAAACCCCGCTGGGAACTGGTTTTGTCATATAGTCATCTGCGCCAGCGTCGAGCGCGTTGGCAATTAATGTAGGGTCATCCAAAGCGGAGAGAATTGCAATTGGTGTTCGGCTATGCTGCCTAATTTCGCGGCAAATATCCCAACCGTTTTTTTCTGGCATCATTAAATCTAATAAAATAATATCTGGCTGTTCGGAAAGCAATAAATTAATGCTTTCTTTACTATTGTTTGAAGAGACAACCTGCAAGCCATGGCTTTCTAGTAGCAAAGTAAGTAGCTCAGTCATCGCTGGGTCATCATCAATCGTTAAAACTTTAATGGTCATAGGTCGATAATTATGCCTTATCTTTTTGATGACTTAGTTTGCAATTGACAAACAAATCGTTTGTTATAATAAGTTTAATTAATTTTAAAACATAAAAACGCCTCGCGAAGCGAGGCGTTTTTATGTTTTAACGGAGGCAAGTTTGAGCTGGTTTATACCATTCCGAAAGTCCGTTTTGCAAACGGTCTGCAGCTTCTGCTGCGGTTAGGTCATTTTTGAATATATCGTATAAAGCAAAACGAACAATTTCGTCTGCCCGCGGAGACTGTGCAGAAATGTTAATGTATATCCAGCGCGCATCTGATTCGTAGTTATTAGATAACTTTAAGAAATCATCTTGGTAACCCTGATCTGCGGTGGTGGCTGGTTTGTTATTAAGCGGGTAAAAACCAGGTAAATATTTAGCAATGGCGTTTACCCCTTGCTGAGTCATAAGCCACTCAATAAAAAGTTTCGATTCTTCTAAGTGTTTAGAATTTTTATTAATACCAATAGCAACATCTGGATTAAAAATGACGTATGTTTTTCGACCTATTGGCGCCGGTGGGGCAAAGACACCCCACTCAAATTTTGCTTTTTCGGTAATGTATTTCAAATCCCAAGAGCCTCCAAATAGCATGGCTGCTTTGCCCTCAAGGAACAGTGTCTTGCTTGTGTCAGATGAAATTTCATCAGCGTTTGGCGGCAAGAATTCTTTCAAATCAACAATGGATTGGAAGGCCCCAACTACACGTGGGCTGTTGAAGCATAACCCAGCATTACCGCTAGATAGTTTCTTGCGGCCTTCCGCGCCTTCGATTGTGTTAATGGCAAGACTTTGAAACATTTCGCTATCTTGGTTATCTTTAAGAGTGTTGGCAACAGGAATATAACCAGCTTCTTTAAGAATCTCGGCGGTTTTTAGAAAATCATCCCATGTTTGGGGCTCCTGAAGTTCTAATTTGTCGAAAATGGCTTTGTTGTAATAAACGCCCTGAACTACACCACCAAAAGGCGCACCGTAAATCTCGCCAGATTGGCTTACCCAGGGTTCGGTTTTGTTTGCAGCATAATTTTCCGATATGCCCAAATCATTAAGAGACAATAAGTTTGTGCTGATGTCACCATCTACTGAATAGGGTCGAACATAAATTAAATCGGCTGCTGAGTTTTTACCAAATTGAGTTGAAAGAATTGAGTCGTAATTAAGGCTGATGATTGGGTCATGCTTAAGTTCAATTTTATATCCCTTCGCAAGCGCATATGCTTCAAATTCATTGGCAATTGATTCGATTCCTTGAATATCTTCCGGTCGCCAAGAGCTAAGGGTTAATACAACTGTTTCTGCTGTGCTTGTATTTGCATCGGAATTAATTGTTGCGGCAATGGTAGGTGTTGTGCTTAGCGGTTGAGATACCCTACTTGCTAACGAGATTCCTGAATCTACCACTGGCGTCAAGTTAATTTGGTCAGTATAAACAAATATACCTAGTGCCATAGTAGAAAGAAGAATAATAGGGTAAATAATTTTCCCAGCCACATTAAGGTTATTTCTTTGTTGGTTGCACTTTTCTTTGAACGCCTCGTCGCTTGAATCTTCCCCTGCTTTTTCGATGCGAATACTCCACGTTTCTAATAACACAATTAATGTAGCCATTAAATAAGATGAATAAAACAAGTATTCCATTGCAACGGTGTAACCAATTGCGGGAAGGGCATCCGCTAAACTGAGATGAAAGAAAGCTGTCGTGAGAAGGGCGGTTGACCCAACTCCTAAGCGTTCCCCATGCCCCAGCGGAAGGAAAAAAGTAATGTACGCCAGCACAAGGGTGATTAGCAAGGGTAAAAGGCTCTTAATAATATATTCTAAGGAGCTTCGTTGAATTTCAACCTTAGCACGGAAGAGGGAATAGTCTGTACTGGTTGTGCGATTAAAGTTTTGTGGATTACCCAAAGTAGAGCTAGTTGAGAGAATGCTTTGTTCTGCAGATGCATTGCGGGTGCGCCAGCCAAACAACGTTTTAAAAGCCTGGTTGTTTTGCCAATAACCTAAAAGGCTTTGGTCTGATCCATATTGCATCCCAACCCGGTCAACCACATATTGAATTTCAGATGTGGTTGCGGTTTGGTTGCGCATTTGCAATAATAGAGTTTGCTGGTCAAATGGATATTCTTGGAAAGTAAAATCATTTTTAAAAGTAGCGGTTACGCGATAGGTTCGTAAAAGGCTATCGCCTGTTTGCACTTCACTAATTGGGTCGCCTAGGTCTACGCTTTCGCCCGAAGCAAGGTTGGTAAATACAATATTTTCAGGCTTAATTCCTGCTTCGCTTGCACTCGGACGATAGCGGAACCATAAATAAAAGTCGACCAGATAGGTTGATGTTTTAATATCTACATCACTTACTTCAATTAAATCTATTCCTGTATAAACAACATTGACTACATTAACATATTCGCCGTTTACGGTGAGCATGCGTCCTAACTGTAAAGCTTCTTTAATTTCTGCATTGAGTGGCATGCTGCCAAGTGGTTCAAATTGAGTCATTGCTGAAACAAAATTGCCCTTTTGAAATATTGCAAATCGGGCCGGACGAATGGCTTGACGGTTTTGTAAGAAGTATAGGTTGCCAGTTACACCGCGAATAACATTTTGTTCATTATTTAAGTTAAGTAGTGCTTTTTCTAGGTTAGCGCGCAGGCTAGATACATCAGTTGAAGTTAAATTGGATTGCTGCATTCCGGCCATTGCTGCCAGGGCGGCATCGTAACCAGATAGCACGTGTTCTGCGGGAGAGACAGCGTATTGAGCTTCGTATTGTTCAATTAATGTGTTGGTCTGACCTTGAACCGAGTCAAAAATTAATCCGCGAGTGCTTAAGATGCCATCTGTGAAAAAGCCAGGCTGGGCATCTTCTTCGCTCTGCTGATTCATGATATTAAGAAATTCAATGCTATTGAGTTGATTGGCTCCTGCGATTGGATATGCAACGCCTTTACGTTTCAGTTGCAGGATTAATTTTGCTGCTACTTCTTCTGGGGCGGCAATATAAAGTGTTCCGGGTTGGGTTCTGGCTGTATCTACGCCAATGATTTCTGAAACGAGTTTTTCGACTTGAGCATCAATAGAAGATGAGAGTTCAATTTTTTCATCTAGGCCAATGGTGCCACCTAAACCCCGAAATGTGTTGCGAAATGTTTCCGCTAGGGCGAGGCTGTACAAGTCATCTGCAAATAAAATGCTTGCATTTTTTTGGCCTTGAATTTTGGCTAAATAGTTAGCCATATAGGCGGCTTGGGTTTCAGCGGTATAGGTAATATTAAAATAATGAGGGTTGTTTGCTGTAAGTGATGTTGAATCAGGGGAAGCATTTATAACAGGAATGCCTGCTTCATTGTAAATGGTAGCCGCTGCAAGAGATGTTTCGCTAGATGAGTGACCAATGACAAGTAATGCTTGGCTATCAACGATGGCTTGCGCATTTGTTTTCGCAATCTCTGGGTCATCGTTGTCAGCATAAATAGCAATGTTAATTTGTTGGCCGTTAATACCACCGAGGTGATTAATTTCGTCTACGGCGAGTTTAACGCCAGAGTAAATGGATTGCGCTGCAGGCTGAGAAAGACTGCCGGGGTTTGCTTCAGCTACTGCAATAGTGATGCCATTTCCGGTTGGGTTTTGTCCGCTACAGGCTATTAATACACTGGAAATTAATAAAAAAAGTGTGATTAAGGAGATTAAACGAATTGTTTTTTTCATAGCGGTTTCTTTCTCTTTCATTAATATGTTTTTGTAATTATTATAGTACATTAACAAATCCCCCACGTATTTTTACGTAGGGGATTTGTTAACAATTTCATTAGGTTTTTTAAGGTTGAGGCCACTTTAATTCGACTGGTCTCGTATAACCATGTTTTTCTACGGCATATAATTTTCCACCAGAGGGTGCGGGGCAGCCTGCCTCATCTTTGATCGTGTAGCTGGTGGTGTACTGGTCTGGGTACGAAAAGGTCCACCAGAGATAGGCTCCATCTTGGCAAACGAAGAGTTCTAAAAAATATCCGCGGTCATCATCTTTGGTCATTTTGACAGCATCCCAAGAGATGGTTACTTTTTTGCCATCTCGAATTGCCTGAACATTTTGAGGGGGGTTGTAGAGAACGCTTGGGCCAGGCAGGCGGGGTTCGGCGAATAAAATGGTAGAAATATCTCCATTAACATCTACTACGGAAGGAGCTACCCAACAAAAATAATTTAATTTATCAAATTTAATATATAACCATTTGCTGTATTGAAACCGTCCACGAACCGTACCAACATCACCTGGGTAAAGGTCGGCGGCGTGTAAATGAGCTTTTGCAGGTCCGTAACGGCAATGGGCTTGTTGGTTTACCGTTACAACTGGAAAGGCAAAGGTTGAAGTTGCCGTCGGGCCAGGTGTTTCTGTTAATGTAGGAGTTAAGCTGGCTGTTAAGGTAGCAGCGGGGGTAAATGTCAGTGTGGCAGGCGCGACGGTTACGGTAGCCGGTATGGGGGTGTCTGTTACAGGCTGGTTGGTTTGTGAGGATTGATTTGGGTTGATTAATCCCACAGGGAGGCTGCAAGCAAGGCTAATTAATATCAAGCTTAAGATTGAGTTTGTAGTTTTTGTTTTCATATATTAATTGTACAAACATTTCTGTTTCTTCACATCCCCCAGTTGATTTATCGTGTTAAACTCTTTAATAAGTTGGAGGTAATTATATGGATGTATTTGAAGCAATTTATGGTCGGCAGTCAATGGGAAAAATGAAACCGGATGATTTGCCGCGAGAATTAGTAGAACAATTATTGGCAGCGGGTGTTCAGGCGCCTAATCATTATAAGGTGCGACCGTGGAGATTTATTGTTCTGTCCGGCTCAGCACGAGAGCGCCTAGGAGATGTTTTGGTTGAGAGTTTAAAATCTCGCTTTCCCGAAATACCAGAAGAAGGTTTGTTGAAAGAAAAGAATAAACCACTGCGCGCGCCAGTATTAATTGCCGTTGCAGTCGATAAGCCAAGTGAACCAAAAGTTGAAGAAGTGGAAAATATTTGTGCAACGGCAGCGGCTTGCCAAAATATCTTGTTGGCTGCCCATGCTTTAGGGTTAGCAGGCATGTGGCGTTCGGGCGGGCCGGTGCATGACCCTTTGGTTAAAGAATTTTTAGGTGTAGAACTTGACCAAAAACTGATAGGATTTTTGTATATTGGATGGCCAGAGTTTGAACCTGAACCAAAGGTGAGACCAAGTTTTGAAGATCGAGTGGTTTGGATGTCTTAATTTTTTAATTAACTTAAGGAGCAAGCCAAATGAGAGCCATGCGAATTAAAACACCTACTGTGGAATATTTTGAAGATTGTGTAAATGCTTTATTGGACGAATTACAACTGGCCATTCAGTGGAATAGACCTTCAATTTTGTTGGCGGTTGTTCCTGTGGGAAAAACTCGTTTACGGGCACAGAAATTTTTAGAAGAGAAGTTGATAGAAGATGGTCAGCATGTTCGACGTTTTTCTGTTGCAGCAAAAAAATTTGATGTGGCGCGGGAATTATCGTCTACTAAGCCGTTAATGGATACTGTGTTTTTTGTTTCTGGTTTGGCGTTTGGCGGCGGCAGAAATGATTCGAATGCGTATCGGGCGTTAAATATGCGCCGTGAAATTTTAGTAGATAATCAATTAAAAATTGTTTTTTGGTTAACACCAAAAGAAGCTCAAGCATTGCCGCAACGCGCTCCAGATTTTTGGGCGTTTCGGCATCGGGTAATTGAATTTCGGCGATTAAGGGGACCTAATAAAAATAAATAGCTATAAATAGTGGGTGACAGGACAAATGGGGGAATTGCGTGTATAATTTTATTTCATTACAATTTCATTGCAAGGCTAAACACTAGTGTTTTTCTTTAATTGACATCTTTGGAATAGGTACTTGACCAATGGAAATTATTTTCATATTGGCTGTGCTAGTTGCTTCTGTAACCTCAATAGTATTAATTGTTTCAGTGTTGAGGCGCCCAGCGGCTGGTGCAAATAGTTTAATAGCGTTTTCTGTAGCACTTGCCATTGCTGGTTTTGGAAGTGTGTTTTTTTGGTCCGATTTATTAGAAAAGCGGCTTGCATTGGGTTTGGCGTGGTTCGGGTTTGCCATTGCGGCTACTTGTTTGTTTATGTTTTCTATTGAATATACACGCCGCAAGCAATGGTTAAAAATTGGCAATGTGTTGATGTTATTGGCTCCACCGATTATTTCTTTTTTCGTAATCCTTAACGGTCAGTTCGATTGGTTATTTCGGCATCATATTAATGGGTTAATTTCTGGGGAATTAATTTTTGATGGCCCGTGGGCGGGCGCGAGTGGTTTTTACGTTAACATCATTTTGATGGTTACTGGCATGCTGCTGGTGAGGACGTATCATGGTACTTTGCCATTTCGTCGCTGGTCTGGTTGGCTGGTTTTAGCCACAATGGCTCCAATTCCGGCAACGCTCGGCGGTTTTATTAATTTGCCCCTCGATTGGTATTTGTTTTGGATGCTGAGTATGTATTCTTTAAGTGGCATTTTGTTTTTTATGGTTTTTATTTACAAAGAATTACTCTACATCGTTCCAATTCCTCGAGAGTTGGTTGTTGAAAAAATGGCGGATGGCTGGTTGGTCGTAGACATGGAAAATCGCATATTGGATTTAAATCCTGTTGCTGAAGATATTGTTGGCAGCCGCGTAACCGCCTTTGGAAAAGACATCTCTACTATTATTAGCGATTGGGACAGCATGGCAAGTGAGATGGGCTCTAACTTTTTGCTGCAAATTAATGGCCGCACGGGCGATTCTGCAGAGCAACAGTTTTTAGACCTGCATGCCTTGCTCATTACAGACCGTTACGGTACATCCTTAGGGCGTTTGGTGGCTTGGCATGATGTGACAGAAAAAAAGATAGCCGATGAAAGCCGCAGCCGAGCACGCGACCAAATGTTTAGTTTGCTGTACTCAATTTCTAGCGCTGCTAGCCGAACCAAAACAGTTGATGAGTTTATTCACGCATCTACCCAACAAATTACCCATGCTTTTCATTGTCAAGCGAGTATTGTTTTTTTAGTTAATGAAATGGCAGATAATGATGCCGAAGACGGTTTATTAATGGTTGCTAGCTATGGGCTGCCATTTCATACCGAAAACCGTATGCACATGATTTCATACGCCGACCCATTAATTGCTCCTGTATTAGAGACGCTAGAGCCTCTATTTATTGAGGATATGTATACAGATGCCCGCTTGCCGCTCGGGATGCGCAATAGCGCTCAAGGTGGATTGCTTTTGGTACCAATGCAAACTGACCGTAGGCTGGTAGGCGTTTTGGGCTTAGTCCGCCCTCCCAAAGCAGAGTTTAGAGCAGATGAAATAGAAAATATCCGTTCATCTGCTGACCAAATGGCTAGTTTTATTAATGCAGATCGGCGAAAACAAATTGCCATTGCATTATCTGAACGGCAAAAATTGGTGCGAGATTTACATGATTCTGTGACACAAAAATTATATGGGTTAGTGGCATTAACCGAAGCAGCCGAAGCAGGCATGGAGGCGGGATCTCCAGATATGCTGGTTAAAGTTTTGCCACGCATTACTGAAAATGCCCGTCAAGCATTAAAAGAAATGCGATTATTTTTATATGAATTGCAACCAGTGGACCTTGAAAGAGAAGGGTTGGTCGCGGTGTTGCATCAGCGGCTGGCTTCTGTTGAAGGACGGGCAGATATTCAAGCCCGCTTGGTGGCGGATGAAAATATTTCACTTAATGCAGAAAAAGAATTGGCTCTCTACTACATTGCGCAGGAAGCGCTTAATAATGTGCTTAAGCATGCCAAAGCAAAAAATGTTACCGTGCGACTACACCAAGGCCGCATGAATGTTTTTATGGAAATTGAAGACGATGG
>CAYOGW010000049.1:0-3945 GCA_964403635.1 uncultured Anaerolineaceae bacterium | reverse complement strand
ATGGCCGCATTGCTTTCTATGAATCCAGATGTTGAGCTTGTTGGGCAAGCTGAAAATGGTATGCAGGCGGTAGAAATGATTGGTTCCATATTGCCAGATGTGGTTCTGTTAGATATTGTCATGCCAGCCTTAGACGGTTTGGAAACATTACCGAAATTGCTAGAAATTAAACCCGATACCCGTGTGTTAATGCTCACCAGTTTTGCAGACCCAGAAAAAGTGTATCAAGCCATCAAGCTCGGTGCTCAAGGCTACATGCTTAAAGATGTGGGTTTTAAACAACTTTCTGATGTCATTAAAAATGTCTTTTTGGGTCAATCTTTTATTGATCCCAGTATTGCCTTCAAGGTAATTCAAGAAATTAAAAATCCAAACCAAATGATGTACACCCCCGATCCTTTAACCAATCGTGAGTTAGAAGTGCTGCAATTAATTGCGCGGGGAAAAAGCAACCAAGAAATAGCCCTGGATTTAGGGGTTCATGAGAGAACCGTAGCGAAATATGTTAGTAACGTGCTTTCTAAGCTGCATGTTGCCAACCGTACCCAAGCCGCTTTATACGCTGTTGGTCGAGGTATGGGCAAAAATTCAGCAGAAGACGAAGAATAACCTTTAGGTTAATTAAATTAATAAAAGAGCTGGCAATCGATTGCCCGCTCTTTTTGTTTTTAGGGGAACTGGTCATTAATGACCAGTTCCCCTGTCTTATTAATGACCCACCCACACCTTATTGTGTGCAAGGCAATTGCCTTATTTAAGGCTCAGGTTAAGCACTCTTGTTCGTGTTAATTAATCTCACTTTGACATTCCAGATTGGGGTGCAAATCACCATGTTTTGCATGTGGGCTGCTAAAAACCAATTGCGTAGAATAATTACAAGTTCATTACATATGCTGTTTTAGGAGGTTCAATTGTTTCTCGGTTCATATACCTGCCCAATTAATCAAACCGCTCAAATTCAAATTCCTGAGTTATATCGTTTATCTCTTTCTGGTGATGCGTATGTAACTCAAGGTTTTGATAAAAACTTGCTGGTTTGGAGCGGGGAAGCTTTTCGAGAAATGATTCGACAACTAACTTCTCTAAACGTAGCAGACCCGTTGGTTCGGTTATTAATCCGCATGTTAATCGGCACAGCCGCAGAATTAACAGTAGATGAAGCGGGTCAAGCGTTATTGCCTGATGAACTTTGCCAATATGCAAACCTAAATCAAAAAGCCGTATTAGTGGGGCATGGTCTTTACTTTGAGATTTGGTCTGCTGCTCAGTGGGACAGCCAAAAGAGTGAATTGCAAAATGCTGAAGCAAATTCAAGCCGATTTGCCAGCCTCACTTTATTTTTAAATTAACCAACTCGGAGGAAATAAAAAATGGACGATTTTGATTACATTTCTGCAAGCGATTTTGACCGAGCTTGGTTAAATTTTGAATTAGATTTGCCGTTACGCCCATCAAAAAACGGTGATCCAAATCCGTTCTATGTAGACCGTCCTGAAAATCCCATTGCAGAGTTAACCGACGCGTTATTGGCGCCATTTTATCGCCCTCCAAAATTCTTTTTTTCAGGTCATCGCGGCTGCGGCAAGTCAACTGAATTGTTGCACCTGATGGCAAACCCTGAAATTCAGAAAAAATACTGGCCAATTAATTTTAGTATCCGTGATGAAGCAGACATTATCGATTTAGATTTTAGTGATGTTTTGTTAGCGGTTGGTGGCCGAATGTTTCGAGATTATCGCCAACAAGGCGGTGAATTGCCCATGCAGTTATTAAAGGAATTAAACACCTGGCGTGGGCATGTAGAAGAAGAAATTAAAACCGTTTTAACTGGCCGCAGCAGTTTTGAAGTAAGTAGTTCGATTGATGCGTTTTTTGCCAACGCGGGATTAAAGATGAAGTTAGAACCGGCAACCCGCTCTGAGCTGCGCCAGGTATTCGAAAGAGACATCACTGGTTTGATTGGTGTCATCAACAATATTGCAACCGCCATTTACAGCCAAGAACATCGCATCCCATTGATATTAATTGACGATATGGATAAGCCTGATTTGGAAGAAGCCCGCGCGATATTTCATGATCGCCGAGAAATTATGATGCAACCCGATTGTGCCATTGTGTATACCGTTTCGAGTGCATTGTTTTATAGCAAGGATTTTGATGCCATTCGTGATCAAGCTATTTTTTTGCCGAATATTAATTTGCACCCGCAGTTATCACCGGATGAGAAGAGCCGCGAAGGGTATGAAACCATGCGGAAATTTGTACGAACACGTATGGATTTGAATTTGATGGAACGGGAAGCGATGGAAGATGCAATAACCAATAGCGGGGGTGTATTTCGTGAAATGGCACGGATTATGCGTACAGCCATTGGACGAGCTCGCCGCAGAAAAGCTGCTCAGGTGCAGGTTGTTGATGTGGAATGGGCAACCACCGAAATTCGAAATGAGTATCGCAGAATTTTAGATAAAGATGATTTGGTATTTTTGCGAGGCATACATAAACATAACCGTTTGGAATATAGCGATCGGTTTCGTCCCTTGCTTCAATTGCTAGCTGTTTTAGAGTATCGCAATGGTGAAAATTGGTGTGATATTCATCCTGTGCTGCGGAGATTAATTAATGAACAAAATTAATAATAAACCGCTCGCTAGCCTAGAACCAATTGAAGACCGCATAGACATTCTCTTTAAAGAGCTTGAACTGGCGATTAAGTGGAACCGACCTTCTATTTTATTAGCGGTTTATGGCTCGGAGTATGTATATGAAGAAGTTGCCGCAATGCTAGAGAATCAACTGGCAGATTTAGGACAGCAAGTAGTGCGCCTACAATTTAAAGGCGCAGAAGTTAAAGACGTTATAAGCCGCTTAACCGAGAGCAAGCCTGCTTCGCATAATCAAATATTTTTTGTAGATGGGCTGCGCTGGGCTTCTCGGTTAGAAGATAGAACAGTTTATAAAGCCCTAGACCTTGCTCGCGAAAATTTTGTAAGCAGTAGAACAAAAGTTGTTTTTTGGCTTACTGAAAATGAAGCCATTGATTTAGCCTATCATGCCTCTGATTATTGGGCTTTTCGTCATCGTGTCGTTGAATTTGTTGAATCGCCAAAGCCAGAGCAAATATTATTGCGCGCGCTTGAATCAACTTGGCAGGTGGCAGGTGAATATACAGACACTTTAGAAGATACCGATCAAAAAATTAATCTTCGAAAGTCGATGTTAACAGACTTGCCAGAAACCAACGAGTCGACGGGTATTCGCGCCAACCTATTGCTAACCTTAGGAATATTGCACTGGCGCAAAGGGAACTTTGAAAAGGCAAGCGAATTGTTGCATTCTGCCATTACATTGGCAGAAGTGATTAATGATGCTTGGCTGCAAGCCGCTTGCCATAACGCCATCGCCTTGGTTTTTACCGAATTGGCTCAATTTGATCAGGCTATTCATGCGTATAACGAGGCCATTCGCTTGGCTCCAGACCAAGTATTTCCTTGGACAAATTTGGGCAGCCTTTACAT
The DNA here is from genome assembly GCA_964403635.1 of uncultured Anaerolineaceae bacterium. GTDB lineage: Bacteria > Chloroflexota > Anaerolineae > Anaerolineales > Villigracilaceae > JANJTV01. The sequence continues at coordinate 427 of CAYOGW010000049.1, read as the reverse complement.
TAAATTAGAACGGCATGCCGAAGCCTTAGCCGCTTTTCTAAAAGCCACTGAATACAGCCCTTCTGACCCAATGGCATGGAACGGTTTAGGAAATGCTTATTTAAAGTTAAGCCAATATCGCGAATCAATCGCGGCGTACAAACGCTCGGTTGAGCTTTCTGCCAATTTTGCTAATCCTTGGAATGGCTTAGGACACATTTATACCCAAGCAGGCGACCTTCGTTCAGCCATTACTGCTTACGAAAAAGCGGTTCGCTTAAACCCCAAATTTGTTTCGGCATGGATTAGTTTGGGGCAAATATACGAAGGTCAGGGCGAAAACCAAAATGCCTTACGGGCTTATTGGAACGCTGTGCGATTAGACACGCGTAACGCTCAAATTTGGGCGTCTATCGGAAATGTTTATTTTCAAGCCGAATCTTTTGAG
>CAYOGW010000048.1:15913-19779 GCA_964403635.1 uncultured Anaerolineaceae bacterium | reverse complement strand
AACCCCATGCCCAAACCCATCACCCTGCTCACATCCGGCACACGCGGCGACGTGCAGCCCTACCTCGCGCTCGGGCTCGGCTTGCAAGCCGCTGGCATTCCCGTTCAAATCGCCGCGCCAGTTGGTTTCGCTGATTTAATTAATCCCACCGGCTTGCCCTTTGTGCCGTTTGATGGCAACCCCTCCGACCAATTAATCGCCGCCGAGCAAAAAAACGCCCTCACCCTCGGGCGCAACCCCATCGCCTCGCTGCAAGCCAGCCTGCAACACCTGCAAGAAGTCCGCCCGCTCTACCGCCAAATGCTCGAGAGCGCCTTCCACGCCACCAGCAACAGCCGCGCCATCGTCTACGGCTTACCTAGCTTGTGGGGCTGGCACCTCGCCCAAGCCCACGCCGCCCAGCCCACCCGCGCCCTCCTTCAGCCGCTCACGCCCACCCACGCCTTCCCCTCCGCTTTGCTGCCTTTCCGTTTTTCATTGGGAGAAGGGTGGAATCGCTTAACTGCTTGGATGGTGGCTCAAATCACTTGGCTGGCTTGGCGAAACGAGATGAATCACTGGCGGGCTCACCACGGGCTGCCTCCAGCAAATTTAATCGACTCTAGCCTGTTAGATTCTTCGGTGTTAAGCCTGCATGGTTTCAGTCAGCACCTTGTGCCAAAACCAGCGGATTGGCCTGAAAGCCATCACATCACCGGTTACTGGCATCTAATTAATCAGAATTACTCCCCGCCGTTTGAATTAATTAAATTTATTCAACAAGCCCCGCGCCCGCTGATGGCGATTGGCTTTGGCAGCCCGGGCAGCCACTTTGCCAAAAATTTAGCTATTGTTAAACAAGCCTTGCAGCAAACCGGCATTTCGGCAGTGATGACTCTGCCCGAAGCTTGGCATGACTCTGTTCGCGCGAAAAACATTTTCCCGATTAATCAAGTTCCGCACGCGTGGCTTTACCCGCAAATGGATTTAATTTTGCATCACGGCGGGGCGGGTACCACGGCGGCCGGGTTGCAGGCTGGTGTTCCGGCAGTGATTTTGCCATTAGCGATTGACCAGTTCTTTTGGGCCGAGCGATTAAATCTGCTGGGGGCTGGGCCGCAAGCCTTGCCGCAGCGGGCGTTGAGTGTTGAAAAATTATCAACTGTTTTAATTAAGACGCTGGAAGATAAAGCGATGAAATTAACGGTACAAAACTTGGGTGAAAAAATCCGCCAAGAAGACGGAATCAAGGCGGCGGTGAGCCTGCTGGAAGGCATCTGACGTTAGATATTAGGCTTTAGACAGAGCGAAGCAATCTCGTTTAATTAATTAACTTTTTTAAATTCAAAATAAGCTACCAAAAAAGCTAACAAAACCAAACCCGCGCCCAGCCAGTAGGGGGCGGGGATAGCCACAAACTGAAAGAGCAGCCCGGCGGCGGCTGGCCCGATGATGTTGGTTAAGCTGAGCAAGGCTTGCTGGCCGCCCATCAACTGCCCTTGTTGTTGGGCGTTGGCACGCAGCGAGAGCAAACCCGAAATGCTCGGGATGCTTAGTCCAGAGCCAAGCGCCGCCACCGCCACGGATGGATAGAGCCAAGTGTCTTGCGGGCTAAAGGCGATGCCCGCCATGCCGAGACTCATACACAGCAAGCCAAAGATGGTTAGTTTTTGCTCGCCAAAAATGGGCTGCAAGCGATTAACCAAAACACCCTGTACCACCACCGCCAGCACGCCCACAAAGGCGAAGAACAATCCGTTTTGCAGGGTGTTCCAGCCGAAGCGGGCATGGCTGAACAACGGAAAATTGGTCTGCAAGCCAGAGAAAGCCAAATTAAGCAAAAACAAGCTGACGAGTAATTTTTGCAGCAAGGGGCTAGAGAACAAATCCGCGAGCAGGCGAAAGGCATTAAACTGAATCGGTTTAAGCGAGCGTTTTTCGGGGGCGAGTGATTCGGGTAAGAAGAATAAGCCATAGAGCACATTCATTAAAGCAACTGTCGCCGCCGCGTAAGCGGGCACTGAAAGCCCAAACTGGCTGAGCAAACCGCCTAAGGCGGGGCCAGCCATTAAACCCAGCCCAAAAGCGGCCGAGACAATGCCCATGCCGCTGGTGCGGTTGTTTTCGTCGGTGATGTCGGCCACATAGGCGTAGGCGGTGGTTAAGTTGTTGCCGGTTAAGCCATCGATTAAAACGGCGGCGAACAGTACCCAGAGTGAACCTGCCAAACCGAACAACCCGTACGAGATGGCGGTGCCAAACAAACAGGCCAGTAAAATGGGTTTTCTGCCGATGCGGTCTGAGAGTGAACCCAAGACCGGCCCGCTGAACAGTTGAATGAAGGCGTACAGGGCGCTTAATCCACCCGCCAGCGCCGCGCCGCCGCCCAAATTAATCACAAAGAAGGGCAGCAAGGGCAGCATCATGCTGTAGCCGAGCATGTCTACAAAAACGGTGATGAAGATGAAGGTTAGTTTTGAACGGGACATTTTGTTTAAAGCATTAGAACACGGATTTTACGGATTATTTAGATAAGCACGGATTTTTAATAAATTAGCGAAAATCGATTTCATCTGCGAGAATCCGTGTTCTATTAAATTTATTCGCCTTAATTAACGGCAAATCAGCAACGGGCAAGGTGCTTCACGCAGTAGTTGATTAACGGTCGAGCCGATAAAAACTTGCTGCCAAGTGGGTTTGCCATAACCGCCCATCACAATTAAATTAATCTGCTTTTCTTGAATGGCTTCTTGAAAAGCAGATTTGTTTTTCTGCTTAATTAAATAATCCGCGTTAATTTCATGTAATTCTAAATAAGCCTTGGCTTGTTTTTGGGTTTTTTCTCCACTTTTTATGCTGCTGGCTAAGGTTAAAACGGTTAAATGGGTTTGGCTTTTTTCTGCTAAATAGGTGGCAACAAACAAAGCTTCATGAGATTTAGGGCTACCGTCATACGCCAATAGAATATTATTTAAAGGGGAAGGCGGGCCGTCGGGAACCGTCAAAATGGGGCGGGGAGCACGCGAGATAATTTCTCGCAGGCCAGAGCTAAAACCAGAAATACCATCAATTGGTGGGTGTGAAACCCGCAGCACAATTAAATCGGCTAGCAGGCTGCGCTCTAAGATGTTTTTTGCAACATCCCCTTTTGCTTCGGCTAACTGACCTTTTAATTGATTTTCTGCCAAGCGGTTTTTAAAATTCTGTGCTAGTTCTGCATCCCACGCGGCGGGGGGTTGGTCTGGATGCGGAAGAATATGCAGCCCATACAGGGTAGATTGTTCTTGTTTGGCAAGTAAAATGGCTTGCTCTAAGGCTTGCCAGCTTTCGGGGGCGCCGCTAAACGCCACTAAAATGTCTTGAAAAAGCGTATCTGTGTAGCGGTCTAAAATTTTGCTTTCGCGCCAATGCCCGGGTTGGGCTTCAACCGCTTCGGCTTTGGGGTTAATTCGCTGGGCTAGGTCTTCTGCCGCATTTTCTGGCCGAATTTGCCAGCCGTTTTCTGCTTCAAGCGCGGCGCGATGTTCAGAGACCCACAGGTATAAATCGGTTTCGGTGCGCTCTGGGAACCAGCGCAGCAATCCGCGCTCACGGATGGGTTCCACTATCGGCTGGTAAACTGTTTCGAGCCAATGGGAGACCGCCTCGGGGTAGGAGATGTCGCGCTTCATATCCAGCCCCATAAAATATTGGTGCACCTGAATATGGTCAAGCAGTCGGTCGTACTGCCCGGGGATTGAGACGCTTAAATCGACACTCGGGTGCAAATTGTTGAGATTGGTGTCTTCTAAAAATTTGGCATATTCCGCTTTGATGATTAAATCATCCGGCTGAACGTTGGGGCTGAGCGGCACACTGGTTTGCACTTCGATGACATGGGCTTCGAT
>CAYOGW010000048.1:5221-15813 GCA_964403635.1 uncultured Anaerolineaceae bacterium | reverse complement strand
TTGATTTTATCGCTTTTCTATTGGTTATAATCAAACTATGTTTGAATTCAATATTACATCCAAAAACGGCCGTGCCCGTGCAGGCCGTTTTACTACGCCGCACGGAGAATTAATCACGCCGGTCTTCGCGCCGGTTGGCACCCAAGCGACAGTTAAAACTTTAACCCCCGAGCATTTAAAAGGGATTAACGCTTCGTTGGTGCTTTCGAATACCTATCACTTGTACCTGCGCCCGGGGGATGAATTAGTACGTGAGATGGGAGGCTTGCACAATTTTATGCAATGGCCCAACCCCATGCTGACTGATTCAGGTGGTTTTCAGGTTTTTTCACTTTCGCAAACCCGCAAGGTGGATGAAGAAGGGGTCACTTTTAAGAGTCACATTGATGGTTCTTCTCATCGTTTTACCCCCGAACGCTCGATTCAAATTCAAAATAATCTGGGTGCCGATATTATTATGGCTTTTGATGAGTGCGCTGACCCAAACGACTTGCCTTATATCAAGAAGGCGATGGAAAGAACCCATCGCTGGGCCGAGCGCTCGCTGGCAGCCCATGCCCGCGCGGATCAAGCCTTGTTTGGCATTGTTCAGGGTGGGGTAGACCCAGACTTGCGGGCTGAATCGGCAGAATTTATTGCTTCGCTGCCTTTCCCTGGGATAGCCATTGGCGGGTTATCAGTAGGCGAAACCAAGGATGAAATGCATAACACGTTGGATGTGGTTACGCCATTGCTACCCGAAAATAAACCTCGTTATTTAATGGGTGTGGGAACACCCGAAGATTTAATTAATGGTGTGGCGCGTGGGGTGGATATTTTCGATTGTGTTTTGCCGACTCGGCTGGCGCGCCATCACGCCGCTTTTTCATCTGAAGGGCGATTAAATTTGATGAACGCCACTTTTGCCAGAGATACTCAGCCAATTGATGCCTCTTGTGACTGTTATACCTGCCAAACCTTCACCCGTGCCTATTTGCGCCATTTGATTGTTGCCAAAGAACAACTGGCCAGCACTTTAATCTCGATTCATAACTTGCGGGCGTTAATTTTATTGATGGAGGAGATGCGCGGCTATATTGCCGATGGCTCGTTTGAATCTCGTCTGCCGGCATTATTAAATCAATGGCAAGGTAACGCCGTTCGAAAATCCACTTAATTAAATAGGAATCATTTTCAGTGAATATATTTTTTGCAATTTTTCTCGGTGTCATCCAAGGCTTAACAGAATTTATTCCGGTCTCATCAACTGCTCACTTGCTCATTGCTCAAAAATGGCTGGGCTTGCCCTCCAGCACAGAAGTGTTTGCCTTTTTGGTCATTGTTCAATTAGGCACTTTGGTTTCGTTGTTTATTTATTATTGGCAAGATTTAATAAATATTGCTTCGGCAACTTCTTGCTTTATGTTTTCATTCGTTAATCGCAATCAACCATTCTCTGCCGAACAAAAACCCAATGCCATGCTGGGGCTTTATATCTTGCTGGCAACCATTCCCGCATTGTTGGCAGGATATTTGCTTAAAGATGTAGTAGAACTTTTATTTCAGCAGCCGATTTTGCAGGCTGGCATTCGTTTACTCTCTGCCGCGGTTTTGCTTACCATCGCTGAGATATTAAGTGCTAAAAAACGGTCACTTGATTCTATAACTTGGGTAGACGGTTTCATCATCGGATTATTTCAAGTAATCGCTGTTTTTCCCGGTGCTTCCCGCAGCGGAACCACGATCAGCGGTGGTCTACTGCGCGGTTTTACTCGTCCCGCCGCCGCTCGTTTTGCATTTTTAATGTCTGTGCCGGTTATGTTGGCGGCTGGTGGGTACGAGCTGGTTAAATTAATCCCATTGCCCAATTTTGAAAACTTTCTCCCTTTTATTGCGATAGGATTTATCACAGCGGCGGTTGTGGGTTGGGCAGCCATTCGCTGGTTAATGTCCTATTTAAATAAAGGCTCGTTAAAATTATTTGCGATATATTGTGCGGTGCTGGGAGTTCTTTGTTTCATTAGCTATTTTTTCTTCTAAAGGTGTTATGTGAATAACTTTACTTCTGATTCTTATATGTTTGACTTACTCAAAAAAATTGCCGAAACCGAATCGCCCACGCATAACAAAGCGGCTGTCGACGCGGTTGGGGCTTTGGTAGGGGAAGAATGCCAAAAGCTGGGCGGGCAGGTAGAAGTGCATCCACAAACAGAAGCGGGCAATCATATTGTTGCTCGTTGGGGTGCAGGTACAAACATTTTAATTCTCTGCCACATGGATACGGTTTACCCGATTGGCACGCTGGCAAAAATGCCTTTTTATGAGAAAGATGGCAAGATTTACGGCCCCGGCGTGTTAGATATGAAAGCCGGTATCGTGATTGCGCTGGCAGCCATCCGCGCTTTGGCTGGCTCAGGGATAGCTGAATCCCGTTCTATTACAGTTTGTTTCACATCTGATGAAGAAGTGGGCAGTGTAAGCTCACGTAATTTAATTGAAACCTTAGCCCGCCAAGCAGAATTGGTTTTGGTAATGGAGCCCGGCATGTTGGATGGCGCTCTGAAAACATGGCGCAAAGGGGTAGGCGATTATGTGCTAAAAGTAACTGGCCGCGCTGCTCATGCTGGCGGCAACCATGATGAAGGGCGAAATGCTATTGAAGAAATCGCCCATCAAGTAATTGCTATTCAACAATTAACAGATTACAGCAAAGGCACAACCGTTAATGTCGGTATGATTAAAGGCGGCATGGCTGCCAATGTGGTACCAGATGAAGCCAGCATAGAAATTGATATGCGTGTTTTACAGCCCGGTGAAGCTGAACGGATTGATGCGGCGTTAAGAAATTTAAAACCCGTGTTACAAGGGACAAGCATCACTGTAACAGGAGAACTTAATCGCCCGCCTTTGCCGTTTAATGAAGTGAATCAAGCCGCCTTTAAAAAAGCCAGCCAAATTGCGCTTGAGATTGGGCTGGAATTAAAGGCAGGGGGTACCGGCGGCGGCTCAGACGGTAATTTTATTGCCCCGCTGGGTATTCCCGTATTAGATGGGATGGGCGCGGTTGGGGAGGGGCTGCACTCTGAACGGGAATATTTGTTTACGGCTAGTTTGGCTGAAAGAGCCCATTTATTAACTTTATTATTGGAAAAATGGTAAACAAACTTCGCGTAGTCATTAATTTAACATTACTGCTGGTTTTTGCCGGTAGCGGTTGTGCACCTGCCGCGCCAGAAAGCCCGCCGCGGGTGATGAATCTCTACGCGACACAAGCGGCTCAACCTTGGCTGCCAAATTTGTACAGTTGCGCAGAACAACATGAAACCATTATTCGCTTAACTGACCCCAACCAAGCGCAGGTACTCTTGCGGGTAGGAGAGCCGCCTTATTTATCTGGTGTAGCTTATCAGCTTGGGCAAGAAGAGTTGGTTTTGGTTTTAAATAGCCAAAACCCAGTTCAATTTTTAAGCCAAGAACAAGTATTTCAGTTATTTACTGGTCAGGTGAACAATTGGCAACCCATTAATCAGTTAGATGCGCCTGTGCAGGTCTGGAGCTTTGCGAACGAAAGCGATATTGGGCAGGTTTTTAATGGGACTGTTCTTCAGTTAGGAAGAATCACTTCAACGGCGAGACAGGCATCAGCGGCGGAAGAAATGCGGGTTGAAATCGCGCAAGATGTTAATGCCATTGGTTTTATTGGTCGCCATTCTGCCGGAACAGATATTCGAACAATTTCTTTAGAGCAGCCAGTTTTAGCGCCCGTTTTGGCAATTTTGGAAGAAGAGCCGGATGGGTTTATTAAAGATGTCTTAGCTTGTGCTCAACAAAAAACGACCCCTTAATTAAGGGGTCGTTTTTTGTTAATTAATATCAGAAGTTAGCGGTGTATTTGTTTCTATTCTTAAGAGTAAATATTGGTTTAAAACTCCCCAGCCTAAAATAATATAAGCCAGCAAATAAGCGGTATCTACAATTAAGCTAATGGTATCTTGATTCATGCCGAAGTCATAGATACCGCTGGAAGTAGCCCATAAATAGAGCGCATCTGCAACAACAAAAGCAAATAAGCTTAGCCATGGGCGTGCCAGCCAACCGCTTCTAAAAATGAAGACGAGGACGAGGGCGGCAATCGCAATCACTAAATCACCGACTACATAAAAAGTGGCTAAAAAGGACGTCCAGAAATTGGCCGAGTCAAAAATCAGCACCAATAGGGTAGTTGCCATCAAAGATAAAGCGCCAATGGCAAGCGTTGTCCAGCGGATTTTTTTAATGAGGTGTGGAAAAATTAATTGATATTGCCGTGAGATAGAGAAGAATAAGAAAACATAGCCAATTGCCCAAAATATATCTGCCGAGCTTAGCAGGGGAACATCGGTGTACCGCAGGCTGTAATAAGACCATAACAGTTCGCCGCTTACCCATAGCCACAAACCCAAGGCAAACGACAACCAAATTGCGCGCGCGGGTTCATCACTTTGAAAGCGAGATGTAATTAAAGTAAGAATCACACCGCAAAACGCGGCGCAAAAAACGGTCAGCAAATTTAATGCCAAAAGATTTGTAAAATCACTTAAAGGTGAATATTCATAAAACCAAACATAGAGCCCAAGGATTAATAGAGAAGGGATTATAGCGAATTGTAAAATTTTTGTGCGTTGGTTGGTTAATAAATGCATTTCAGAAGTCCTATTCAAAAAACATGTGGTGATGTTGCGCAACTGCTTTGTATTGTGGGTTCGTACCATTATACAACCGCTGAATCATTAATGTCATCATGCCAATCCCAATCACCGCTTCGATTTGTTGGATGACCAAATTTAAGCAAATACGGTGAGATTTTGCCATTTCTGTGGCAGAAGAAAATAAAGTGCTGGTTGAAAATTTATTATTTTCAAATTTTAGTTTAAGGTTGTTCCGTCCGCCAAATAAAATTAATTCCCTTGCAATAGAACCTATCATCACGCGGCCTGTTAAAGCGGCTAACCGCTCAAATAGCGTGTTAATTAAAAATTCAAATAATGTATTTAAATACACCTCTTGCCAAGCTTCATTATTTTTATCATATGGGTATAAACGCGCGCGAATATTTTGGGTTAGCAAATTGTTTAAGGCTGTCTGCCCCGCTTCATCGGTTTGCCAATTTTCACTATCCCACACTACGGCCTTACTAATCTTTTGTTCGAGGCCGCCTAGCAAAATAAACCCCAGGCCCTGCTTTGTGTTAAAAATTTCTAACAAGCTGGTTTGTAAATGATTTTCGGTTTGAGAAAGAAAGGCGGTTAACCCCGTCTCCGAAAGATTAATTTCTTTAGCCAAGTTGGCATTTTCTATTTTAATTTTTGAAAAATGAATTAATGAAGCTGGCAGCTGAACAAGATGAATAGCGTTTAAAAAAGTTGATTCTACGCTGGCAGCAGAAATACGGGCCACGCTTGAGTCTTTTGCTTCATACCCATGCAGAATCTTGCTCTGAGAAAATACCCCAACCGAATTGGGCTGCGCATCACAATAGAGTAAGCCGGTTAAGCGGGTTTGGTTAGCCGCGCTGATTAATTCTGGCAGGGTTTGAGCTGAAATCGTACCCTTGCTGGAAGGAAAGTTAAGTTTAAGCACAATTTAATTTTATCTTTGAAAGAATAAATTTATTCATTAAATTCATTACATTTTGGAAAGCTATTCGGTATCTCGTATAATTCTATTTAATCTAGTTTGCGAAGGAGTTTCTACATGAATCAAGACTTTGACTTTGGCGGGGATATTGTTTGGCGCCCTAACCAAGAATATATTGAAAAAGCTCATTTAAGTGAATTTATGCGGCAACATAAAATCACTGATTTTTCGGCATTGATGGCTCGTTCTACTGAAGATGTAGCCTGGTTTACTGAAGCAGTTTTAAATTATTTAGACGTGCAGTTTGAGAAACCTTATAAACAGGTTGTCGATTTGAGCAATGGAATTCAGTTTCCAAAGTGGTGCGTCGATGGGCGAATGAATATTGCCCATAATTGTGTGGATAAATGGCAAAAGACCAGCACAGCGCAGCAAGCGGCTATTATGTGGGAAGGGGAAGAAGGATTAAAAACCACATTAACTTATCAACAACTATTTGAACAAGTTAATCAAACCTGTAATGCTTTGAAAGAACTCGGCTTAAAAAAAGGGGATGCCGTTGGTTTGTATATGCCAATGACGCCGGAGATTGTGATTGCACTATTAGCCATTGCAAAACTGGGCGGCATTATTTTGCCGTTATTTAGTGGTTATGGGGCTGGGGCGGTGGTTAGCCGATTAAAAGATGCCGAGGCGGTGGCTTTGTTCACTTGTGACGGTTCATTTCGGCGCGGCAAAGCCATTGAAATGAAATCAACTGCTGATGAAGCGGCGGAGCAAATCCCATCCTTAAAACACATGATTGTCTTGCAGCGAACAAACCAATTAATTAATATGAAGACTAATCGCGACCATTGGTGGCATGAAATTGTTTCTCGTCAAAGTGTCGTTTGTCAAACAGAAAACACCTGGGCAGAAGACCCGCTGATGGTTATTTATACATCTGGTACAACAGGCAAGCCCAAAGGAGCGGTGCATACCCATTGTGGTTTTCCGGTAAAAGCCGCGCAAGACATGGCGTTTGGGACAGATGTTCACGCGGGTGATGTGATGTATTGGATGACTGATATGGGCTGGATGATGGGTCCATGGCTGGTCTTTGGTACGTTAATGCTCGGCGCAACGATGTTTTTATATGACGGCGCACCAGACTTCCCTGAGCCAGACCGCTTGTGGCAATTGGCTGCTAATAACGGAATCACTCATTTGGGAGTTTCGCCTACTTTAATTCGTTCGTTAATTCCGCATGGCGATGAAATGCACCAGAAACATGACTTGAACAAAATTCGATTTTTTGCAAGCACGGGCGAGCCGTGGAACCCAGAACCGTGGAAGTGGTTGTTTGAAAAAGTGGGGCAGAGCAAGCGACCGATTATTAATTACTCTGGTGGAACAGAAATTTCAGGCGGCATTGTAATGGGTAACCCCCTGTTGCCGCTGAAGCCTTGTGCTTTTTCGGGTCCTTGCCCGGGCATGGCTGCCGATGTGGTCGATGAAAATGGTCAGCCTGTTCGGAATGCGGTGGGAGAATTGGTGCTTAAAGCGCCGTGGATTGGGATGACACGCGGTTTTTGGAAAGATGAACAGCGTTATTTAGATACCTATTGGAGCCGGTGGCCAAATAAGTGGGTGCATGGCGATTTTGCGGCAATAGATGCGGATGGGCTTTGGTATATTTTAGGACGCAGTGATGACACCATTAAAATTGCAGGGAAACGGCTAGGACCCGCTGAAGTTGAATCGATTTTGGTGCGTCATGCCGCGGTTGTAGAAGCGGCTGCCATCGGCGTTCCGCACGAAGTGAAAGGCAGCGAATTGGTGATGTTGGTGGTGTTAAAAGCGGGGATTCAAGAAACTGCTATGTTAAAGAAAGAATTAATTAATTTAATTGTGGCCGAAATGGGGAAACCGTTAGCCCCCAAAGAAATTATTTTTGTTAATGACTTACCGAAAACCCGTAATGCCAAGGTGATGCGGCGCATGATTCGAGCGGCTTATTTGGGCTTAGATTTAGGAGATACCAGTTCTCTGGTTAATCCTGAAGCGGTAGAAGCCATTCGTAAAAAATAAAGTTTAATTAAAAAGAACCCAATAACGGGTTCTTTTTAATTAATATGGATATAAATTTTCTAACACTTGTCCCGCTTGTAAAATTTTACTCTCTGCCCAGGGGGCGCCAACCAGTTGAACAGCCAAGGGTAAGCCAGAATCAGTTTTGCCAAATGGGATGGAGATGGCTGGTAAACCGACCAGATTAAATGGCCCTGTAAAACGGGTCATTTTAGGGGCATAAGCAGCTGAATCTAACCCTTCTATTTTGGCGGCGCTGGTAGCGGTTGTAGGAAGTAAAAGAAAATCATATTCTTCAAAAAATAAATCAAAGTAGCGTTTCATCTCTTGCTGGGTGCGGCGAGCCAGGGCATATTCTGTCGCGGAGATGCTTCGCCCTCGTTCTAAACGGGCGCGTACGTCTTCGCCGAACCAGTCGGGATGTTGCTCTAAGCGTTCTCTGTGTAAGGCGGCTGCATCGGCAACTACCATGATTCCATTGGCGGCGGCGCATTCTGCTAAGCGTGCAATTTCTACTGGGTGAACGGCTGCACCTTGTTCGCTAAACTGGCTGGATGCTTGCTGAAGGGTGTTTAAAACACTTGGGTCACATTCTTCAATATCGCTTCCGGTAGCAAGGGCAATTTTCCAGCCTTTTACACCGTCGTCAATATTCATTAAGTAATCTTCAGTGGGATGATTTTGGCTGGTTGGGTCGCGGGGATCGTAACCTGCTAAGACATTTAACAATAGGGCGGCATCTTTTACGGTTTTGGTAATGGGTCCAATCGTGTCCAGATTCCATGAGAGCGGCAGAACACCACGGGTGCTCACTCGTCCATAGGTGGGTTTAAGCCCAACAACGCCGCACAAGGATGCTGGAATACGAATCGAGCCGCCGGTATCACTGCCGATGGCGGCAACAGACATGCCACTGGCAACCGCCGCGGCTGAGCCGGAGGATGACCCGCCGGTAATGCGGCTTGGGTCGTGCGGGTTTTTCACCGCGCCGGTGTGCAGATTAATCCCTGTAATACCGAGTGCGATTTCGTGGGTGTTGGTTTTTCCGAGTATGGATGCGCCAGCAGCTTTGAGTTTTTCAATGATTGCCGCGTCTTTAATGGCAGGTTGTTGACCAAAAAACTTGGGTGAACCGGCTTGGGTATGTAAACCAGCGACATCGATTAAATCTTTAACTGGAATAGGAATACCAGAAAGCGGGAGTTCTTTTGTGAATGAAGGAATAGCAGTTTCTTGATTAATTTCTGCAAAGGCGTTGAGGCTGGGGTTTTTCTCTTCGATAACGGCCAAAAAGGCTTGGGTGAGCCCGCTGGGATTAATTTCTTGGTTCATTAATGTTTGACGAGCGGTTTGAATCGTTAGGCGGTTTACATCCATTGAATATTCCTTTAATTAAACTTGAGCGTCCACTCTTGGAAGGCTTCTAGCAGCCGAGTGAGATATTTTTGCGTCTCTTCGTCGATTAATTGGCCGTTTTCGTCAAATTTTGTGGCGATTTTTGTAATCATTAATTCGGGTTTGGGCAGCACGTAGGCATTTAACCCGCCGAGTATTTTTCTTAAATCATATTGTGAACGGGCAGAGCCATAGGTGCCGCCGCCGCCCATGATGGCGATTGGCTTTTGCGAGAAGGGTTGTTCGGGCGGGCGCGAGGCCCAGTCGATGGCGTTTTTTAGCACGCCGGTGATTGAGAAATTATATTCTGGCGAGCCGATGAGCAGGGCGTCTGCTTCTGCGATTTGCTGCCGAAATTGGATGACGCTGGCGGGAAAGCCGATGGTTTCAATGTCGCGGTTGTAGAGCGGGATGGGGGCGAGGTCGAAAATTTCGATTTGCAGCGTTTTTGGGGCGAGTGATTGTGAGGCGCGCAAAAGGGCTTTGTTAAAAGATTTTTCTCTTAAGCTGCCTGCAATGCCGAGTACCTTTAAAGTTTTTTGCATGGGTTTCCTATGATTAAGATTGTAATAAAAACCCGCCGTTTCGGGCGGATTTTTATTATTTGATGATGTGCAGTTCGTCCTTGATTAGGTCAAATTTTACCAGACGAGTAATTTTTGCTTTGTCTCTTAAATACCAGGGGATCATTTGGCGCGCATCTTCTACGGTTTCAGCTTCTACAATAGCCCAAGCGGTGTGGTTATCGTCTTTGCAGCCCCACTCAAAGTGATTTAAGTAACCGGCAGCAAAGGTATCTTTAATGGCTTGTTTGCAGTTTTCTAAATCGTGCTTCGATTCGATGAGAAATTTTTGCATGTTGCGGCTCCTGTTTAATATTTCACTCATTATAGAACGATTAGTGGAATTAACCAATCAATTAAAGAATCAATATTGTTTTATGAACGCACATAAATGGGGTTTGAGTAAACCCACCCGCGCATTTGACCTAAGAAAGGGCGTTTGGCTTCTACACGATAGACGCCGGGTTCGGTGACAATGTAAGAGAAATTTTCTCGGTTTTTCCAGCGTTGAATAATTTTTCCATCTTTAATTAAAGTGAGGTTACCTGGCTGGGGCAGTTTGGCTTGCAGGGTTAGGCTGCCATCTAAGCTGATTTCATCGCCCATGCTGGCACGCTGGGTGGCGCTTTGGGCTGAAAAGCGGAAGCCGCGTGTGTCGCCGGGCAGGTCGTAGGCAACGAAACAGTGCCCTTTGGCCATGGCATCATAAATCATTTGTGAATCAGATTCTACTTTGCCGGTTAAAGGCGAATCGACCAAAACGTGGGTGTTAATGGTTTGGAAATGAAAAGCGTAGGGGAAAATAACCCCTTTCAGCGGGCCGAGATGGGCGGGTAAGGCGTGCGCATCCGAACCGCCAATGGCAACAATAGGTTTTCCGGAGGCTAATAGTTCATCCCATTTTTTTAAGGTAAGCGGGTTGGGGCTGCTGCTAACAAATTGCGGAAAGTAGGCGTAAAAAACAAAATG
>CAYOGW010000048.1:2392-5121 GCA_964403635.1 uncultured Anaerolineaceae bacterium | reverse complement strand
CAAATGATTTTTTTGCGGGTCGCGGGCTTGATCATGAATTTCTTCTCCGATTAAGATTAAGACCTTGCGTTTACCATCTCGCACGTACTGGTCTCGCCCTTCTACATATATATTGTGATCGGTCACAATGGCAACATCAATGCCGGTTTGTAAGGCGGCTTTGGCAATATCGGCGTGGCTACCAGAGCCATCTGAGTAGCGGGTGTGCATGTGTAAGTTAACGACCAATTCGTGCATGAGTGTCCTTGTGGTTGACGGTTTCGATTGTTGGCAATTATAATGTCGACGCTAATTTTGCAGGAGGCAAATACCCGAATGGAAACGTTTATCGATATTGGTTTGGTCATTACATCGCTCGCTCTCATTATCAGTGTGATTATGCAGAGCAAGGGTGCTGGTTTAGGCGGCTTAACTGGCGCCGAAAGCGGCACTGTGTTTACAGCCCGACGCGGCATAGAAAAAACCCTCTTTGGGGCTACCATCGCGTTGAGTATTTTATTCTTTTTGTTGGCCATTTTGGCCTTGGTTTTGGGACGATAATCTCGGCCAAACACAATAAAAGAAGGCCCCGTCCTGGTCTGAGCCATTGCAGGCTGGCAAGGGATGCGGGCCTTCTTTTCAATCCTACCTTATGAAAAAATTACGCTGGCAATTATTGGTCGTTTTGGTCACTTTGGTGGCTGTGGCTGTTTTACTCTTTACGCAAGACCCCGGCAGCCAACAAGTGTTTGTATCGCAACCCGCTTCGGGAGGTATTTATTCAGAAGCTTTAATTGGCAGTATTAGCCGATTAAACCCGCTGCTCGATTTAAATAATCCGGCAGACCGCGATATTGACCGCCTTATTTTTAGCGGCTTAATTCGCTTTGATGCGCGCGGTATGCCCACTGCCGATTTAGCCGAATCGTGGGGGGTTTCGCAAGACGGCACCATCTATAACTTTTCAATTCGCCCTAACGCCGTTTGGCATGACGGGCAGCCCGTTACCAGTGACGATATTATTTTCACCATCGATTTAATTAAAAATGATGTCACTTTCTTCTCTTTGGATGTCCGCGAGTTGTGGAAGCAAGTAGAAGTGAAGCGATTAAATGATAAAACCTTGCAATTTGTATTGCCAGAACCTTATGCCCCATTTTTAGATTATTTAACGTTTGGTGTATTGCCCAAGCATTTGCTCGGCAGCATTCCGCCGGACCAAATCCCTGCCGCCGAGTTTAATTTAATGCCCATTGGCAGCGGTCCCTACAAATTTGACCGCTTGGTTATTTCTGGCGGGCAGGTGAGCGGCGTGGAATTAAGCGTTTTTGAAAACTATTACGGCGACAAGCCTTTTATGGAGCAAGTGGTCTTTCGTTATTACCCCTCTTCGGCGGCGGCGCTGGCAGCTTTTCGAGATGGCGAAGTGCTAGCCATTAGCCAAATTACCAGCGATGTCTTGCCCGATGCGTTGGCTGAGCCAGCCCTTTCAATTTATACGGGCCGCCTGCCAGAAATGAGTTTGATTTTAATTAATCACGCCAACCCCGAAAAACCATTTTTAGCGGATGCAAACCTGCGGCGGGCTCTGCTGATGGCGACCAACCGTCAAAGGATGGTTGACCAGCTGTTGAGCGGTCAAGCTATTGTGGCTGACGGGCCAATCTTCCCCGGCACATGGGCGTATTATGAAAATATTGAGCATGTGATCTATGACCCGCAAGCCGCCATTGAACTCTTAAAGAAGAACCAATTTGCCATCCCTGCCAGCGGAGGCAACACCCGCGCGGATAAAGACGGCAACCTGCTAGACTTCACTTTGCTGCACCCCGATGACGCTTTGCATACCGCTATGGCTGAATCGATTCAGCAAACGTGGGCACAGGTAGGCGTGAATGTCACCCTTGAAGCCATGCCCTACGAGCAAATGGTCAACGAGCGCATTATCCCGCGCAAGTTCCAAGCCGCGCTGATTGATTTAAACCTGGCCCGCTTGCCCGACCCAGACCCTTACCCGTTTTGGCATCAGTCTGAAGCCACTGGCGGACAAAACTTTAGTGGTTGGGATAACCGCACCGCCAGCGAATATTTAGAGCAAGCGCGTGTAAACACAGATTTTGAATTGCGCACGCGTTTGTACCGAAATTTTCAGGTGGTCTTTGCGCGTGAATTGCCCGCCTTGCCGTTGTACTACCCCGTTTATAGTTATGGGGTTAGCCAGCAAGTGTTAGGTGTGCAAATGCCGCCACTGTTTGATACCAGCGACCGCTTTTTGACCATCAGTGAGTGGTACTTGGTCACACGGCGCGGCGCCGAGCAAGCCCCCGAAGCCACGGTTGCACCTTAATTAAATGGAATTTTCTCTGCAAGTAGACCAAGAGTTTTTAAATGAAGGCCTGCCCTTGCTGCAGGATTACTTGCTTTCGAAAGAAGCCTACTGGCCGATTAATTGTGCTGTTTCTCGCTTAACCATTGGTAATATTTTATTTTCGGTTCGCCGATTAAAAACGCTTCAGCCAGAAATTGGGCTTGATTTGGAGCAAATGGCAGAAGCGGGCAAACGAAAATGGCGGGTGGCTTGGGAACAGAAAGCCGCCGCTGAAGCGGAAAGCAGGCTTGGGCTGTGGCGGCAATATCTCTCTAGCCAAAAATTTGCTCCTAAAACGGACCTGCCCGCTTACGCCACCGAAGCCCGTGGGCGAACCATTCTGCAATTATTAAAAAACGAAGTTCCCAATTTACCCGCTTGG
>CAYOGW010000048.1:0-2292 GCA_964403635.1 uncultured Anaerolineaceae bacterium | reverse complement strand
TTGGCAGAATTAATCGCGGGCATGCATGATGCCGATGGCCGCATTACCTTGCCGGGTTTCTACGACAAAGTGCGAGATTTGCCAGCCGAAGAACGCGCCGAACTGGCCCGCCTGCCGATTACCGACGAAAAAGTGAAACGCTTAACCGGTGTGCCCGAATTATTTGGCGAAAAAGGCTATACCACCGTTGAGCGAGTCGGCGCGCGCCCAACTTTGGATGTAAACGGCTTTTTGAGTGGTTTTGTAGGCGAAGGCTCGAAAACGGTTTTGCCTGCCAAAGCGATGGCCAAGGTTTCGATGCGTTTGGTGCCAGACCAAGACCCCTTAGAAGTGCACCAGCAATTAATGGCCTATTTAGAGCAAAACGCCCCCAAGACCATTAAATGGGAGGTACTGATGCACGCGGGCGGCGCGGCTTCTATCTCTGACCGAAATACAGCCGGTGTGCGCGCCCTTTCAGATGCGTTTGAAACAGTCTGGGGTATGCGCCCGTTCTTTAAACGAGAAGGCGGCTCGGTACCGGTGGTAGGATTCATGCAGAAGATTCTGGGCATCGAATCGGTCTTAACTGGCTTTGGCTTACCCGATGACAACCTGCATGCTCCCAACGAAAAATTAGATTTGCCCAGCTGGCACAAGGGCACCAAAGCCTTGGTGCATTTCTTCTTCAATTTGGAATAAATAAAAGACTCGCCACAAATTGCACTAATTAAAATCTGTGAAATCCGTGTAAACCGTAGCCGATGTGTGCTTTTAGAAAAGGAAATTAATTAAATATGGAAGACCGAATTATGACCTACGGCGGGCAAGCCGTCATTGAAGGCGTAATGATGCGCGGCCAAAAAGCCTTGGCGGTTGCCATGCGCGCACCCGATGGTGAAATTGTGGTGCACACCGAAAAACTGGCTGGCTTATATACCTCGTGGGTGCCCAAAGTGCCTTTTTTGCGGGGCAGCATTTTGCTATGGGACGCGCTCGGTTTGGGCATGCGCGCCTTGACCCTTTCGGCCAACACCCAAAGCGGTGAAGATGAAAAACTGGAAGGCTGGCAATTGGTCTTAACCATGACCATCTCACTGGCTTTCTCGATTGGCTTGTTTTTCTTGGTGCCGTACGGCGTCTCGAAAGGGGTGGAATATTTGGGCTTAAACGTCTGGATTGCCGCCGCGGTAGAAGGGATAACCCGTTTAATCTTGTTAATCGGTTACATTCTCTTAATTGGCAAAATGGAAGATATTAAACGAGTCTTTCAATATCATGGCGCCGAACACAAGACGATTAACGCCTACGAAGCGGGCAGCGAACTCAGCCCAGAAGCGGTCTCCCGTTTCCCGTTAGAGCATCCCCGCTGCGGCACCGCCTTTTTGCTCACTCTCGTTTTATTATCGATTGTGGCGTTTAGTTTCTTGCATCCGCTGGCGGTTGGCTGGCAAATTGTGGGGCGTTTGCTCTTATTGCCGGTTTTGGCAGGCATTGCACTTGAGATGATCCGCTGGAGCGCGAACAACCTAGACAAGGCTTGGGTGCGGATTTTAATTAAGCCAAACTTGCTCTTGCAGCGCTTAACCACCCGCGAACCCGATTTGGCAATGCTGGAAGTGGCTATCCGCTCGTTTAATGAGATGCGCGCGGCTGAAACCGCTGAATAAAAAAACAATCCCCGCTAATTAGGCAGAATTGATTAGATTAATTAAAAAACCACAGAATTAATTCTGTGGTTTTTTTATGTTTTGATTTATTAAGCTGCAATAGGTAACTGGTAAATAGCAGGCCGGTAACGTGGTTCAGGGATTGGTTTTCCTTGAGCTTGGGCGGCTTCTAACCAGGCTGTTTTTGCAATTAAGGCTTGGGTTAAGGCTTCTTGGGGTGTTTCTCCAAAAGCTGAGCAATATTCTAAATCTGGAATATCGGCAATATAGCCTTCATCTTCGGTGCTATAAAAAATATTGATGTGATAGTCTTTCATTCGTCCTCCAAACTTAAATTATATCGTTCAATTAAGTTCATAAATTGTTTTACCTGATAGGGTTTTATTTGCCCTTGAACCTGTTGTAGATTAATTAACTCTTTAATATTTGGATGATTATATATGTGATGGCTACCATTTACCCGGATTAAGTTAAAGCCAAAGCCTTCTACTAATAAGATAAAATCTCTAAAACTGATGTTCTTGGAGCCTGCTAAAATTTTTGCTAGAATCTTAGTTCGCTTGGACATTTATTTATTATAGGTGTTAGATGAAGTGTGTGCAAGCACAACATCACAATAAGAAATTTCCCCAAGCGGATATCA
>CAYOGW010000047.1:16435-19794 GCA_964403635.1 uncultured Anaerolineaceae bacterium | reverse complement strand
TATATTGTATATTGAGATTGAGTAAAAATTTAACTTAAAAGTCAGTTTTTAATTACGGCTGACCGAACAGCACAATGGTAATTGCGATTAAGAGCGCGATGCCCAAAATGCTTAATTGCACGGCTGGGCGTTTAAAAAAGCGGCCAATCGGGTCGCTATTGCTGGCATAGTTTCTTCGTCTGCGGGTGTCGTTGCGGCGGTAATTGCGAGGCATGGGGCGCTCCTGTTAAGCGGAATCAAAGGCTGGGGCTTAGAAAGCCTGCAGGGCTTCATCCATATCGATAAAAATATCAAAAAACTGGTCAAAGCCTACCATCTCTAAAATATTTCTCACCCGCAATTGGGGCTTGAGCAATTTAAGGTTTTTGGGACGTCCTTTTTGGCTGTCTTTGTCCATTTCGCGTAGGGCGCTCCAGCCGTCCATAAACTCGCTGGCGCTTTCGCCGCGCATCACTTTGGTAATGCTATACAAGGCCATAATACCGGCGCTGCTTAGGTAAATGGTTTCGCTCAGGTCTAGCAGTAGGTTTTCGCTTCCGGCGGCGCGAATTTCTTTCACCTTTTCGATTAATTCTTGATAAGTGAACGAATCAACGCTGCCAATAATTTTGAGCACCGTTACCGGTACTCGCCCCTGTTCATTTTTGACGATGAGTTCCATATTATTCTCCTGGCTGGTGCAAATATTTCACCAGAGTTAGTTCGTTGCCGCCTGCGGGCAAGGCGCGGTAATGTACTTCGCTCATGTTTCTGCGAATTAAATAAATGCCCAAACCGCCAATTTGCCTTTCTTCTAGGGGTTTGTTTAGGTCGGGCATGGGTCTTTCAATGGGGTTAAACGGCTTGGCTTGGTCTGTAATAATAAATTGCAAACCTTCTTGCAGCTTATTAATCACCAGTTCAATTTCGCCTTGCTGCCCGTCATACCCGTGCAAAATGGCATTGGCAATTGCTTCATCCACCGCCAAAATAACACCATAAGCCATTTCTTCGCTCATGCGAAAATATTGGCAGGTTTCTTCTACCACATCTCGAAAAGCGTTTAGGTTGGTTAAATCGGCAGAAAGTTTGAGCCGTCGTAGTTCGGTCATGGCTTGATTATACGTTAATCCCCCAATGCTGATTCATTAATACAAAGCTGAAATTAATCGCTGCATGTCGTGATGAAAATCTGGGTCGGGCCGCACCCAAGCCGCGTTTTTAAAAACAAGCGGTTTTAAGCTGGCTGGCAGGTCTTGCTCGCTGGGCATGCTGGCACCCTGCACCAATAGCGGAATAACGGGAATCTCTCGTTGGAGGGCGCTTTCAATTTCGATTCGCACCCAGTCTTGCGGGTCATTTAATCGCTTTTCGTCTTTTTCATTCATTAACCAGTTTTTGCCAATGACAGCCACAAAAACCGTGCATTGTTCAATGGCTTGCATTAAAACAGTTCGAAAATCGCTGCCCAGCGGAATGGCATTCACGTCTTTAAACACAGCTTCTGAACCCAAGGCTTCTACCAGCGAATCATAAATTCTGCCAACCACATCCGCGCTGTCGGCGCGGCGGTAGGAGATAAAGACTTTTACTTGGCTGTTCATTAAAGGCTTTTCTGGTTGGGCGCTTGGGCTGCCAACTGTATTGTTATTGCCCACCACAATATTGCCAGAAACATTGCCGCCAATATTGATAGAAGTGCCTTTCGGTTCGTTATTCTTAGCCATTTGTGCGCTCCTGCGGAATTTTCTTGATTAAACGGGTATGTCTTAATTCTAGTTCGTTTTGCCAGTGTTTCTTCATATAAACGGGAATATCTGATTTTTGGTTTAAGTTAATTAATGCCGTTTTCGTCCAAGTTAATGCTTGCTGGGGGTCTTTTAATTTGTGTTCGTAGGTTTTGGCTAGTTCTACATAGGCGTAAATATGCCCATCGGCGGCTGCTTTTTGCCACCAGCGGATGGCTTCGCTTAAGTCGCCGCGCCGTTTTTGCAAAATGGATAAGCGCTGAACCGCAGTCCAGAAATCGGCTTCGGGCAGGTTCATTTCTAGCCCGCGTTCGTACAGGCGGGCGGCTAATTCCCAGCGGTTTAAATCTTCGTACAGTTTTGCCAGCGAAATAACATCTAAACCGTGTTCTACACTTTCGTCAAAGGGGTTTTCGAGCATGTGGGCGGCATGCTGCATTAAAGCGGCCATCGCTACCACATCCATAGCGTTGTGGTAAAAGACTCCTTTTAACGGTTCGGCATCACGGTTTCTTAAATAATCAAAATACAACCAAGGGATTTCGTAACCGGGCACTTCTTCACTGCTGCGGGGGGCCAGCAGCACATGCTCTTCGATATATTTTAGGCTGCGGCTGGGTAGGCGGGCGCGCCATAAGCGGCGGGCAAGGGGCAGCAAATCAACATGGGCGTAGCCATCAAAGGGGCAGGGTATGCTGTGCAAGCGGTAGCGGGTTTTTAATAATGGCGCATCGAAGGCTTTGCCGTTGTAAGTGACCAAAGCGGCGCACGGGGCTAAAAAGTCGCTCAGGGCTTCGAGTAAAGCCGGTTCATCGGCGGGGTCTTGCATAAAGAAAATGGCTAGCTCAAATTGTTGATTAATAAAACGCCCCGCGCCAATCATAAAGGCGTAGGTGCCGGTTCCGCCCGAAAGCCCGGATGTTTCGGTATCTAAAAAGGCAAACTGTTCGATGTTTAAGTGTTGAATAGAGGGGTCTTTGGCCCAAGCGGAGAGTGTCTCTAACGAAGCATCAATTTTAATCGGGCTGTTGCCGTGTTTAAAATCCGCTTGGTAGCTGTACTCCACCACAAAAGACTCTCCGCGGCGGGTGCTTAACCAGCGGCCACCCAAGGCTTGCTCTAACGGGGGCAAGTTGCGGGCTGGGCCAGCCTTGGGGGTTAAATCGGCTGTGCCCGTTTTAACGCCAAGCGCTTTTAATTTATCTGCAAGAGATGGCATAGCAATATTATACCTAGCAAGGTTAAGCAATATTGCTGCTTGTATTGCTTTCTTTAATTAAGTATTCTTATATTAATTAAAGGAGGCGCTATGAAAAAGATTTCGGTTTTGTTTGTGGTTGTTATTTTGTTGGCAACTTTGTTTGTTAGCCCGGTCTACGCGGCTAGCCCAGCTAGCGTACAGGTTACCATTCGCAATTGGACGACCGGCGGGGTTTCGATGTGGGTTCAGCCGGAAGGCGGAGTTAAGGTTTATTATGATTTTCCTGAACCGGGGGTATATAACATTACCTTGCCAGAAGGAAAGTATGATTTTTATGCCTATTCTCCGTGCTCGGTAGAAGCGGGTAATTTAAGGATAGGCGCGCGTAAGATTTTAACCTTTGCTTGCGAAGGCGTGTCTTACGGCTTTCC
>CAYOGW010000047.1:4206-16335 GCA_964403635.1 uncultured Anaerolineaceae bacterium | reverse complement strand
GTGTGCCAGCGGCGCTTGCGAAAACCAGTAACAGTGCTGGTTACTTTTAACTCTCCCCAGTGTTTTGTGCCGCCGGTAATGGCTTCTTGAGCCGATTCTTCTACTACTTCTAAAGTGGTTTCTTTCAACGGTTCGGTGAAGTAATCGAGCGCGACGGGGATTAATTGGGCGGTATGGGTTTGCAGGTTTAATTCTTGTACAAAAAATTGCTGGGCTTCGTGCAAATAGACCGCGCCTGGGTGAACCATCCAAACCGCGCTTTCAGCGTCTACCGTGCCAATGATTTCGGGGCGGCCTTCTTCATCCACGCTTTGCAGGGCAATAGAAACGGGCGAAGCCGTTCTTAACGAAACGTTTGCGGCGGGGTAGGTTTCTGACATCCAAAAATATTGTTCGTTTGAGAGATGCACTTCTTGGTTGCTCACCAAAAAAATTAAATAATCTTGCAGGCTTTCTGCTGGCAGGCTGCCAAAACTATCTCCTTCTTGAAAGGGCAGTTCAAACATGGCACAGCGTAAGTGATTAAGTAGAATCAGCAAGTGGTTGGCGTTAATTAAGGCTTGTTCTGGGCTGCGCTTTAAGAAATATTCGGGGTGATGCGCCAAAAACTGGTCGAGCGGGTCTGGGGTGGCGACAAACACAGCGGCGGCGGGGGCATCTCCGCGCCCGGCGCGCCCGGCTTGCTGAATTAAACTAGCCACGCTGCCCGGGTAACCAGCCAAAATGGCAGCGCCAAGCCCGCCAATATCAATGCCGAGCTCCAGCGCGTTGGTAGCCACCACCAGTTGTACCGAGCCGTCTCTTAATCCCTTTTCAATCTCGCGGCGATGGCTGGGCAGGTATCCGCTGCGGTAGCCGCGAATTTCGCTCGGGTTGCTGGCGGCACTGGTTTGCAAATCGTTTAATATCATTTCTACGCTGCGGCGCGAGCGCGCGAACAAAACCGTTTGCACATTGTCTTTCATTAAGGCTTGCCCCAGCCGCACACTTTCTTTTAAAGCGCTCTTGCGTATGCCCATAGCGGCATCCACAATCGGCGGATTATAGGTAATGAAATGCCGTTCGCCGCGCGCCGAGCCGTCTTGGTCAATCACTTGCACCGGCGCTTCAATTAGCATTTCGGCCAGTTGCTGCGGGTTGGCAATCGTAGCAGAAGTTAAAATAAATTGCGGCTTCGCGCCATAAAAAGCCGCCACTCGTTTAAGTCGTCGAATCACATTGGCAACATGCGAGCCAAACACACCGCGATAAGTGTGCATTTCATCAATCACCACAAAATTTAAATTTATGAAGAAATCAGCCCAATTAACATGATGCGGCAGTATGCCTGTGTGCAGCATATCTGGATTGGAGAATAGCAGGCTGGCATTTTTGCGAATTTCAGGCCGACGCCCGACGGGCGTGTCTCCGTCATAAACAGCCGCTTTAATCGCTGGGAATTTTCCCTGCAACAGGCTCAAACCTGAAAGTTGATCCTGCGCTAAAGCCTTGGTCGGGAACAAGTACAACGCCCGCGCGTTTGGCTGATTAATTAATCGGTCTATAACGGGTAGGTGATAAGCTAGCGATTTTCCGCTGGCGGTACCGGTAGCCAAAACAACATTTTCTTTGGCTTGAGTCAAAGCCCAAGCCGCGTGCTGGTGGCTGTATAGTTTAAAAATCCCTTGCGCTTGCAGGGTTTCTTTCAGAGCAGGGTGCAGGTCTGCGGGGAACGGGAGCAGGCTGGCGGGGCGGGCGGGCGAAATCTGCCAGTTGAAAATGTTCGGAGCCGTATATTCTTCACTTTTCCAAGTATTTAATACTTTGATTAAGGACATTTTTGAATTATAGGACCTTTTTTGGACAATGATTATTAACAGGGTAGTTTTATAACAATAATTAATGTATGCTTGATGGGTGATGTTATATAATCGTATAAATTTTTTTTGTTAAGATAATGGAGATGCGTTATGAGTAGAAAACCTTATTTGATTTCCATCTTTGCAATTTTGGTTTTGCTTGTGCAGGCTTGCAACCTACCAAACTCGGCCCAATCCACCGAACCGGTTGCTACCGAAGCAGTGGTTTCATCCACTAGTGAACAGCCGCCAGTTGAAACCCTTCTTCCGCAGCATCAAATGATTCCAATTTCTGCACCGGAAGTAAAACCATACCCAGATGTTGTCTCTGTGGGTACTGCCCCAGAAAAACGTGCGCCATTCGGTGATTCTTATAATCTTAACCGCTTGGAGCGTCCATTTTTGCAGGATATGACCTATATGCCGGACATGGATATCTCCGCTTTTAGTATCAGCGAAGATGCGGATTGGCTTTTTGTGTCCATTGGGCTGGTAGGCAAGAATCCGAATGATGCGGCTGGAATTCAATATGCGGTTGAGTTGGATAATAATTTAGACAGTTTTGGCGATTTTCTGATTGTTGCCCAGCCGCCTTACTCTGAAGAGTGGACTGCCGACAATATTAAAATTTATGCCGATACAAACCGTGACAGCGCGGGGAGCAACCCGGCTAAATCTGATGCACCGTTTTCTGGTGATGGCTACGATAAATTAATTCATAGCCTTGCTGACGGCATTGGGGAAGATAATGATCTTGTTTGGGTGCGTATCAATGCAGGGCAATTTGCCACGGTTCAATTTGCCTTTAAAAAATCATTTATGGGCAGTAAATTTTTATATTCCGTTTCGGCAGACGCGGGTTTTAAAGATGTCCGACGGCTTGATTATGTGGACTACTTTACATTAAATGAAGCTGGGTCGCCAGTTCGCGAGAACAGTAATTACCCATTAAAGGCGCTTTATGCTGTAGACAATACCTGTTATCAGGCATTTGGTTTCGAACCCAACGGTTTTGAACCAAAAATTTGCCCAGTAATTATTCAGCCTACCATTTCGGAAACCCGCCAGCCTGGTGATCCTACCTTAGATGCGTGTACTGCGATAGGCAGTCCGGACCCGGGAAATTGCCCTTGGGGCTGGTCTGATTGGCCTTTCTGTGTTTGCACTCCCGGTTAAGTCTTTATAAGGCTTTCGAAACCGGCAATAATAATCGTTGAGTTGTTTCTGTCTTAATAACTCCGAAGTTTTCAAAACTTCGGAGTTATTTTTATGTCAGTTTATGTCTTTTTCTTGACAATAAATACTAACTCGTATAATATTTATGAAATTAATCTACAGGTGAATATTTATGTCTGTTCGAAACGCATTATTAGGATTGTTAGCACAAAAGCCGCGCCACGGCTACGAATTACGCGCGGCCTTTGAAGCGGTGATGGGCGGCGACGCCAATTGGGAAGTAAAGCCCGCTCAAATTTATACGACCTTAGACCGCTTAGAAGAAGCTGGTTTGGTAGAACGCAAGTCCGATTTGGGACAAGGGAGCGAACCGGCTCGCCGTATTTATGCGATTACAAAACAAGGTGCAGAAGCCTTGCACGCTTGGTTTAGTAGCAGTGTAGAAACCCAGCACCAGCGCGATGAGTTTTTTGTCAAATTAATGGTGGCTTTGGTCAGCGAAGGAGCAGACCCTGGGCGATTAATTCAAATTCAGCGCGGCTACTTGTTTAGAGAAATGCACAATGCCACCCAGCAGCGTGACGCCTATAACCCGCAAACCGAAATGGCTCAAATATTATTATTAGATAAAACCATCATGCACCTAGAAGCCGACCTGCGCTGGATGGATATGATTGAACTGCGTTTAGAAGCCATTCAGGGGCAGCCCTTCCCAGAACCTGAAATCCGTCCGCGGGGCAGACCCAAAAAGGGAGATACAGGCTCAACCTTTCCACCGC
This sequence comes from uncultured Anaerolineaceae bacterium, assembly GCA_964403635.1. GTDB lineage: Bacteria > Chloroflexota > Anaerolineae > Anaerolineales > Villigracilaceae > JANJTV01. The sequence goes on along the minus strand of CAYOGW010000047.1, from coordinate 12,542 downwards.
CAGAATCGGTATAGCAAATTAATCTTATCCATCTACCCGATTCTGTTAATCTATAGGAAATTCAAATGAACATATTACAGGCTGAAAACCTGACAAAAATTTATGGTTCTGGCTTAACCGCTGTAACCGCTATCGATCATATTCATCTCTCCATACAAGCCGGAGAATTTATTGCCATTATGGGCCCCAGCGGCTGTGGTAAATCTACCTTAATGCATTTGTTGGGCGGTTTAGATAACCCCAGCCACGGGCAGGTTGCCATTAATGGTACGCAATTAAACCAACTAAACGATGACCAAGCCGCTCAACTGCGCCGCCGAAACATTGGCTTTGTTTTTCAGTTTTACAACTTGTTGCCAGTTTTAACGGCTGTGGAAAATGCAGCCCTGCCCGTTATTTTAGACGGCATGAAACCTGCTGAAGCGCATGTGAAAGCCAGCGAATGGTTAATTAAGTTTGGCTTGCAAGACCGCTTACATCACCGCCCAGACCAACTTTCGGGTGGGCAGCAGCAACGCGTAGCCATTGCTCGCGCCTTGGTAGCCGAACCGGCTTTAATTTTGGCAGATGAACCCACTGGCAACCTCGACACGCATGCCAGTGATGAAATCGCGGGCTTGCTTCGCAAAGTAGCCAAAGAATTTAATCGGGCTGTCATTATGGTTACCCACGACCCACGCATCGCCGCCTACGCTGACCGTATCATCTTCCTTAAAGACGGCAAAATTGTAGACGAAACCATGCTAGACAAAAAAGCAATTTCCGCAAGCGAGCTGAAGCCATGAACCTATCCTTTACCCTCGCGTTACGCTATTTGGCTGGTCGCAAATTAAGAACCTTGCTTACCACCTTGGCGGTGGTATTTGGTGTGTTGCTCATTTTTGGCATGAATATTATTTTGCCAACCTTAATGCAAGCCTTGCAAGTGAATGTGCAGGGCGCATCTGGGTTGATCGATTTTTCTATAACCCACATCTCTGGCGATGCCTTTTTTGAGCAAAACGCCAATCCGCTTTATTCACTTAAATCCTTGCGGGCGGTTTCGCCGCTGCTAAAACGCACCATCAATTTACCAGCCAATTTTATTGATAACGACCCCAGTCATTTGGATGTCATCAATGCGATTAATTTAATCGGGGTACTGCCTGAGCAAGCGCGCGCGCTGCGCTCCTACCCTGTTGTGTCTGGCCGTTATCTACAAGCGGATGACTCCGCTGCAGCTTTAATCTCGCAAACCCTGGCGGATGCCTTAGCCGTTCAAATAGGTGATTCAATCACAATCCCTTCTGCGCAAGGGCTTACTTCATTAAAAGTAATTGGCATCTTGCCCGCCCGAACAGAGCTAGGTAACGAAGAAGTGTGGGTTACGCTCAACCAAGCGCAAGCCATTACAGGACAGACCGGCTTAATTAATTTAATCGAAGTGGCAGTGGCTGATTCGTTCGCTGGAGAAGCAAGCCGTGCCAAAACGCAAGCCGAAATTGAAGCCAGCCTCGGTTCAGATTTTAAAATTGGCAGTTTGTTCTCTGGCGCAGAGTTATTTACATCCTTGCTATGGGCGCAAGTGATGTTAAGTATTTTTGGCATGCTGGCTTTGTTTATGGGCGCGTTTATTATATTTAATACTTTTCGCACGGTTATCGTCGAACGCCGCCATGATATTGGCATGCTGCGGGCGCTTGGGGCTACCCGTTTTACCATTTTGGGCATTATTTTGGCGGAGGGATTAATTCAAGGGATTATTGGCACCTTCTTCGGTTTAATGTTGGGGTATGGTTTGGCGGTTTTAATTTTGCAGGTTGCCCAAGTGCCGCTTTCTGCTTTTATCAACATTAAATTAGGCAGCCCAGTTGTTTCTATGGAAATGTTGTTGGTCGCCAGCCTATTGGGGGTAGGGGTTACCGTACTATCGGGATTAATCCCTGCAATTTCAGCCAGCCGCATTACCCCGCTGGAAGCGTTAAGACCCTCCAGCGCGGAGGATGAGTTTAAACGGCAAACTGGCTGGGGCTTTTGGGCCGGTCTGGTTCTCATCCTGTTGGCGGTTGGCGTTTTGTTTTCAAATCAAATTGTTTTAATTTTGCCGGGCGGGTTTCTATTTCTGCTGGGGCTGGTTTTAATCACACCGGCTTTGGTGCAGCCATTTGCGCTTGTGTTTGGCAAAACTGTGCAATTAATTTTTGCTCGCCAAGGGGTAGGCGCGCTGGCACAAGGGAATTTAACCCGCCAGCCTGCTCGTACGGCTGTAACTGCTTCTGCTACTATGTTTGGGTTGGCTGTGGTGGTGGCGGCGGGCGGCTTGGTCAGTAGTTTGGTGGGTCAATTATATGGGTTGGTAGAAGATAGTTTGGGCAGCGACTACTTGCTGGTGCCGCCTTCGGTGGCGTTGTGGAATAGCAACTTGGGTGTGAATATCGATTTAGCCGATGGCTTGCGGGCTGTGCCCGGCGTGGCACAAGTCAGCACCTTGCGTTTTGCTAGCACAAAAGCCAACGGGCAGGCTGTTTCTATTTTGGGCATTGACCCCCCTGCTTTTTCTCAGGTCAGCGGCTTGCTATTTCAAGAGAATTTGCTGGTAAACGAGCAGGAAGTCTATCAGCGTTTAAGCACAGAAAATGTGTTAATTGCCAATAAAATTTTGTTGGTTGGCTTGGGTGTAAAAAATGGGGATGTGATTGCTTTGGCAAGCCCCAATGGCACGGTTGAGTATCGCATTGTGGCGGTGGCTGCCGATTTGTTAAATGCCAAATTGGCGACGGCGTATATCTCGCAAGCCAACCTGGCAAGAGATTTTGGCTCTACTCAAGATGTGTTTCTTCAATTGGATTTAAAGCCAGATGCAGACCGAGCCGCTGCCGATAAAGCCATTCGGGCATTGGCGTATCAGTACCCGCAGTTTCAATTAATTTCGGGGCAGGCTTATTATGAAGCCATGCGCCAGCAAATGGATTCAGCATTTAGTGCCATGTTTTTCTTGTTTGGCATGCTGGTCTTTCCGTCTTTTATTGCTATGTTAAACACCTTAGCCATTGGGGTTTTAGAACGCACCCGAGAAATTGGCATGTTAAGGGCGGTTGGGGCAACCCGTAGGCAAATTAGCAATTTAATTACTGCCGAAGCCCTTATTTTGGCAGCCATTGGCAGCGCTTTTGGCGTTTTTGCAGGGCTTTATTTGGGGTATGTGTTGGTGCTGGCGGTTCAAATTATTTTCCCGTTTGGTTATTCCTTTCCAGTCAATGGTATTTTGTTAGCGATTGGGTTTGGGTTATTTTTTGGGGTATTGGCGGCAATTTTGCCTGCCCGTCAAGCCGCTCAAATGGATGTGGTGCAAGCGTTAAGATACGAGTAGTAAATAAAAGACCTTCCAGTTAGTGGAAAGTCTTTTGTTTTAATTAAGGTTTACCAATCTCCGGCGTAGGCTGGGCTGTATGGCTCTCCTTGCCGATTAACCCAAGCATAATGCAGCTCTACCAATTGCCGCATGTGATGAAGGTCATGGGCGGTCCATGCGGTTAGCATATCACCGGCGTGCAGTTGGCCGCCCCACGGTGCGGTTGCGCTGGCTTGCCAATTGGCCGTTTTTTGGCTGGTTAACCAAGCTAGTGATTTCTTTCTTTCATTTAAATAATTGTTGAGCGATTCTTGCAAATCTCTTTCGTTGTATTTTTTCTCTGTCACCCAGCCCGCTGGGTTAATGGGCGGCCAATCTTCTCCTGTTTGGTTAATTAATATTTTTAACCGCACCCGAAAGTCAAACTGTTCTTCGTCATATAAGTGATTAATCACTTCAAGCACAGACCAGTCTTCGGGGGTGGGTTTCCAGCGCGCTTGTTCTTCGGTAACCCCTTTTATTAAAAATTTAATTCGTTCGGCGTTTTGCTCTAATTGTTGATAAAGATTTTCAAAGTTCATTGCATCTCCTTCATTAATCTTTTTTGTTTAATGTTTGTTCTGCCCTGTCGCATTAGGCTTTCAATCCAACCTGCCAGTGGTTCGGGCTTGGGGTAGGGCAGGGTTTCAAAAAGGGGCTGTTCACTTAAAGATAATATTTCGTTGGCGGCTTTTAAACCGGTGATACAGGCGCGCTCTAAAAAGAAGGCGGGGGCCTCGTCTTGTAGCCAGTCTCCGGCGCAGAACAACCCCTGCCATTGGGTTTTTACGCCTAAGTGTGTGCCGCGCTCACCAATTTGGGGCAGGGTATGGCTGGCGGCATTACGCTGCAAATGCTGACCGATTAAACGGCCTTTCAAATCGGGATGAGTTTTGTAGAAGTCGGTTAAGACCTGGGTCAGAATTAACGCATCGGGCTGGGTAAGCGTTTCTGGCGGGCCATAAATGTGCAACTCGATGCATGAACCGCCAGTATTTTCAGCCCAGTCTTGGTAGGATTTATATAGTTTGTCTAACCAAAAAAAATTGTGCATTACAAAATCGCCGCTAAACATGCCCGCTTCTTGCGCGTTTTTGGGTTGCTGGCTAAACCATAAGCGGATGACGGCGTTTTCCATCCCTTGCGGGAAAAAAAGATGGCTACTCTCAGATGGGAAGCTGCTTTGTATAATGGATTTCGCCGCGGGGGAGTCTGTGGCGAGAATGACATATTGAGCAGTAAACGCTTCCTTAATTAAATCCGATTTAACGAGCAACTGCCAGTTATCTCCATCTTTCATTAATTTTTGCAGGCTCACCCCCAGCTGAATCTCGCCACCCAAAGCCTTGATTCTAGTTGCCAGCGCTTCGCAAACAGGTCCGCCGCCTTCGGGTAAATAGTGAAAAGCCCAGCTTTTGCGGCGCAGCACAGTATAAAAACGTAAAAACGCCAAAAAGCCAGCCAGCGGCACCTCGTTGGGGTGGGTGGACATGCCGTTGCGGGTTAAACCAGTAAACAGGGCGCGCACAGCTGGCCCCCAGTTTTTTAATGTTTTGCCAAGGTTTTCACCTTTTAATGGTTGATTTTCGCCAAAGGGGTCTACGCCCAACGACATGATTAACACCGCCCAAACGTGAAAAAGCGAAAACCAATCGCGCCAGTCGATAACCCATAAAAAGGATGGTTTAATAAATAGTTGCAGATAATGAAAGGGGGCGGGAATGCTGCTGTTGCGGATGGTGCTGCCAATGGCACTGCGGCCAATAAAACTGCCCGTTTTATAAATCCATTCTTCTTCTTGCGAGGTGATTAAGGCTGGCAGCAAGTTGTGGCGGTTGAGCATTTCTTTAAGATGGATATAGCCATCCCATAAGCCGTGCACACCATGTTCAAGCGGGAATTCTATGTTATTAAGTGTGTAGGTTCCGGTAGCCGCCAGCCGCCCGCCTAAATAAGTTGGGTTGGCTTCTAGCAACAGCGGTTTTAATCCGCGTTCGGCCAAATGCAAGGCGGCGGTTAACCCTGCTATGCCGCCGCCAATGATGATGGTGTGACGCTTGTTCTGTTGTGGCATATTTTGGATTATACATGCAGGATATAATCCAAAATATACTTGATGCAATTAATGTGAATTACAACCTTATCTCCGAAAAGATTAATGAATGACCTTTGTGCGCGTTGCCCTTAACCACTCGTCAATTTCTGGCGAATACGATTACAGCCTGCCTGCCGAATTGGCGGAACAGGCTGCTTTGGGCTGCTTGGTCACTGTTCCCTTTGGCGGGCAGGTTTTACAAGGTGTTATTTTAGAATTTATTGATTTGCCATCTGTGGCAGAAGTAAAAGCCATTTTAGATATCACTGACCCACTCCCTGTGTTAACGGTGGAGCAAATTGCTTTGGCACGCGCAATGGCGCAAGCCAATTTGCAGCCGCTTTCGGCTATGATCGCTTTATTTTTACCAGTGGGCATCAGCCAGCAAGCGGATGTGCTTTATCGTTTGGCAGATGGCTTGGATGCCACCGTTTTTGTTGCCACGATTGAAAAGCGAATTTATGACCTTTTAAATACACGCGGCGCGTTGCGTGGCAGGCAAATAGACCGGCATTTTGCCAAAGTGGATTGGCGAAAAGTAGCCCAGAAATTATTGCGAAACGGCTATTTAAAGAGTCAATCCGTTTTGCCGCCGCCCGCTGTACGCCCCAAGTTTATTCGTATGGCGCAACTCTCCGCCGCGCCTGCCGAAGCCGAACGTCAGTTAGACGATTTAGGCAGCACACCCGCAACCCGCACGCGCCGCGCCATTGCTTTAAAGTGTTTAATCCGCGAGCCAGATGCGCTCAATGTCACTTGGGTCTATGCCGAAAGCGGTTGTAATTTAGCCGATTTGCAGGAACTGGAAGAACGCGGATTAATTCGGTTGTTCGAGAGTGAAATTTTCCGAGATTCGTTGGCAGGTGTTGCCGAAAAACCTTTTGGAACAGCCAGCCCCGCTGAAATTAAATTAACCCCTGAACAAAAAAAAGCGTTGGATTTAATTAATCAATCGCATCATAAGCCATTTTTATTGCACGGTATTACCGGTTCTGGCAAAACAGAAATTTACACGCGGGCCGCTGAACAGGCAATTAATGCGGGTCGCCAAGCCTTGATTCTCGTCCCAGAGATTGCGCTTACCCCCCAAATTGTGCGCCGTTTTTTAGCCAAATTCCCCGGTCAAGTGGGTTTAATCCATTCACGCCTTTCAGATGGCGAACGCTACGATACATGGCGGCGGGCGCGGGCTGGTTTAATTAAAGTGGTGATAGGTCCGCGTTCGGCTTTGTTTACACCTTTTCCGCAAATAGGATTAATTGTTTTAGATGAATGCCACGATACGTCTTATCAACAATCCGAACCGCCATTTTATGACGCGGTAGAAGCAGCCCAAACCTACGCCCGCTTGGCGGGCGCGGTTTGTATATTAGGTTCTGCAACCCCTTCTCTCGAACAGCGTTTTAAGGCTGAAACGGGTCTTTTTGAACTTTTGGAATTGCCAAAGCGGGTAACAGAAGGGTTTTCTTTACCCAACGTTTCTTTGGTGGATATGCGAGAAGAACTGAAAGCGGGTAACCGCAGTATTTTTAGCCGAGAACTAGCAGAACGCTTGGCTGAAACGGTTCAGCGCGGCGAGCAAGCCATTGTGTATCTTAATCGGCGGGGCACGGCGACCCATGTTTTTTGCCGAGATTGCGGCACAACTGTGCACTGCCCGCGCTGTGATTCGCCGTTAACGTTGCATTCGGTGAGTCTGAATAATTTACAGTGTCATCGCTGCAACTACAGCCGCCATATGCCAAAAACATGCCCGCAGTGTAGCAGCAATCAAATCCGTGCCTATGGGCTGGGCAGCGAAAAGGTGGAAGCGGAGATTAAGGCGCTTTTTCCACAGGCGCGGGTATTACGCTGGGATTGGGATACCACTCGCCAAAAAGATTCTCACGACATGATACTGACCCACTTTGCCAATCATCAAGCCGATATTTTGGTAGGAACGCAAATGTTAGCCAAAGGGTTAGACTTGCCGCTGGTAACACTGGTAGGGATTGTATTAGCCGATGTTGGGTTGAGCCTGCCAGACCCATTTGCCAATGAGAAAAATTTTCAACTTTTAACGCAAGTGGCAGGGCGGGCAGGGCGTTCGGCACGCGGCGGGCAGGTGGTGATGCAAACCTTTATGCCAGAAAACGCGGTTATTCAGGCGGCGGCTCGGCAGGATTATGCTGGTTTTTATGAAATGGAATTAAACAGCAGGCGTGAGATGGGCTACCCGCCGTTTGCGAAATTAATCAGGTTGGAGATGCGTCATTTAAACGGAGAGCAGGCGCGGGCGTTGGCTGAAGCGCTGGCAGAAAAACTAAAAGCGAAGATTCAAGCCGAAGGGCGGAATCAGACCAGTTTAATTGGACCATCCCCTTGTTATATTGAAAAAATAAATGGGCTTTTTCGCTGGCAAGTTGTGATACGCGGCCCTGAACCAGAGACCTTATTAGAAGGCTTACGCCTAGACGGCTGGCGGGTGGAAGTAAACCCAGCCAATTTGCTTTAATTAAAATAAAAGACGGCTTAATCAGCCGTCTTTTATTTTAATTAAATTTAATTAACCAATTAACCCTGTGACGAAATTAAGCAATCGCCAGTAGAAGTTGTAGGCTGGTTCAGGCCAACTCTTGGCTGGTAAGAGGGGTGGGAAAGATGTCTTGGCGTTTTCGTCAAAGCGATTGTCTGCGCCGGTACCGTCCCAAATGATGTCGAAGCCGCCGCCCAGCAAATCCCGTACAAAGGGGTCAGCATCGTAGCCGTTGTTTTCGTAAATGTTGCCATGCGCGTAGAGATGTTCGGGGTTGGGCCCGACATCAATTTCGTCGCTAGAGAAGCCAATGGTAAGGTTGAAAACAGCCAACCCAGCGCTTTTGTTGCCGCGAA
>CAYOGW010000047.1:0-4106 GCA_964403635.1 uncultured Anaerolineaceae bacterium | reverse complement strand
GAGAAGCCAATGGTAAGGTTGAAAACAGCCAACCCAGCGCTTTTGTTGCCGCGAATGGTGTTGTTATACACTTCGACATGGTCTGCGGCTAAAACCAACATGCCGGTGCCTGGCGGGATGAGCGCGACAGCTGTGCCTGGCACACCAAAGTTTTCGCCGTTGTTGTTTTCGGTGATGTTGTCGTGTACCTTGGTGTATAGAGAAACTTTGGAAGGCAGTTGGGGCAGTAAGTCAATAAAAATGCCAACCGTGTTGTTGTAAGCGTGGTTGTTGTACACTTCGCCATTAACTGTATTTTCTAGTTCAATACCAATCACATTATCGTGAACAACACTGTCGCGAATAATCACATTTTCAGACTTGCCCGCGTAAATGGCGGCGTCGTTCATTTTGGTGCCTTCCACTCGCTCAATTAATACATCCGTACAGCGAACGGGGTAAACACCATACACACCGGTGTTCTCAATGTATAGGTCGTGCAAGTAAACGCCGGTGACACCTTCTACTAAAACGCCGTTCGAACTGTAGTTTTTTACTTGGAAGAAGTACATTTCAAAGTTATTGCCGGAGGCAATTACGCCGTCGGAGCGTTTGTTTTCACCTTCAATAATCGGCCATTCGCCTTTGTCGTTTGGAATACCCACCAGTGTGATGTCGCTATAGTCGATGACGACATCTTCTTTATATATGCCATATGGCACTTCGATGGTATCGCCTGGGCCGGCACGGTCTACCGCATCTTGAATGGATTCATTTCTTCCTACCCGAATGGTTTGCGGGGTGCGGGCTGGGGCCGCGCCTGCATCCGTTAAAGGAACGTTTAATAGTTTGGCAGTTTCACGGGCGGGGTTGCTGCTTCGTTCTACAACAGGTAACCCGCTGGGAACAGAGCTTGGGAATTCAGGTAAGTTGCTTTCGTCAGTTAATGCATATAAGAAGGCGATTAAATCTTCTTTGTCTTGTTGGTTCATTTCGAAACCAATGACATGGCGGTTAACATTGCTGACCCCGTCTGGGCGGCCGCCGCCTTTGGCATAAAAGTCTAGTACTTCTTCTAGCGTGGCAAAAGCACCATTGTGCATATAAGGTGCGCTTAGAACAATATTTCGTAAGCTTGGAGATTTAAAAGCGCCATCTTCGCCGTCGGCTGCAATGGCGGCGCGGCCAGTATCGTGCGCCTGACCGGGCAAATCGGGTGAGCCAGTGACAAAGAAGGTATCCATGCCAAAGGTAGGCGCGGCATGGCACTCGAAACAACGTGTGTTCGCCGAGCGGAACAAGTCTAGCCCGCGCCGTTGTTGAGCGGTTAAGGCGCTAAACTCGCCAGCGGCGTAGCGGTCAAAGGGGCTGTCATTGCTGATTAAGGTTCGTTCGAAAGAAGCCAGCGCGTTTTGCACATTTTCAAAGGTGATGGCATCGGCGCCGCCGCCGTAGGCTTTATCAAAATAGCTGACATATGCAGGAATGGCTTTCAGGTCTGCAACAATGCTTTCTGGGCTGGCAGCCATTTCGTTTCTGGCGGTTAACGGGGTAACCATTTGTTCTTCAAGGCTTTCGGCGCGGCCATCCCAAAAGAATTTGGTAGAAAAGACAACATTCCATAAACTCATGCTGTTACGGGTCAAACTTTCACTTGACCCTTGGGCTACTTGTAAGCCGTCGCTAAAACCCTTATCTGGGTTATGGCAAGTAGCACAAGACATGTCGTCATTTTGAGAAAGAATGGGGTCGAAAAATAGCAAACGACCCAGCTCGGCTTTTTCGGGTGTGGTGGGGTTATCCGCGCTTTCGTTGGTTGCAGGGAATTCACGCTGCAAACCGCTGAAAGCGGGTTCTACACTGCTTGAACCCGCGCCCCACTTCTCTTCGGGCAATACTTCATCTTGTGGAATGGGAGCAAAAGCCATATAGCCAGCGCCCACCAAGAGTAATATACCTAGGGTTGAAAAAATATGTTTCATTGTGATTTTCATGCAAATCTCCTTAAGAATGATGGATTATTTCAAAGTCATTAAATAGGCAATGAGCGCATTAAATTGCTCACTGGTGATTTCTTTGCCAAAATTTTTGGGCATTACATCGTTAAAACCTTCAACTAGGTAAGCATCCGGTCTTAAAATAGAAAGTTCGATATAGGCTTGCGCGTCATACCCCTCTATCCGCGTTTCTGCGCGTGTGGCAATACCCGCCAAAGATGGACCGATAATGGCTGTTTCTTCTTCAAGTGCATGGCATTGAGCGCAGCGGGCGGTATAAACTTTAATCCCCTCAGTTATGAGGGGGTCTGGTGTTGGGGTCGGTTGAATGGGTTCAGCTATGCCGCAAGCAGAAAGAACAGTGCTGAGAAGCAACAAAAGAGAAAATAAATACAAGTATTGGTACTTTTTCATTGAATTTCCTTAGAAAATTTTAATATAAGCCAGCATTATAATCTAAGCATCGTTTAGATACTTTTCTTGTTAGGGGATTGAAAAGTGGTTTGGCACACACTGTTTTGCTTGCTATAATCATTTGCACTTGTTTGTTTGAAATATTGGAGGATTAAATGGAAAGTCTTAGCCGAGGTTGGTCATTTTTTATTCAAGCGTGGAAAATGGCATTCGCAGATCGAGATTTGCTTAAGCCATCTATTTATGCGTTGTTAGTGGGTTTTGTTGTTGCTTTAATTGGGGCAATTCCGTTGGGGGTGACTGTTTTCTTGTTTCAAGATGGCGGTATATTCGGCCAAATTATGGTTACTTTGGCGGGTTCGCTTTTGGTTTTTTCACAATATGCGGTTAGCTATATCTTTTCGGCCATGACAGTTTATTTAATTTATGGCTATCTCTCCGAGGGCGACGGCCAAATGGACAAAGCTTGGGAAATTGTCCGGCGCGATTGGCTAGATATTCTCTCGTTGGCTGCCGCTTCTACCTTGGTGAGCATTGTCAAAGGGGTGGTGCGCGGCAACAGCCGAAACCGAAATGCTGGGCGAGAAATCATAGCGGGTTTGATAGACCGTGTTTGGACTCAAGCTACTTATTTGGTGTTACCTTCCATGGTCATTGAAGATATTAATTTAATGGATGGTCTTAAACGTGCCACATATATTGCAAAAAGCAACCTGTTATTAATTGGTGTAGGCATGGTTGGGGTAGGCGCCATTACAGGGATTATTAATTTTATACTTGTCTTATTGGGCATTTTACTTGGCGTGGGGGTCGCGTTCCCAATTATTAGCGTTGCCAGTGATTCGGTAGGCTTGTTAATTATCGGGGTGATGTTAGGTGTTTTCGTTGGCTCAATTTTCTTTATGGCGGCCAACATCATTTCAACCTACACTGCCACGGCTTATCACACATGCCTTTATTTATGGGCGATGGATGTAGAAAAAGCAGGTTCACAAACCGGCGTAGCGGCTCCTGCTCCGTTAGCTGCCGTGCTAGGAAATTAATTAAATGCAGCCTAGTTCTACTCCGCGCAGGGTTTTTCTCACTTGGGACGAGGTCGATCGATTAATTGATCGATTGGTGCCGCAATTCGAACGTGAGTTTAATGCCATGATGATTATTACACGCGGCGGAATTGTCCCCGGCGGGCTGCTTGCCGAAGCGATGGGCATTACCCATGTGTTAACTGCCGCGGTAGACTTCCCTGCCCAAATGGCAAGTGAAAAACAACGGTTGTTTTCTTGGCCTGAGTTTATTCAATTCCCTGCGGAGGATAAACTGGTAGGCCGCACTACTTTAATTGTGGATGATGTTTGGGCTTCGGGTAGAACCATTACTGCCGTTAAAAATAAAGTTTCAGCGGCGGGCGGCTTTCCATCTACTTGTGTGTTGCACTTTAATCCCCACCGAAGTTTATTTAATAACGCCAAACCAGATTACTACGCAGACATCACAGATGCGCGGGTAATTTACCCTTGGGAGGTAGATCGCGGCGCAGATCGTGTCATTTTAGGGGCTGGCGACCGTTTATAAAAGAATAAAAAAACCCTTCTTAATTAAGAAGGGTTTTTTATTTGATAATCGGTAATGTGGTGGTAAACGTTGTTCCTTGTCCTTCAACCGAATCTACTTTTAAGCTGCCGTTGTGATGTTCAATAATCCAATAAGCAATGGATA
>CAYOGW010000046.1:18470-20111 GCA_964403635.1 uncultured Anaerolineaceae bacterium | reverse complement strand
TATCAACTTGAAATTGAGCAATTAAAAGAATGTTTAGCAGTAATGAAAGCGCAAGGCATTAACGTGGTAGATTTACCCGGCACACCCGTTAAATTACTTGCTCTAGCTACAAGCCTGCCCTTATGGCTCTCCAAGCCCTTTTTAAGCAAAGCCGCCGGAGCTGGTCGCGGAGCAAAAATGCCATCCTTCCATATTGATTTACACCATGGCCGCGGCAAAAGCGAAGTGACCTATTTACACGGTGCAGTCGTTCGAGCCGGAGAGCAAACCAACACGCCTACCCCAGTCAACCAATTGCTAACCGAAGTATTAATTAATCTGACCGAAGGCAAAATTCCGCTCGAGACCTACGACCAAAAACCAGAAAAATTAATTCAACAACATTAAGAAGTAACCCATGCGTATCAAAAAAGTAAATATTCGTGACACCGTACAAATTCACCTGCCCAGCGGGCAAGTGCTTGAAGGTCCGCGCGGTGCAACTGCTGAAGAATTCCTAACCACCCTTCAAGCTGAGTTACCGGCGTTAATCATCGGCGCAATCATTAATGGAGAATTACGCGAACTAACCTACCGCATCGAAATGGATGCCCATGTTCAACCCCTCACCCTAGCCGATGCCGACGGCGCGCGCATTTATCGCCGCTCGCTCACTTTTTTACTAGAAACCGCCTTCTCAAAATTATTCCCCAAGGGCAGCCTATTGGTAGACCACTCGGTGGCTTTTGGCGGATACTACTGCCACACCCAAGGCCGCGAAGCCCTTACATCAGAAGAAATTAACGCCCTCGAAACAGAAATGCGCCGCCTCGTGAGCCTGAATCTGCGCTTTGAAAAGCAAGAAATCCCGCTAGATGAAGCGCTGGCTCTCTTTGAAAAACAAGGCTATACAGAGAAAATCCGCCTTTTTGCACACCGAAAAAAACCCTACGTGACCATTTATAAGCTAGGTGAGCATCAAGACTATCATCACGGCTACATGGCGCCCAGCACGGGTTATTTGCAGTGGTTTGGCTTGGCGGCTTCCAACGGCGGTTTTACTTTAAGGTTTCCTCGCCGCCACAACCCAACCGAACTTTCGCCTATCGAAGAATTTCCGAAGTTATTGGCGGCGTTTCGGCTGTATGGCGGCTGGCTCGACACACTCGGCATTAATTCGGTTGGCGCGTTAAACGACACCATTGCGGCTGGCCGCGCCCGCGAAATGATTTTGGTTTCGGAAGCTTTGCACGAACAACACATTGCAGATATTGCCCGCCAAATTGCCGAAAAACACGACGAACTGCGCTTGGTCTTAATTTCCGGCCCATCTTCTTCCGGCAAAACCACCTTTTCTCGCCGGTTGGCGGTGCAACTGCTGGCGCTTGGCATTTCGCCTTTTGCTTTGGAAATGGATAATTATTTTGTAAACCGCGACCAAACCCCCAAAGATGAAAACGGCGAACTGGATTTTGAAACCATCGATGCTTTAAATTTAGATCTGCTTGGCAGCCATTTACAGCAATTAATTAATGGCGAGCAAGTGCAATTACCCCGCTTTAATTTTAAACTGGGCATTCAAGAAGCTGGCGAAACGGTTCAGCTAAAGCCCGGGCAATTAATTATTTTAGAAGGAATTCACGGGCTCAACCCGCGCCTGAT
>CAYOGW010000046.1:0-18370 GCA_964403635.1 uncultured Anaerolineaceae bacterium | reverse complement strand
AAAGACTTTAAAGTGTGGGGATAAAAAAAGCCGGAATATCCGGCTTTTTATTTTAATTAAGGGGTGCTTTCGCATTTATTAAATGTGTTTGTGCCTGTCCCACCATAGCAAATATCTGTATGCGGACCGCCATCTAAAGCATCATCCCCTGCGTCACCCAATAACACATCGTCGTCAGGGCCGCCGTCTAGCGTATCATTCCCGCCGCCGCCAACAATACAATCTTTGCCATTTTTTCCATTAAAGCTATCATTTCCGCCTGTTCCCAAAATTAAATCATCGGCATTACTGCCATCAGCATTAATCACCAAAGCAGTAATGGGCATCCCAGCACATTCTGGTGGTAAAAGTTGGGTTACTGTTATCAAAATTGTTTGGTCTGTCACACGGGAGGTAGTCACATTATTGGTGGCAGCCATGCCAAAAGCAGCCGACAAAATAATAAAAACAATCACCGCGGTTGCAGCAATGACTAATAGACTACGCGTCCTCATGAGTCATATTCCTGATTTATTTGTAGAACAAAACGATAATTAATACTGTGCTGTACAACCGTGTAAACAAATTGTCCGCTTGATTCATCTTCAAAAATCGGTAAACCGCTTTGGGTAGCCAGCCTGCTTAAATCTGCCATACTGGCTACTATCACTTCAGTTTGATTGGGCAGCATTTGCCCGGGTGATAATCGAATAATTTGGTCTTCGTATTTTCCACGTATGGCTTGAAGAGGGTCTTTTTGCAGCGCGCGTAATACTGGCAAGCCCAACATCCACAACCCGATTAAAGATCCGATAATCCCTAGCAATGAAACCCAGCGGAATACCATAATAGGAACTTGTAACCCAAAAATGGAAAACGTATTAAAGCGTTGATCGTTTAACGAAATCATACCAACGGTTGAAATACTTAATGGGTTGCTTAAATTTTCTCGGTTGGTCAAATAAAGCTCGGCGGGTTCTAATGTAAATTCTAAACTCGGAGAAACAGAGTCATCTACTGGTAAATCTGCCAGCATGCCAGAAACAACAATTTTTGGCACAATTAATAATTGGAATGCGCTGCGTGGCACACCTGTAGAAACAATAAAATCGTTGGTAATTTGTTGTAATTTACAAACATCGACCACAAATTTTTTAGAGAAATTTTCTCCTTCAAAGGCTGTTTCTGGCACTATCTCTATCTTTTTTTGCCAGCCAGAAACTTCACTTAATTGTGCATTAATTTGATAAGTGCCCTTAATACTTGAAGGTAAAACCGCTCCAAAGGCATAGCTCATTACAAAATCTACTTTGCAGCCTAGCTTCGGAAATATTGGCTGCGGTGCTGCCATTAGGCCACCATCAATTAATGTAGAGTTGGTAACCGCTGAATAATCAAAAATAACCAAATGTGTAAATTCTAAGTCGTTACTAGAGATTAAGCTGGTAGGCGTTCGAAATGAGAAAAATGCCAAAATAAGCGAAACTAATAATAATATGGGTAACGACATTAAAAAAATATCTTTTTGTGAAGGGGTAGGACCAGACGGCCATGCCAGTTGAAATCGCTTCGAGCTCTTCTCTTTTTTCGATTTGGGGTTTTGATTCAACTCAACCATTAAAAAACCTCCGACCAATAAAACCAAAACTGCCAACACCCATGGCTGACGAATAGCTAACAGCACATTGCCGCCTTGTGGAATGTGAATCCATGCCCGCCCAACCAGTTCACTTTGGCTTGGGCGATAGGAATCTTCAAAATTATTATGATCCCCTTGAAAAATAAACCGCTCACCATCTACCGCTTTAATGCGATGAATGACCAAGCCGAGGTCTGGCTGCCGATATGCAAAAATATCACCAACCTGAGGGTCATTTGCGCTTCGCAATACAATTAAATCGTTACGCTGGTAAAGCGGTTCCATGCTATTGCCATACACAATTACATAAGCTGCGCTGCCGCCCACCTGCATTGGTGCAAACAATATCCAAGTAACAATTAACGCGCTGAAAATCAGCATTAATATTAACTTTGATGAAGCACGATTGAAAGATAAATTTGGAAGCATAAGTTATTTTATTACGAAAATTTCACCCGTTTACAAAACAAGCCTGACCTATAAAAGGCCAGGCTGTTTTGTAAGTTTTCTTTAGTGCCTTATTATTCAGCAGCAACAACTTGCAAGCTGGTTAAGGTAGATACTGCGGTACCAGTTAAGTTACAAGTCCAGTTGGTTGGGCCGCCGGTGCAGGTGATCCAAGAGCCAGCGCCATTAACACGAACTTTAACCGTGGCAGCGGCCTGATTAAGAGTCAAAGCAGCCGAATCGATGTTGGATGGGTTGGTAGCATTTAAGGTATATGCAACAGTTACATTGTAACCACTCACGGTCCCTGAACCATCACCCGCATAGCTGGTGGTTACTGTGTTGCTAGCAGCAAAAGCGAAGGCTGCGCTGGCAACAATCACCAATAAAATTAATACGGGTAATACGCGGGTATAAAAACGAGAAACAGACATTTGAACTCCTTTTGTATGATTGAATAAATATCAGCAGTGAAGCGAATTGATATGCCAATCATACGTACTTTTACTTACTCAGTCTGTAAGGAATCTATGATATTTAAGCAAAAAAAAGCTGTCTGACAGCTTTTTTAACGAATTTGCAATGTGTTAGAGGTAAATCCTTACATGGATGAAAGGATTAATCGACTGAAATGATTCCGTGTTTGATAGCAAAGCGAACCAACTCAGTAATATCACTTACTTCTAATTTAGTCATAATACGGCTGCGGTATGTTTCCACTGTTTTTGGAGAGAGCTGTAAAAACTCTGCTACTTGCGCTGCGGTTTCGCCATTAACAGTATGAAGCAACACTTCTCGCTCTCTCGCGCTTAACATTTCTAAGGGGCTACGTTTTCGGTGCATTTGAGCATAATCTCGCAGGGTTGAATCAGCGATTTTTGCACTTAAATATTGATTGCCTGCCATGACTTGCTCTACCGCTTTAATCACCTCGCTGCCAGCCGATTCTTTAAGTAAATACCCTTGTGCGCCCGCCTGAAATGCGCGATAGATATGTTCTGAATCCGAATGCACTGAGAGAATGATAATTCTGACATCGGGTAATTGTTCGGCAATCCGTTGTGCTGCATCTATTCCGTTTAAATCGGGCATGGTGATGTCCATTAAAACTAAATCAGGCTGCAGTCTTAAAATTCCTTCTACCGCTTCGCGGCCATTCTCTGCTTCGCCAATAACATCACAGTCTCCTTGAGTCTCAAGAAGAACTCGCAATCCATCTCTCAGTATCCGGTGATCATCTACAAGAAATACTTTTACGCGCGTACTCATGAGCTACTCTTTTTGGGTATGCTGACTCTAAGCTGAGCTCCCCCTTCGGCTACCGATTCGAGTGAAAAGCGGCCACCCAAGGATTCTGCCCGTTCTCGCATGATGTCTAATCCCCAATGCGGCTCAGCGCCATCCGTAATATTTGAAGATTCCTGAATGCCTATTCCGTCATCAGTGATAATCATTTCAAATGTATCAGCGGTTTGTTGTAGCTCAACCATCGCTTGAGTCGCACGGGCATGTTTAATAACATTATTTAAGGCTTCTTGTGCAATGCGAAACAAACCGATTTCAATTTCTACAGGTAAACGATTTTCGCTCACTGATTGGTCATCAACAATGATTGAGATGTTGGCACGATTACTTAATTGTTCGGCATGCCAATACAGCGCAGAAGTGAGCCCATAGTTATCTAACACTGGAGGGCGAAACTCTGCCATCAAATTGCGCATACGATCTACCGATTCGGCTAACAGGGTGATGGTGTCATTTAATCGGGAGACAAGTTGGGGGGAGCCAGCCGGTTCGATGTGTTTCTTCAAAATATTTAAATTGATATTAATCGCAGTCATATTTTGACCGACTTGGTCATGTAATTCTTGAGCGAGATATTTAAATTGGGATTCTTGAATGTTGACGAGTTTTTCAGACAGCCCGCGCAGCTTTTCGGTTCTTTCTCTTACTTTAAGTTCCAGCTGGTCTGTTAGGTCTTGAACTTGTTTTTCATATTTAAGTCGGTCGGTAATATCTTGCCCGAATATTAATATACTGGTTATTTGCTTGCCGTCTCCCGCGGGATAAAGGTACATATTGACAACGCGGTTTCCTTGAGCTGCTTGAAATGAATCGGGGATTTGTAAATTAACCACTTGGGTTATTCGTTCGCGCAGAAGGTCGGCGTTTTCTGGCCATGCTTCATAAATGGTGGTGCCGGGCATATCTTCTGGTTTTTTGTTAAGCAGGTTTGCAACAGTTTCGTTGGCTGTTAAAATGACACCAAAAGAATCTAAGACCAGCATAAATGCTGGAATTACTTGAACGAGGGATTGGACATCCTGTCGGATATCCATCAGTAATCGACTAGTATGGTTAGGCGATTGATTGTTCATATTTTTCTCTTGTGAATGATTTAATTGTACAACAACAAAAGAGAGAAGTTCCTCTTTTGTTGTTTATTTAGTCCTGCCATTCTAGTTCAAAATCGGCGATGTGAACGGTATCACCTTCTTGTACGCCAGCTTCACGCAGGGCTTCATCTACACCTAGTGTTACCATTAATTTTTGGAAACGGCGCAAAGAGCCGTCATGCTCCCAGTATGTCATGGCAGCAGCCCGCTCTATCGCTGGGCCAACCAAACGCCAGTCGGTAGGCCCTTCTCGTTTTACTTCAAACTCGGTTGGGTCTTCTGGCGGACGGTAAACGGGCATAGGCGCATCAGCATCTTCTACAACAGGAGTCTCTTGCAATAACTGATAGGCGGCGATTAACAATTCTCGCACACCATCTCGCGCCAACCCAGAAAGCTTTAAGGGGTTCTTAAAGCCTTTTTTTGCTAGTTGTTTTTTAATTTCAGGCCAACGGGCTTGCGCTTCTGGCTGATCCATTTTATTGAAGGCAACAATTTGGGGTTTTTGAAATAGTTTCGGGTCAAATAATGCCAACTCTCCATTAATTTGGCTGAAATCAGCAATTGGGTCTTCTGAAAGCCCATCAATTAAATGGATTAAAACGCGTGTCCGTTGAACATGACGTAAAAAGTCGTGACCGAGCCCTTTGCCTTGGCTAGCCCCTTCGATTAAGCCAGGAATGTCTGCCAGCACAACCGATGTATCTTCATCAATATAAGCAACGCCTAGGTTTGGAACAATGGTGGTAAACGGATAGGGTGCTACTTCTGGTTTGGCATTGGTTAATACTGAAAGCAAAGTAGACTTACCGGCATTGGGTACACCAATGATGCCGATATCTGCAATTAATTTTAATTCGAGGCGCAACCGTTTTTCTTCACCCGGTTCGCCTTTTTCACCAGTGCGAGGCACTTGATGGGTGGAACTTTTAAAATGGGTATTTCCACGCCCGCCACGTCCACCTTTACAAACCACAAGGGTTTGACCAATGGTGGTTAAATCGCCAATTAATTCATTGGTAATGGCATCGTAAACCACTGTACCAGCAGGTACGGGAATAATTAAATCATCGGCAGAACGACCATAGCGTTTGCTCGCGCCACCACCTTTACCTTCTTTCGCGGCAAAACGAATGGTATGGCGAAAGGCTTGCAAAGAATTAACGGATGTACGAACTTCAAGAATAACATCGCCGCCTCTGCCGCCGTCACCACCATCTGGTCCACCGCGAGGGACATATTTTTCACGGCGAAAATGAACCATGCCATCGCCGCCTTTTCCAGATGCTACAAAAATTTCTGCTTGATCAATAAACATTTTTATCTTTCCATCTAAAAAAAACAAAAGGGCTGGGAAAATCCCAGTCCTCTTATTTTACCAATCTTTAAACTGGCACCAAAAAGGTCAAACTGTTCCTATTCTACCAGTTTCCAAGCAGCAGGCAAGGCAACGGCCGCCAGAACTAATTTTATAACATCTCCAATGATAAAAGGGGCCACACCCATGCCAAAAGCATCGGTAAGGCTTACTTGCAAAAAGATAGCCAGCCAACCGGCACCAAAGATGTAGATTACCAAAGTACCCAAGAAGAATGGCAAAATTGATGTTCGCAAAGATCGCTCTAAACCTCGTTCTGCTAGCCAGCCAATTAAGCTAGCCGCGGCAATAAAGCCAATTAAATATCCAATGGTTGGGCCGCTTAACCCACTTGAACCGGCAGCGAAAACAGGCAACCCCAAAGCGCCCATACCGGTATAAAGAGCTAAACTGGCTGTACCCCGCTTAAAACCAAGTGCAGCACCAATTAACAAAACAGCAAATGTCTGCCCAGTTAAGGGTACGGGTGTAAAGGGCAAAGGAATGGCGATTTGAGCGAACAAAGCCACCACCAAGCTACTTAGAATGATTAATACTAAATCTCGAATAAAGGGATGAACCGAAGAAAAATATCGAGTGGAAAGCGTTGGGGCAAGTGTAGTCATTTGAATTAATTCTCCTTATTAATATAAAAATAAAAAGGGCAGGCCACCGCCTACCCCCTGCACATCTGTATAACCCGCAACCAAGCTTTCGGTTGTGCGCTATTTCACAGTTGCCCGCCGAAGAGGAGCCGTTAAGCAATGAACAGCACCAAAGCCTCCAACCAGACCTTCTAATTCAGCAAAATGCAGTTCAAATCCGCGTTTTCGCAGCTCTTCATTCACCCGCGGATTACTGGAAAGTGCCACCATTAATTTATTGTTTCCTAAATTAAGTAAATTGGTTGCAAAATTTTGTTGTTCAAGACGGTTAACTTCCAACACATCAATATTTCGGTTTTGCAAAAATTCTCTCAGGCAGCCTAATCGTTCTATGGTTGGCAAGGCAGCTCCGGGCTGAATTCGTATCACCTGGCGTTGATTCAATTCATTGGCATAGGCCATCACCAAATGCGGCGAAAGCGGAATCCAAAACATATCCAAATGCATAATTTCCATATGCTCGCCCGTTGGGCTGATATAAAAATTTGTTTCAGCCGCGTGTTGTTCATTAACAATAGCCAATAACTCAATATCATATTGATGCAAGGTTTCTGCCAATTTTGCACAGACATCTAAAACGGCTTCTATACTGGTTCGGGCACCAACCCCAATAAAACAAGCCCCATTAAACATTGCTAAATCACCGCCCTCCAGTGTGCCATCACTGACCTGTACAAGGCTGTCTTGTAAACCCAACTCATATAAGGCATCTTCAAAGACCCGTACTTCTGGTCGGCGAATTTGCCATTGAAAAGAAGAAAGTAAAATTTTATTTGCAACTACCTGAGATTGGTCACGGGCATAAAAAATATTGGCTAAAGGCCATGACCGCGTTAAACTAAGCAAATAATTTAAACGAATAGCACCGGCTTCTCCATAGGTTGCGACATCTTCACCCAAAACAGAATCCATATCTCTTAAGACTTGCGCCTTAAACTGAGATAACCCTAATGGAGAGCCTTCACTCTCTAATTCTCTGGCTTTTTGTCTGGCATACTGTTGATAATACAAACCAGCACGTTCTAGCAATTCGCTTTTTAAATCACGCATGCGGCCCGGCATGGAGGGAAACACCCTGCTCTCCAGCATCCGCACCACTGCATCTTTCGCTCGTACAACTTGTATTCCCTGCCCCTCTAACAACACTTGCATGTGCTGAAATTCACTGCGCGCACGCGGCACTTCATAATAATTACGAAATAAGCTTTTGTGTTTTGGCAAAAGCTGACCCAATAAAGACTCTACCCCCGGCTCCCCCCAGACCATCACTTGCTCTAAAGGCATTGTCTCATCAAGAATTAACGGTGTGGATTGGGACTGATTGACCAAAACTACATCATTTCTGGCGCGGTCATGCCAACAAGATACATGGCATTGGCCAATACTTGTTTGGCCGCCGCCACCAATTGCAAACGCGCCAACCGCATCGTTTCATCATCAGACTGTAAAACAGGCACTGCGTGATAAAAACTGTGAAAGGCGTTGGCTAATTCATACACGTAAGTTGCTACCACCAAAGGGCGATATTCACTGGCCGCTTGCTGAACCACACCGGCAAAGCGAGACATATACTCAATTAATTCAATCTCATGAGACGTCAATTCATAAGCATAATTAACGGGTTTGGCAATTAAATCTTGCTTGGTAACTTGGGCTTTCTTCATAATAGAGTTGGCACGCACATAAGCATTCTGAATATACGGTCCGGTTCGACCATCAAAACTAAGCGCTTCATTGACATCAAAGACCATATCTTTATTATTATCCACTGAAAGCATAGAATATGCCAACGCCCCTAGGCCAACTTGCTTTGCCACTCCCAACCGTTCATTATCTGGCATGCTTGGGTTTTTTTCTGCAATCACGGCCAACATACGCTGAATCGCCTCATCATATACTTCTTTAAACAAAGCCACCCGCCCACGCCGAGAAGACATAGCTCCTTCTGGCAAGCTCACAAAACCATACGCCAAATGAAAACATTTTTCGGCTTGTTTAAAGCCCCATAACTCTAGTATTTTAAAAGCCTGCTGAAAATGCAAACTCTGGCGGTTATCCACCACATAAATAGAACGGTCAACCTGAAATTTTTTAAACTTTTGCTCAGCAAGCGCTAAGTCTTTGGTTAAATAAAGGCTAGTCCCATCCGAACGCAAGAGCACCGTAGTGCGATATCGTTCTTTTTCCAAACCCAATTTTTCATCAATCTTCACGATCACAGCGCCGCCATTGGCTCGTTCATCAGTAGCGATGCCGCGCTTAATTAACTCTTCCACAATTTTTTTACTGGGCTCGTCTACTTCACTTTCAAAAAACCAAACATCAATTTTTACGTCCATCATTGCCAAAATATCGCGCATTTCTTCCAAACTCCACTCGCGCGTTTCTAACCACAAAGCCCGCACGGCTTCATCCCCCGCATCCCACTTGCGATACAACTCGCGCCGTTCAGCATCATACGCTTCCCGCTGAGCCTTTTCTGCTTCAGTCTCATTCTCTTTTGGCTCTAACAACTTCGAGGCTTCGGCATAAATTTTCAACAACCATGCCCCGCGCTCATGAATATCTTTCGGTTCTTGACCCTTATAAAACTTCTCATATGCCCAAATAACCGTAATCACACCCAAACCAATATCCCCTGGGTAACTTGCGCGAATCGTTTCAAAGCCCACAAATTGAACAATCCTTGCGAGGCTTTCTCCTAATATCGTATTGCGATAATGCCCAATATGAAAAGAATGATGAGTATTCGGCTGAGAATATTCCACCATCACCCTTTCGTTTTTTGGCTGGCCCAGCCCAAACTTGTCTCCATCCGCAAAAACGGATTCCACAACCTGACGTGCTACCTGCGCCGTAGAAAAAAACAAATTTATATAGCCTTTAACTGCTTCACTATGAGAAATACCTTCTAAATCCCCCAACCCATCTTTAACCAAAGTTGCAATTTCTTGCGCTCGAACCGGAACAGGAACGCCATTCCCTTTTCCCGCTTTTGCTTCAGCTGCAGCGGTGGCAAAAAAGGATGTGGAAATACCCCATTCCCCACTAAATGGAATTGGCAGCCATTTTAATTCAGCAAGAGCAATTTCTTTCTCGCTGCAATACGCCTGAATTTTTTCTTCGATGCGTTTTTGTTCATTTTCAAACATATTTCACCCATTTCATAAGATGGCGAGGATTATATCATTCAGACAAAAATTTCTTAATTAAACGGAAAAAAGTTAAGGGGTAGCCCGCTTCTCTGCTAGTAGGAACAGCAAAAGCGGGAGCAAACCGCTCCCGCTTCTTTAATACAAAAGATCAAAAAATTAATTAAGCTGCAATAGCGGCAAGGGCCTTCATGAGGCGGCCTTTGCGGCGGGCGGCATTATTCTTGTGAATAACACCTTTTTGAGCAGCTTTATCCAAGCGGCTAATGGCTTCTAAAACCGCTTCTTTTGAAGCAGCTTGTTCACCGGTTGCCAATTGAATGCGAGCTTTGTTTACCGCAGCGCGGGCAGAACCACGAAAAGTGCGGTTGCGTAAGCGGCGGGTTTCATTTTGCCGATTGCGTTTAATTTGGGACTTAATATTAGCCAAGGTCTTCCTCCGAAATAAATCTATTCAAGTACAGCGGGGCAAAATTGTACACGACAGGCGCGCTTTTGTCTAGCCCCGATTTCTTTGTTAAGGGGTAGGGGTAATGGTTGGTGGTGTCGTTGGCACCGGTGTAACCAAATTGATGCGAACAATAATTAATTGACCAACAAAAATAGCATTGGGGTCACTAATTTCATTTTTCGCTAAAATGTCTTCTACCGTGCTGTTAAATTTGGCAGCAATGCTTGCCAAGTTATCGCCAGCCTGAATTATATATTCCACTTCGCTACCACGCGGCGCATCTGGCGGAATTGGTGTAGCGGTTGGCAATTCCATGTCTGGGTTTGGAACAATAATCACTTGCCCTACAAATACAATCTGAGTAGCTGGGTCAATACCCGGATTAAGCAACAACAATAACGGAATACCCGTATCTCCCAAAGCGAACTTCTCTGCTACCACAGCCAACGATTCGCCTTCTTGAATGGTGTACTCAAACGGAGAGGCAGGCGTAGGCGTAAATGTTAAAGTAGGCGTAGCGGTTTCAGTTGGTGTGCTGGTTGGGGTAAAAGTAACGGTAGGCGTAAAGGTCATTGTAGGGGTTGGGGTTTCGGTAGCAAACAAATTAAAAGAGGGGCTATTGCCACCAGCCAACCATAAGATTAATACAATTAAACCCACTACAATTAATAAAACAGCCAAACCGCCCACAATAAAGGGGCCAAGCTGTTGTTTACGCTTATAGGCGTTAATTAAATTTGCTGGTTCTTTGCTCATTTTATTTTCCTTATTTAAAGGGCAAAAGCCCGTCTCTGGTGTATTCTACCTGAAAAACAGGCTTTCCTGCAATTTATTAAAATAATAGTGTTATTAATTAAAATACTTCATGTGGGTTTTTAAAAACTGACCCGTATAAGAATTTTTTACTTTCATTACATCTTCTGGTGTACCTTCAGCCAAAACCAGCCCGCCGCCTTCGCCGCCTTCCGGGCCAAGGTCAATTACCCAATCAGCTACTTTAATAATGTCTAAATTGTGTTCAATAATTAAAACCGAGTTACCCGTATCCACGAGCCGCTGTAAAACCTCAATTAATTTGTGAACATCAGCAGCGTGTAAGCCAACCGAGGGCTCATCTAATACATATAAGGTTCGTCCGGTTGCACGACGAGAAAGTTCCTTTGAAAGCTTAACCCGTTGCGCCTCACCGCCGCTTAATGTTGTGGCAGATTGACCTACACGGACATAGCCCAGCCCCACCTCTTGCAACAATTTAAGTTTGTTCACCATATTGGGAAATGCAGAAAATTCTTCCAACGCATGGTCAACCGTCATGGCAAGTACATCTGCAATATTGCTGCCCTTAAAAGTGACTTGCAGGGTTTCACGATTAAATCGTTTGCCATGGCAAACATCACACGGCACATAAATATCTGGCAAAAATTGCATTTCAATTCTTAATTCACCTTGCCCTTGGCAGGCTTCACAACGACCGCCATGCACATTAAAAGAAAAGCGCCCAGGCTTATAACCACGAATTTTGCTTTCTGGTAATTCGGCAAACAACTTTCGCATTTCATCCCATAAACCAGTATAAGTTCCCGGGTTAGAACGCGGTGTGCGCCCAATAGGAGATTGGTCAATGTTGATAATTTTATCGATATGTTCTACCCCATCGATTCGTTCGTGCGGGCTAGGCTGAGTATGCGCTCTCATTAAATCAGCTGCTAACGCGCTGTAAAGAACATCCGTCATTAAAGTAGATTTTCCCGAACCAGATACTCCGGTAATACAAACCAACTCACCAAGTGGAATAGACACGGTTACATTTTTTAAATTATTGGCTGTCGCGCCTACCACTGTTAATTTCTTGCCATTACCCTTACGACGCTCGCTGGGAACTTCAACTTGCTTCCTACCAGAAAGATATTCGCCTGTTAAAGACTTTTTATTCTTAAGGATTTGCTCCGGTGTGCCTTCAGCAACAACTTCTCCGCCATGTTCACCCGCTGCGGGCCCTAAATCAATCACCCAATCTGCGGTGCGGATGGTTTCATCGTCGTGCTCAACAACCAAAACAGTATTGCCTAAATCTCGTAATCCGCGTAAGGTTTCTAACAAACGATCGTTATCTCGCGGATGCAAACCAATAGAAGGTTCATCTAACACATACAAAACCCCTACCAGCCGAGAACCCACCTGCGTAGCCAAACGAATACGTTGTGCCTCGCCGCCAGAAAGCGTAGCCGCCGAGCGATTAAGAGTTAAATAATCTAATCCCACATTGGTTAAAAACCCTAAACGAGAAGTTACTTCTTTTAAAATACGTTCGGAGATGGCTTGCTGACGGCTGGTTAAGGGGCTGTCTTTTTCTGCTAACCGCTGGGACCAAGCCAAGGCTTTTCGAATCGGCCATTCGGTAACCTGCAAAATATTAATATCATCTACTGTAACGGCCAGCGCTTCTTTTCTTAATCTAGCACCATTACAAGAAGGACAAGGTCGATCAGACATATATTCACTAATTTTGTTGCGAATATAGTCGGAATTGGTTTCACGGTAGCGGCGCTCTAAATTTCCAATAATGCCTTCAAAAGTGGCATCAAAATTGGCGGTTCTTCCTTCACGATTTTTATAATGAACCCTTACCCGTTCACCTTTTGTGCCATATAAAATAATTTCACGATGAGCATCTGTCAGTTCATTTAAAGGCTTATCCATATCAATTTTATAATGGCGGGCAGTCGTCTCTAACATTTGCCAGTAATAACCAGAATTTCCGTCTTCCTTTACGTTGCCCCATTCCATTGCAATTAATGCGCCTTCATTTAAAGATTTCTCAGGATCAATGACACGGTTAGGATCGATTTCTAATTTAGAGCCAAGCCCCTGACATTCTTGGCAGGCTCCTTGCGGTGTATTAAATGAAAAGGTTCTCGGCTCTATCTCTCCCAACGAAACACCATGCTCTGGGCAAGATAACTGCTCGGAAAAATGCATATCTTGGCTGTTATCCCCATCTACCAAGCTAATCGTAACGTACCCTTCTCCAAACTTGAGCGCCGTCTCCACCGAATCAGTTAATCGTGAGCGGGCTGAAGTGCGGTCTTCGTCTGTTTCAGAAGAGCCAATGACCAAACGATCTACAACCGCATCGATATTGTGCTGCTTATAACGGTCTAGTTCAATTTCATCATCTAAATTCACCACTTGCCCATCTACACGGGCGCGCACAAACCCAGCCTTGCGAATCTCTTCAAAGACCGCCTGGTAGGTTCCTTTTCGTCCGCGCACCACGGGAGATAAAACCATGATGCGGGTACCTTTGGGCAGCTTTTCAATCGAATCAACGATTTCTTGCGCCGATTGTTTCACCACTTCTCTGCCGCAAACCGGACAATGTGGAATCCCGATGCGGGCGTATAAAAGTCTTAAATAATCATAAATTTCTGTAACCGTACCAACGGTAGATCGAGGGTTGTGGCTGGTAGATTTTTGGTCAATCGATACAGCAGGAGACAGCCCGTCAATATAATCCACATCGGGCTTATCCATTTGGCCGATAAACTGACGCGCATAGGCTGAAAGCGACTCGACATAACGGCGCTGACCTTCGGCAAAAATGGTGTCAAAAGCCAAGGATGATTTACCAGAACCAGATAGACCCGTAATCACGACCAATTGGTCGCGCGGGATTTCTACCGTGATATTTTTTAAATTATGTTGGCGCGCGCCAACCACTTTAATGACATTTGATGACATAAACGACCTCGTAAACAGGTATGGGAAATTAAATTATAGCACAAGTGTTTTATTTATAAATGGGTGCAATTAACAATTTTTGATTATACCAGCCAGAAAATTTTGACTTTTTATCTATTTCAAAATATTCTCAGCAAGTAGGGATGGGGTATACTCGCTGAAACTTCTCAAATCCGGCGGGGTTATGCTATGTAGACCGTCGGTAGGATACTCTGTGACGGAAGAACTTTTAAGCGAAGAAGAAATTTTGGCAAAAGCATCCAGTGGAGATTTGGATGCTTACGGCATGCTGTACGAACGCTATGTAGACCGTATTTTTAATTATGTCTACTACCGCACCGGCAGCGTAGACGACGCGGAAGACCTGACTGCGCGTGTGTTTCAACGAGCGATGAAACACATTACCAACTATACAGACCGTGGCGTACCTTTCTCCGCTTGGCTGTATCGCATTGCCCATAACTTGGTCGCAAATTGGCACCGTGACCGTAGCCGCAGGCAGGAAATTCCACTGAGTGATGAGCCGATTATTGCCAAATTGGACCATCCCGAAGTGACCTTGGTTCGCACTGAGCAACAGGAATCTTTGCTTAAATTAATCCGTTCGCTGCCAACCGAACGCCAAAATTTATTAATTTTAAAGTTTGTAGAGCACCTTTCCAACGCCGAAATTGGCACAATTATGGGACGCAGCGAAGGAGCCATAAAAAGCCTGTATCACCGCACCTTGCTAGCCCTACGAGACCAAATTGGCGAAACAGATTTAATTGAAGAAGAGGAGCAATAGAATGTTAAGGATTTTTACCGATGGCGCCGCCGATTTACCCGAAAGTTGGAAGAGTGAATACGACATACAAGTCATTCCCGTAAATATCCATTTTGGAGAAAAAACCTACCTGCAAGGGGTAGATTTAGATGCCGAAGGCTTTTATAAACTCGTCGATGAAACAAAAAAAATTCCTAAAACATCTCAACCAACACCCCATCAATTTTCAGAATTTTACAAAAAACACGCCAAACCCGGCGATACTATTCTCTCCATCCACATTACCAGCAAACTATCCGGCACATTAAATTCTGCCATCACCGCCGGAAAAGAATTAGAAGACACCTTCAAAGTAATCCCAATCGACTCAATGTGCGGTTCTACTGGCATTGGTTTCTTATGCCGTGAAGCCCGTATGCTTGAACGAGCCGGTTACAGTGTAGATGAAATAGTAAAAAAGATAGAACTCTTGCGATTAAAAGTAGGAGTCATCCTCACCTTAAACACCTTAGAATACGCCCGTATGAGTGGCCGCGTTAAAACACTCCAAGCCGCCCTTGCCTCAGTCCTCAATGTTAAACCAATCGCCGTGCTGGCCAATGGAGAACTCAACATGGCTGAGCGTGTTCGCACCCGCAACGCTTCTTTAGAACGTGTCATTGCCATGGTAAAAGAACAAGTAGGCGATAAAAAAGTAAACATGGCAGTAGTACAAGCCCGCGACCCTCAAGCAGGAAACGCCATGATGGAACGTGTTCGCCAAGAATTTAATGTTCAAGACTTAATTCTCACCGATTTATCCATTTCGATTGCCGCCAACCTAGGGCCGGGTACTGTTGGCTTGGTGTATTGCCCGGTTGAATAAGGAACTATGAAAGCAAGAAAAAGAACCCCCTTAACAGTAGAAAATTTAGAATCGCGGCTAAGCGAAACCTATCAGGCTGTTAAACCAGGGCACCATTTAATGAACAAAATTAAAAGCCGCATTAAACTAGCCCCGCCCACCATTGTTGCCCAACGCATGACCAACCCCAATCAATTTTTATTAATTATTGGGAGTGTCGTTTCAGGCATGATTTTAATCATCACCATTGCGCGAGCTTTCTACTATTTAAGTGGTGGAAAAAACCACTCGGCCTAAGCCCTTACTGCCTTCTGTTTTCAAACAAAAACCAGCCTTAGGGCTGGTTTTTCTCTATTCTGGTAATAATTCCGTTAATAAAAGGCGCGCTTCTGCCAGCAAATCCACCTCCGCTGGCAGCTTGAACGATTCATCTACTTTGAGAATCAGTCTTTCGGCAGCCAGCCTGGCCGTTGGGCTTACATCTAACATGGCTGCTAATTTCTTAAGCAAATCGTAGGCGTTCGGCGTATCTAATTCCATATTTTGACGAATTAAATATTCACGCACAACCATTCCCGCAGCCCGCCGCGCGCACACCCGAGCCTGACCTTCGTTATTTTTAGCTCGGGCTTGCTCTGCTCGGTGCATTTCTTCATTAAATTTAATTTGCCAATGGGGTATATTCTTCTTATCTTTCATCATCAAAAAGTATAATCGAAACGATAAACATTAATTAAAAAAGGTGGCATTAATGAACAAAAATATTATGCTTAGTTTGTTGGCTGGTTTTTCGCTAATTCTTGTTGGTTTGGCTTGCCAAGCCACAGAAAATATTCTACCAACCGCAGCGCCAGTTGGACCCGCCCCCGTATTAACCGGTGAACAAACCTACCGCATTAGTGGGAAGTTCACCGTTACCAATGATTTTGTGCTTAAAAATTATTATTACGAACATGCCGTTGCATTAACTGATTTAACCGGCTTTGTGCTAAGAGATGAAGAGTGGGAATTGCCTGTTGAATCTCAGGTGTTAGGTTATATGAAAGTTAATGAAGATTTCTTAAGCGGCACCTATGAAATTAATTTGCCTTTACGCCCCGCCGGTGAAATGAATGATGTAGACCAAGACGGCCTTGCTGAAAGTGGTGTGCAAATTTATGCCGTCTCTTATGCCCCTAATTTATACGGCGGACCGTTCTCAGTAGGTGATGACCGTTCTCGCGGCTGGCCCGGGTATTTAGCAACCATTAAAACCGACTCTGAAAATGATAATGAAGTGATTGGCGGACAATTAATTATTTGGGCGCCAGATGCCAGCCAGCAGTTCCCGAGCGGGTTCGGAGAAGACGGGCTGCTTTTTACCGCCGATGACCCCCAAATGGATGTGCCCGCTGGGTACTCGATTATTAATTTAGATTTAACTCCCTTTGGCATTACCCAGCAAGCCCAAGTGGAATTGCCTTTATATGAACCTAGCGACATTGCCACCAAAGATTTTACCGATTTAAGCTACACAGAAGCCTTTAAAAAAACATTTAACATTTTGCGAAATGAATACGCTTTCAGCGGCATTGAAGGGAAATCTCCCGACTGGGATAGCTTATACAGCGAACTGCAACCGCGCGTGGCGCAAGCCGAAAAAGAACGCAATGCCCAGCAATTCTACGAAGCGATGCGAGATTTCACCCGCGCCTTTCGAGACGGGCATGTGAGCATTAGCGGCGATTTAATGATTAACGATTTTCGCACCAATCAAATTGGCGGCTACGGTTTCACCATCCGCGAGCTAGATGATGGACGTGTATTAATTAATCAAGTCATCGCCGGCAGCCCCGCCGCTCGCGCGGGTTTACAGGTTGGCGCGCAGGTAACCGAATTTAACGGCAAGCCGATTAACCGCGCCATTGATGAAGTTCAGCCCTTCTTTTTACAATCTTCCGACTTTGCCATCCGCTACGTTCAAGCGGTTTGGCTATTAAGAACTGAGCCTGGCACTCAAGCCACTGTCTCGTATCAGAACCCCAATGGTAAAACCACTACAGTAACTTTAACCGCCGAAGCCGAAACAGACAGCTTATTTAATGAACTTGGCTGGAACACTCCCCCTTATATTCTGCCGCTTGAATCCAAAATTATTGAGCAAAACGGGCAGCAAATTGGTTATATTCAAATGCTCAGCAACGCCGACGATTTAAATTTAACCATTCGCTTATTTGAACGCGCTTTAATTGCCTTTGAAAACCAAGATGTCAGCGGTGTCATCATCGATATGCGCAATAACAGCGGCGGCGCTCCTTTGGGCTTGGCAGGCTTTTTTACTGAAGAGAAAATTTTGTTGGGTCAATTACAGTACTTTAATGAAATCAGTGGTCAATTTGAAAATGATGGCGAAGCCTTAGAATTTTGGGCAAACGAAAACCAATATCACTTTAATAAAATGGTGTTATTGGTAGGTCAAAATTGCTACAGCGCCTGCGAGTTAGAATCATATGGCTTTAGCCAATTAAACGGCATTCAAGTGATTGGGTTCACCCCCACCGCTGGTGTAGAAGCCGAAACCGCGCGCGGCAGCTTTAAACTACCCGCCGGTATAGAATTAACCGTGCCTACCGGACGCTTTGTTAACCCCGATGGTAGTTTATTTTTGGAAGGCACCGGCGTTCCGCTGACCATCCAAATCCCCATGACCGAAGAGAATTTATTCTCAAAAGAAGATGTTGTCTTGCAAAGGGCTATTCAAGAGATATTAAAATGAACCCTACTCAACCAGAAACTCCGCCGTTATTAACCGCTTGCGGCGGCAAAATTAAAGACCCGAGCCAATTCCCGAAAGCTATTTTTGAAGGGAAAGAAGTTTATTTTTGTACCAAAGGCTGTTTACGAGCGTTTGAAGGCGACCCGGTACGCTTTATGGCGGGTGAGATTGAGCATCC
>CAYOGW010000045.1:0-20133 GCA_964403635.1 uncultured Anaerolineaceae bacterium | reverse complement strand
AAAAACGAATGGATGATAAGTAGACTACAGACCAGAGTCTATTCCTATTTAGTGGCAAGCGCTGCCAGCCATTTAAACGAAGGAAAGCCGATTAAACCCGAATCCGTTCAAATGGTCTATTGGTACACAGACTTTCCCCAAGAACCGGCTAAATTCTCTTACAGCCAGGCTTTATTTAAAAAAGACCAAGAGCTTTTAGAAAAACTAAGCGTCGAAATTAATACAAGAGATAGCTTTCCTTTAACCACTGACGAAAAAAAATGCGCCTATTGTGGTTACCGCTCTTACTGCAGTCGCGGCAAAACTGCCGGAAATTGGCAAGATGCAGAAGTTGAAGCCGAAACTGAAACAGCAATTGAAATTAATTTTGAACAAATTAACGAAATCGAATTTTAATATGCCCAAACCTAATTCTTTATTTTTAATTCTTTTTATAAGCACCAGTCTCGCCTGCCGCCTCTTCTCAGGGCCGGTGATTCAAGCTCAGGATGAGCCAGCTCCAACCGAAAACCCGCCGCTTGCAGCAACACCAGAAAAAGTGATTCAAAATGTCAACATTACCAATGCCGCTATCCATTATTACGAAATTAACGGAAACACCGAGCAAGACCTACGCCAACAAATGAACGAGTTTGGTCCTTTAGATGACAATTATCAACGCTTTGATGCGGTAACAAACTGGTACATTTCTTGGAATTGGCCCGGCTACGGCACCGAAAACTGTGATTTATCCACTGCCGAAACCGGCTTAACCATCGACCTAACCCTGCCGCGCTGGAACGCGCCAAACAACCCAGACCCCAACTTGGTTCAAAAATGGAATCTGTACATTAGCAATCTGGCTTTCCACGAGCAAGGTCATGTCGATAATATCCTTTCTTACTATCCCCAAGTTTTGACCGCCATTCAAAACGCCACCTGCCTCACCGCCGACCAGAGCGCCCAGAATATTCTAGAACAAATTCGGCAAGCAGACCGGCTTTATGACGAAACCACCTCTCATGGGGCTACCCAAGGCGCGCTCTTTCCATGACCCGCTGGAACATTCAGCCCGCACAAAAATTAAATCAATCTGAGTTTCATCCGCTTGTACAACAGGTATTACAACGACAAGGGATGAACGATTTGGTTTCCGCTCACGCTTTTCTGGACCCGAATCTGTACACGCCCCAACCGCCTTCCGCGCTACCCGGCATGGATTCAGCTCTAGAGCGAGTGAGCACCGCAATTCGCAAAAAAGAACGCATCTGCGTTTGGGGAGATTTTGATGTAGACGGTCAAACTTCCACAACAGTATTATTTCAAACTATTCAACAGTTGGGCGGCAACACTCAATACTATATACCGGTTCGTGCCCGTGAAAGCCATGGCGTTCACCTACCCAAATTAAAAGAATTAATTAATTCTGGTGTGCAATGTATTGTCACCTGCGATACTGGCATTTCAGCCCATGAAGCTGTTGACTATGCTGCCTCGCGCGGTGTAGATATGGTCATTACAGACCACCACGACCTGCCAGAAAAGCTTCCGCGGGCGGCGGCCATCACCAACCCGAAAATGCTGCCCGCCAATCACCCGCTAAGCGGTTTAGCAGGCGTAGGTGTGGCTTATAAAATGGCCGAAGGGCTAAGCCACCTGTTTCAAGAATTAAATTTTAATCCTGAAGAGCTATTAGATTTGGTTGCGCTAGGTTTGGTAGCCGATTTAGCCATCCTCACTCAAGACACCCGTTACTTGGTTCAAAAAGGATTGCAGCAATTAAAAATCACACAGCGGGCAGGCTTAAAAGCCATGTATGAATTTGCTAATTTAAATCCGGCCCACATCAACGAAGGGCATATTGGCTTTACTTTGGGTCCTCGATTAAATGCGCTCGGACGATTAGAAGACGCCAACCCCGCCGTAGAATTATTATCTACAGCTGATATGACGCGAGCAAAAGTATTAGCCGCAAAACTAGAAGGCCTCAACGCGCAGCGTAAACTGCTGTTAGAACAAGTTACTTCCGCAGCCGAAGCGCAACTTCGTTCAGACCCCGGCTTATTAACCCAGCCAATCATCATATTGCACCATCCCCATTGGCCTGGCGGCATTGTAGGCATTGCCGCCAGCCGGTTAGTAGAGCGCTATCACAAACCCGCTATCCTTCTCACTGGCGAGCCAGAACAAGGCTTACGCGGCTCTGCCCGCTCTATAGATGGCTTGCACATCACCGAAGCGATTCGAGCCAGCCAGCATCTTTTAACCAACTTTGGCGGGCATCCTATGGCGGCGGGCTTAGGTTTACCCGCCGACAATCTAACCGAATTTCGCAAAGAACTTGCTAAATCGGTAGAGCAGCAGCTTGGTAAAACTCAAATAGAGGCTGAAATTAATATTGACACATTTATTAACTTTGAAGAAATAACTCCTTCTTTGGTTAATCAACTAGAGCAATTGGCACCCTTTGGACCCGGAAACGAAAGCCTAACCTTTGCTACTGCAAACTTAAAATTAATTAACAAACAACCAATTGGCAAAAACAGAGAACACCTACGCCTAGAAGTAGAAGACTCGAATCGCAACATACAAACAGTTCTATGGTGGGGCGGCGCAAATGAAGAATTGCCTGAAGATGGATTTGATTTAGCCTATCGATTACGCTCTAGCGATTACAAAGGTCAAAAACAAGTTTCTCTAGAACTTGTTGACTCAAGACCTATTCAGCGCGAAAGCATAGAAATTAAAAGCAAAAAACTTCAAGTAATTGATTTGCGAAACCAACCAGTAAGCGATAAAGAAATTAAAAGCTATTTAAAAGAAGGATCGGCACAAATTTGGAGCGAAGCCGAACACAAATCTACTGTTTCGGGGCTGAGCCGCCACGAATTAACGCCTTGCTCCACTTTAATTATTTACAGCGCTCCGCCATCTGCTCAGGTCTTACGTGATGTTTTGTTAAAAACAAAACCCAAAAAAGTAATTATATTTTCTGCCAAGCCAACTGCCAATGAACCAAAATTATTCTTAGAGCGTTTGGTTGGCTTATGCAAATTTGTGATTAATAACCGCGGTGGACAAGTGAATATGACAGAACTGGCGGCGGCCAGCGCCCAAACCGAAGGTGCCGTACGAGCAGGAATCATGTGGCTGGAAGCAGATGGAAAACTTGGGGTGAGTGAGTCTCAAAACGGAGAAATCTCTTTAACTTTCTCTCAAGCTGGTTTTAACGAATCCGTTCGCAGCCAGTGGCAATCTACCCTTCATTATTTACTAAACGAAAGCGCAGCTTACCGTGTTTATTTTAGCAAAGCAAACCCCAACAAAATTTTTGAATTGAATGACTAGGAACTTTAACGCGTCCTGAGCGTCTTATAAACAACAGGAGTAATTGCAATGAAAACATTTTTGATTCACTGTTTAATTTTTTGTCTGCTTCTTTCAGGCTGCACAACCGCGAGCGCACCAGACAGCTCAACCAACAGCGAAACCCCTTCTGCCAACCAGCCGCCCACCTATGCCCCCCAAGCCGGTGACGACCAATTGCTGCGCGGCGAAGCCTTTGTGGAAAGTTTTGACATGCTTGTGTTAGAAAGTTTCCCGCTTCAATTTGTATTTAATCTTGAAGGCTCACTGCCTACTCCCTGCCACCAAATCCGGGCGATTGTTTCGCCCCCCAACGCCGATAACCGAATTGATATTGAACTTTATACTGTGGTTGACCCCAATACAATATGTGTCCAAGTGCTAGAACCCTTCCAAATTAATATCCCGCTTGGAAGTTTCCCGACTGGGCGGTATCATCTTTTTATTAATAACGAAGCGGTTGTATCTTTTGATGCTTAATTAAAAAAAGCCTGAATTTCAGGCTTTTTTTAATTAATGGGTTTTGCAATAGGAGCAAAACGAGCTTTGGTTAACCTTGCTAAATCTTTGGCGTTAATGGCAATATTTAACCCCCGCTGCCCGCCAGAAACATGAATGCGATTAAAACCCTGAGCCGACTCATCAATAATTACTTGAAACCCTTTATTTATTAATGCCAATGGAGAAATTCCGCCGGTTAATAAGCCAGTCTGCACTTCGGCTTGCAGTTGGCTGGCAAGGTGAACTTTCTTCTCCTTTAGAACGGCTGCCAATTTCTTCAGGTCTACCTCCGCTGAGGCCGATACCAAAGCTAAAATAGGCTTTCCGTGGTCTCGTAACACCACAATGGTTTTGAATACCCACGCTTCAGGAACATCTAAAAGGCGGGCTGTTTCTTCGGCTCCTAGCTTTTCGGCTGGGGTTTCGAAGGCTTGATATTTAATATCATTTGCATCTAAAAAACGGGTGACATTATTAACGACCATACGGCTATTATACAAGGCTTTAAATCCATTCGTTTGACAATCTTGCTCATTGATATACAATATCAGCACAAAGGTGGTTGTGATGAAAAGCAAAACCAATGCAGATGTTATTGAGCAACTATTAAAGAAATTACCCAGCTACTATTCTCCATTTGATAAAGATACAATTCAACGTGCCTACGAGGTGGCGTTAACTGCCCACGACGGGCAAACACGTGCTTCGGGAGAACCATATATTCACCATTGTGTAGCCGTTGCAATTATTTTGGCAGAGATGAATATGCCGGTGGATGTCGTATCAGCAGGGTTATTACATGATACCGTCGAAGATACCCCATTAACCATTCAAGATATCCGCAACCAATTTGGAGAAACAACCGCACAACTGGTAGATGGTGTCACCAAATTAGACAAATTGCCGCGTGTCTCTCGCAGTGACCTTACTCCCGAAGATGATTTAGAAGATGATGAAAAAGCCACACCTGAACAACAATCGATAAAAAAACAAAAATTAGCCATTGAAGCGTTAAGAAAAACCTTCTTAGCCATGAATGATGACATTCGGGTGGTATTAATTAAATTGGCAGATCGTCTGCACAATATTCGCACACTTGGCTTTACCAAACCAGCCAAACAACGCCGCATTGCACAAGAAACATTAGATATTTTTGCCCCGCTTGCCAATCGCTTGGGTATTTGGCAAATGAAATGGGAGTTAGAAGATCTGGCTTTTCGCTATGTAAACCCTGAAAAATATCGCGAAATTGCCGAACAGATTTCTGAACGACGCTCTGTTCGAGAAGCACAAATTGAACAAATCAGCGCCCGCCTGCAAGATTTACTTAACCAAGCAGGGATTAAAGCCGAAGTTACCGGCCGACCCAAACACATCTATTCCATCTACAAAAAAATGGAAAAGAAGCACAAAGACTTTAATGGCGTAAATGATATTCGCGCCATGCGCGTTTTTGTAAATGATATTCCAGCCTGTTATTCGGCGCTTGGCATTATTCATACCCATTGGCGCCCCATCCCAGGCGAATTTGATGATTACATCGCTTCTCCAAAAGACAATTTTTACCAGTCGTTACATACCGCCGTCCGCTATGATGACGGCTTCCCCCTTGAAGTACAAATACGAACGCATGAAATGCACAATAATGCGGAATTTGGTATTGCGGCTCACTGGCGCTACAAAGAAGACACAAAACAAGACCAAAAATACGAAAAACATATCCAATGGCTTCGTTCGTTAATGGAATGGCGCCAGGAAGTAGAAGACGCCCAAGAATTTGTAGAAAGCATGAAGAGTGACGTCTTCCAAGACCGTGTTTATGTATTTACTCCGCGCGGCGACATTATCGACTTACCCGGCGGCTCCACCCCTATCGATTTTGCCTACCGTGTACACACCGATATCGGTCACCGTTGTCGCGGCGCAAAAGTAGAAGGAAAATTAGTCTCATTGGATTACGCCTTAAAAACAGGTGAAAGTGTTCAAATTCTCACCACCAAACAAGGCGGCCCCAGCCGAGATTGGCTTAACGACAGCCTCGGTTTGGTCAAAACCCAAAGCGCCCGCTCAAAAATTAAAGTCTGGTTTAAAAAACAAGACCGAGAACAAAACCTAACCCAAGGTCGCGAACTACTAGAAAAAGAATTTCAACGCCTCGCTGCCGGAGAAATTAATCTCGAAAACCTAGCTCGCAGTCTCAATTTTAAACATCCCGAAGACTTATTTGTTGCCATTGGTACCGGTGATATTGCCATAAGCAAAGTCGTCAGCATGATTTCCGAAGAAGAACTGCCGCTAGACGAAATTGTGCCATCTGCCCCCAAAAGCACCACCACCGCAACAGATGCCGTAGCCGTTGTTGGCTTAAAAGGCATACTCACTACCATTTCAAAATGTTGTAACCCAACGCCCGGAGACCCAATCATCGGCTATATCACCCGTGGTCGCGGCGCATCCATTCACCGGCAAGATTGCCCCAACATGCTCCGCCACAAAGAACGTGACCGCATGGTTCAACTTTCTTGGGGAGAAGCCATTCGCACCTACCCTGTACCCATTCGAGTAATTGCCTTCGACCGCCAAGGTTTAATGGGCGATATTTCCACTTTACTTAACAGCGAAAATATCAATATTATTGATGTCGGCGTTAAAGTAAAACAAGATTCAGCCAAAGCCGATATTGCCAACATTCGCATCGAAATTGAAATTCGTAATATCGTTCAACTTAGCCGCATCCTTAAGCGTATCGAAAACCTACCCAACGTGCTTGAAGCGCAGCGATTTAAAGCCGGTTAATTAACTCAAACTGAGATATAATCTCGGCGCTTTTCCAAGCCAAGGAAACCCATTATGCGCAGCGTACGAGAAGCAAAAGAAGAAATCCTTTCCCACTTTCAAAACAGCACGCCCATCCAACAAATCTCTCTTGAAAAAGCGTTAGGGCGTATATTAGCCCGTGATATCCT
This sequence comes from uncultured Anaerolineaceae bacterium, assembly GCA_964403635.1. GTDB lineage: Bacteria > Chloroflexota > Anaerolineae > Anaerolineales > Villigracilaceae > JANJTV01. The sequence goes on along the minus strand of CAYOGW010000045.1, from coordinate 13,321 downwards.
TGCCCCGCACTTTATGCCGCCCTTTGATAACTCATCAGTAGACGGCTACGCCATCCAAGCGGAAGACAGTCAGCGCACGCCTGCAACGCTTACCGTCATCGAGGATATTCCCGCTGGTGTTTCTCCCCATTTAACCATTCAAAAAGGGCAAGCTGCAAGAATTATGACCGGCGCAGTATTGCCCCAAGGGGCCACTGCCGTCATCATGGTAGAAGACACAGCAGACGGCGTACGAGATGCCGGAAGCCCTGCCCCAGCAACCATTACCATTCTAAAAACTGTTTCAACTCTAGAAAACATTCGCCAACGCGGAGCAGACCTAACCCCCAACACTTTGGTTCTATCCTACGGAAAAGCCCTAAGACCGCAAGACATTGGCTTACTTGCGATGCTAGGCTTTGCTGATGTCCCTGTATTTCAACAGCCAAAGGTAGCCATACTCTCCAGCGGAGATGAAATCCTAGCCCCCGGACAGCCCATTTCTCCCGGAAAAATTTACGATTCAAACACCTTTGCATTGGCAGCCTTAGCCGAACAAATTGGCTGTCAGGTTATTCGCTTAGGTGTCGCCAAAGATACCAAAACGGAATTAATCCAAAAACTAGAGCAAGCCGTTCAATTAAATGCGGATGTAATTTTATCGTCGGCTGGCGTTTCGGTTGGCGCATTTGACTTTGTTCGAGAAGCCATCGAGAGCCAAGGGCAACTTAATTTTTGGAAAGTGAATATGCGCCCAGGCAAACCATTGGCTTTCGGGCATTATAAAAATATTCCATTTTTTGGTTTGCCCGGTAACCCTGTTTCAGCTTTTATTGGCTTTCAAGTTTTTGTGCGACCCGCTTTAAAACACTTACTTGGCATCAAAACGGAAGAAAAACTTGTGGTGAATGCGATTCTAGACGAAGCCATTGAATCAGATGGTCGTGAAAGCTATCTCCGTGCTACGCTTCAAATGGTCGATGGAAAACATCACGCCCGCTTAACAGGTCACCAAGGCTCCGGTAATTTATTTTCTTTGGTACAAGCAAACGCTTTACTGATTATCCCCTCTGGGGTAAAATCGCTCGCGCTTGGCTCGCAGGTTGAAGCTTGGCTGACAGGATAACAAATGGACAAAAAATTGTATTGGGCTTCGGTAGTTTTAGGTCTTATTGGCTTGGCGGTTGCCATTTATATGACCATTTATAAGCTGACTTCAAACGATAACATGTGCCTCGGCAGCGGCGATTGTTCCACTGTTAACGCCAGCCCATATTCCGAAGTCTATGGCATTCCGGTTGCAGCCATTGGTGTTATGGGATATTTAGCCATTTTAATTTGCTTGTTTCTTGAGACTCGTTTCAACTTTTTCAAACAAAACGCAACTTTATTAATTTTTGGGTTAGGGATGACAGGCTTCGTCTTTAATGCCTATTTAATTTATTTAGAGTTTTTCGAAATTAAAGCGCTGTGTCCATTTTGCTTAACTTCACAAATTGCTATGATTTTCTTATTTGCACTTGCTATTATTCGGCTTGTGCGCCAACCCGTTTCTTAGGAGGAAAAACCTATGCCACGTATTCGATGCCACTATACAGATTGTGTTTTTGTTGATGACGGTTACTGCAGTGCCGCCGCTGTAGAAATTGACCCAGACACCGGCTGTGCAACCTTCAGCCCAATCGATGATGCCAGCAAAGAAGAAGATTGGGACGAGGACGAACAGGAAGAATGGGAAGAAACAGATGGGGACGACGAGGATGACACTTGGCAAGATGATGACGAAGATGACATTTAATTAAATAAACCAATAAAAAAACTGCCGGTTTCGGCAGTTTTTTTATTTTCTTTCACCTAATAAATCGGATAACCGATAAAGCAATATTCCCGCCGCCACAGCCAAATTAAGCGAACTCACCCGACCCTTCATCGGCAAACGAACCAACTGGTCACAAGCTGAAAGCTGGTCTTGCGAAAGCCCTTTTTGTTCACTGCCTAACAAGAGCACAGTCGGTTTCATTTCAACGGATAAATTTAAATAATCTACACTCCCGCGCGCAGAGGTGCCGATTAAGGTCAACTGGTTTTGCTTAACCCAAGCCAGTAACTGAGCAAAAGAAGTTTGAACAATGGGCTTCCAAAAATGAGTGCCCATACTGGCTCGCACAGCGGATGGGTGAAATACATCCACGCCGCCATCCACTAAAATTAATCCATCTGCGCCAACCGCGTCAATACTTCGCAGAATAGCGCCAATGTTCCCGGGGTCTTGCGGCGTGACAGCGGCAACCCACAAGTTGTTATGCTCAATTTCTAACTGCTCTAACTGAACACGCTTTTGTTGAACAATTGCCGCGATGCCTTGCGGGTTTTCTTTACCAGACAAACTTTCAAAGGCATTAACAGAAACTGGCTGGCAATTAACCCCATTAAGCGCGGCTTTTTTAATTAACTGTTGCGCAAAATCACTGGTTAATAATTCTTGACAATATAAGATCGCATCAATATTGCTTCCTGCTTCAAACGCTTCACCCACATGCAAAATACCTTCTACCAAAAAAAGACCGCTTTCGTCTCTGGCTTTTTTTTGATGAAGAGAACGGGCTTGCTTAATTAACGGGTTTGCCGAACTGGTAATAATCTCAGGCATGCATTAAGGAACAACGACTAAATTTGAAACCATCCCGGCTTCCATGTGTCCAGAAATTCCACAAATAATTTGATATTCACCAGGTTCTGTTGGAGCCATAAATGTAACGGTAGCAGACTGCCCTGCTTCTAACTCATGCTCCCAATAGACTTTGTCTTCGTCATCTTCATTAAAAGGCACTGTAATCTCTGTTCCCTTTTTAAGGATAACGAATTCGTGCATAATCGCGCCGTCATTGGTTAACTTAATCGTAATTTCTTGCCCGGCGGGGATGGTGTAATCTGTTGGTTCAAACATAAACTCAGTCATATTTACGTTTAATTTGGTAGCGCCTGCGCTGGCATTTGCTCCAGAACAACCGGTTATAGCCAACACCAAAATTAATAACAAAACCTGTAACCCTTTTATTTTCATTTTATAAACTCCTACTTTTTATTTTTGATTATCACGCAGAGTTGGTTTTCTATCAAGAACAAGGAAAGGATTGTTAATACAATCTTATTATTTAATCCAAAGAATCGATTAAACTACTAGAAAATTACGTTGGAGAAATCAACAATGAAAAACCCCATTCTTGTTACTGGCGCAACTGGTTTTATTGGCAGCGCATTAATTAAAAGATTATTAAAAGAAGGACATCAAGTTCGCGCTTTTGTTTTACCCAGCGAAAAACACCTTGCCAATTGGCCAAATGTTGAAATTGCTGAAGGAGATGTGACAGACAAAGCCTCAGTGGAAAAAGCCATGCAAGGCATTGGCACCGTGTTTCACTCTGCGGCAGTAGTGCAAGATTTTGGCCCAAAAGAGTGGTTTGAAGCGGTGACCATTGATGGCACCCAAAATGTATTAATGGCAGCGGCACAACAAAAGGCAAAGGTTATTTTAATTTCTAGTGTCACGGTTTACGGAGACAAAATTCAAACCCACGAATTAAACGAAGAGTTAGCATGGGGCAACCCATGCGGGCTTTATAGCAATGCCAAACAACAACAAGAAAAAACGGCTTGGAAAATTGCCAAAGAAACTGGTTTAGAACTCGTCACAGTACGCCCAAGCAATGTTTGGGGACCAGGCTCTAAGTTATGGGTAGATGCAGTCGTAGCTGAACTTAGACGAGGAACCCCCTCTTTAATGGATGGCGGCAACTTTACCGCCGGATTAGTTCATATTGATAATGTAGTAGAAATGTTAATGTTAGCCGCCAGTAACCCAGCCGCTGTTGGAAAGTCCTACAATGTAGCAGACATAGAAGGCATCACTTGGAAACAATATTTTCAGGACCTTGCCACACTCACCCACTCGCCACAACCAAAACCCATTCCGCGAGTCTTGGCTCAAATTCTCGTTGCTATCATTGAACCATTATGGAAGGTTTTACCAACCAAATCTCGCCCACCGCTTAATTACGAATCGTATAACTTGGTTGGTTTTGCGACACGGCAGCCCGTTACCCGTGCCCAAAAAGATTTAGGCTACAAACCGGTTATTCGTTACAAAGAAGGGCTAGAGCAATTAAAAAGTTATTTGCAGCAAAAATATGGTTAAAAACCTGCGTTAAAATTAAATTTATGAAACCTATTTATTGGCTAACCGCGGCTGCTTTATTGCTGGTCTCTGCTGGGCCGCAACAACTTAATACGCTCTCTATTACACTAGTGGATGGCGAACACATCACCACTGTTCAAACTGCCCAACCAACAGTCGGTGGCTTTATTGACGAACAAGATATTTTGCTTATTCCAGAAGATCGTTTATTTTTAAATGGAATTCCCACTCATACTGAAGCCAATTTTCAATTAAATCAAAAAAATATTTTGCAAATTCGCCGCGCAAGCCCTATATTAATTAAAACGCCAAGCGGTCAGCAATCTATTTATTTTTCGGGATGGACAACCGCGGAAGCGCTCCGCCAGAGCGGGTTTCAACTTTACATGGCAGATTTTTCGGCACCAGCCAGCGGGCTACCCCTTAATGGGCTTCAAACCATTCAGTTTAATCCATCCCAATTAATTAATTTCCGTGTAGATGGAGCTGATTTAACGGTGAGAAGTTCTGGCGCTCAAATTGGGGAGGCGTTGGCATCAGCTGGGATTCCATTAATTGGTCTGGATGCAAGCCTACCGGCTGAGACCGCTTCTGTCCCCCCAAATGGAACGATTGAAATTAATCGCATCACTGAAAGTGTTTCACTTTTACAATCTAGCCTGCCTTTTGAATCACAATATGTTGCTTCGGCGGAGTTGGAACTCGACCAAGAAAATCTCTTGCAAATTGGAGAGCCCGGGCTGGCTGTTAGCCGAGTGCGAACCCGCTTTGAAAACGGGGAACAAGTAAGCCAAGTGATTGAGGAAGAAAGCATTATTCGCCCGCCGCAAGACCGGATTGTGGGTTATGGCACGCGGGTTGTGGAAAAAACGCTGGACATTGGCGGACAAACCATTACCTATTGGCGGGCGATACAAATGTATGCTACATCTTACTCGCCATGCCGTTCTGGCGTGCCTGGGCGGTGCTTTACTGGCACATCTAGCGGGCTGCCTGTAAAGCAAGGGGTTGTAGCCATGTATCATGATTGGTACATTCAACTGGGTGGTTTACAAGTCTATGTTCCCGGTTACGGAACGGCTGTCATTGCGGATGTGGGCGGTGGGTTTCCTGATCGTCGCCCCTGGATTGATTTAGGATATAGCGATGAAAACTATCAACCGTGGAGCGGCTGGGTAACGGTTTACTTTTTATCCCCTGTTCCAGATGTCATCCCGTACGTGTTGGAATAAATGTCACGCGCAGAACGTTGGCTTTTTATTGTTTTAACTCTGATTGCTGTTGGTTTATGGGCCGCGGTTGCGGCACGATTTACCACCTTTTGGCAGTCTCCGCTCGGTCCAAGCATGGGCTTGCCTACTTCAGCTCACTTACCATTGGCAAGCGAAACGCGTGTACCACCTGCCGCAGCTACGAACACACTCATCCCCGGACAATCCACCTTAACGCCGATTGTACTTGAGCAAGATTTAACTCCTAAGTGTGGCGGACCCGCAGTGATGACTATACTCGCCATCGGCTCAGATACACGCTCAAAGGGCTATTTGTATGGTTTAGCGGATGTAATTCGTCTTGTTCGGGTAGATTTTGGTACGCCGCGCATCACTGTTTTAGAATTCCCGAGAGATCTGTGGGTTGAAATTCCAGAATTAGACCCTAAACATGGCATTACACATGGGAAAATTAATCAGTCTTATTTGTATGGCAACCCGGGGATGGGATATTATTCTGGCGCGGGCGAAGGCCCGGGCTTACTTGCCAGAACATTAGAACTTAATTTTGGTGCACGACCCGACCATTATATTGCCGCCAACATGAACACCTTTGTGCATTTTGTAGATGCCTTAGGCGGGCTAGATGTGTACCTGCCCCATAACATAGACGGGCGCGCGCCCGACCAACCAGACCGAATGGATTTATTTTTTAAATATGGCCCGCAGCATCTAAACGGAAAATCGGCTTTAATGCTGGCGCGCATCCGCAAATATAGCGGTTACGAAAGAACCGACCAACAAAATATTATTTTATGTGGAATCAAAGACGCCTTGTTGAACCCTTATAACCTTGCCCGCACGCCTGAAATTATCCAATCTTTTGAAGGTGCTGTTCAAACCGATTTGTCACCTGAACAATTAACTCAATTGGCATGTTTGGCTCCACTAATTGAGTCAAAAAATATTATTTTTGCAGAATTTCCTCCAGAATTATTACACGCAACACGCACTTATGATAAAGGGGTTGAAAAAGAAGTATTCATTTACGAAGCCGATTTTCAAACGCTAGGTCTCTTTGTTCAATCTTTTCAATTGGGCATTTGGCCAACAACAAACCTCGCCGCATTAACCACCCCAGACCCCAACAATAGCAACTCTACAGGTTTTAGCTGCCCATGAACAACATCCCGCCCATCCACACTGCCGAACTGCTCCAAAAATATCACCTGCGCCCCAGCAAAGGGCTTGGGCAAAACTTTTTAGAAGATCCAGATGTCTTGATGAATATTGTCAAAACAGCTGAAATCCAACCATCCGATTCTATTTTAGAAATTGGCCCGGGGCTTGGCAGCTTAACTCGTTATTTAGCCGAATCAGCAAAATTTGTTACCGCCGTAGAACTGGATAATCATTTAATTCCTGTATTAAAAGAAACGCTACAACCTTGGTCAAACATTAAGATCATCCATGGTGACATTCTCGATTTTTCACCAACCAATCTAGAAAACCCAGACGGCTATCTCGTCGTCGCCAATGTTCCTTATTACATCACATCGGCAATATTTCGGCATTTATTAGAATCTAACCCTAGACCACGCCGCATTGTTTTAACTGTTCAGAAAGAAATCGCGGAACGGATTTGTGCAAAGCCTGGGCAAATGAGCCTTCTGGCCTTAAGCATTCAAATTTATGGGATGCCAACCATTGCCGCTACTCTCCCAGCCCATGCCTTTTACCCGATACCGAAAGTTGACTCAGCAGTAATTCGAGTCGACATAAACACCCAACCAACCCTTCCATCTGAGGATGTCAAATTATTTTTTCAATTGGCTAAAGCTGGTTTCAGCCAAAAAAGAAAAACCTTGCGCAACAGCCTTTCTGCTGGATTGCGACTTTCACCAATACAAACCGAAAACCTGCTCAATGAAAGCAATATTAATCCACAACGGCGGGCAGAAACGCTCTCAATTGATGATTGGATTAATTTAATTAATAAATATAAAGAGCTGGGTTTGTAAGCCCAGCTCTTTATATTTTCTTTCGAGCGGCTATTCCAGCCTGCCGCAAGTCCCGATAATTCCACAATACTTGCCAAATTCGAAAAGCAGCTTCTATCTGGATTCCTAAAGACATTTTTGACTTACCTAATTTCCTATCTGGAAAATAGATGGGAATTTGGGCAAACTTAAATTTAAGACACCAAGCCATATAAGCCATCTCAACCAGAAATATATAACCAGTCGATTGAATGCGATCCAATGGCATAGATTGCATTACTTCGGTTTTCCACAAGCGATAACCTGTTGTTACATCCTTTAAATCAAATTGCAATATCATTCTTGCATAAAAATTTCCAAATGCACTCAACCACTTTCGCCAAAGCGGCCAATTCGTATCCACTCCGCCACCGTTGACATAGCGAGAACCTAATGCCACATCGGCTCCATCATTTAATGCTTGAATCATTTCAATAAGTTTGTTTGGGTCATGTGAAAAATCTGCATCCATCTGACCAACCGCTTCCGCGCCAGCATTGATTGCAACAGAAAATCCTTCTAAATAAGCGGTACGCAACCCTAACTTTCCTTTTCTTTTTAAAACAGTAATTCGCCCAGAATATTGCAAACTTAAGGCATCTGCCAGTTCACCTGTACCGTCTGGGCTTGCATCATCAACAATTAATAAATTTAAATTTTGAGTTGGAAGCGCAAATAAAGCGGAGACCAGTTTGGGCAGGTTCTCCGCTTCGTTATAAGTTGGAATAATTACTGTAACTCGCAAAAATCCTACTTTCTCCGCTTAAACAACTCCGCACGAACATCAGCAACAGAATCTAAGGTTTGTTTGCCGATAATTAATTTATTAGTAGAAACAGCCAAACGTGTAGCTTGTGCAGATGCTTGTTCTCGATCTTTAATTGGATAAAAATAATCTAAAGATTGCTCTAACCTTAATCGAACCCGTTCTTCTACCAAATCACTCTCTTTTACAGAAGGCAGGATTACGACAAAATCTGAAGAATCTAAATGACCAAGAAATTCGCTGGTGAGTGATAATTCTCTCAGCACATTTTGTAACATCAAACTTACTGCACGCATCACATCGTCAGATGCAACAAACCCATAATTTTCGCGAAATTGATCAATATTTGTTAAGGAAATAAGCAATATTGCTTTGCCTGCTTGTTGAAGAATCGCATTAATCTTTTCGTCAACCAATGCGCCCTCTGGCAAACTGGTTACTGGGTTAGTTAATGTATCTTGAGTAGCACGCCTTAAAGCATTGCGAACACGCAATCGCAATTCCTGGACATCAAACGGCTTGGTAATATAATCATCCGCGCCAAGTTCTAACCCTTGCAATTTATCTGCACGGTCTCGTTTTTCGGTAAGGAAAATAATTGGGATTCCAGATGTTTTTCGGTCAGAACGTAGCCTTCGCGCCACTTCATAACCATCAATATCAGGCAAACGAATATCCAAAATAATTAAATCTGGTCTTGATGTTGTCGCAGCCCGCACCCCATCCTCGCCCCAATTAACAGTAAAAACATCATAACTTTGCACGCGAAAATATGCAGTGAGCATATCCGCTACATCTAAATCATCTTCAACAATTAATATTTTATGGGTAGGTTCAGCCACTTTAGCCTCAATGGTTAAGCGATGGGTTCCTTTTGGATAATAAATTCGCAAACTGGATCACCCATGCTTACGCATTTCGATTCATTAACGCGAAATTCATTACCACCAGATACCCATTTAAGGGCTTCTTGCAAAAGACCAACGGCTATAAAACAAATCGGCTTGTCCATGCCGGTGCGAGCAGTACATTCAGAACATTTATGAATTGTATAGATAATTTCGTTTTCACGTTCTTCTACTGTGCTGTGCTGATCACTAATCTGCGAGAAAATTTTCGCCATCGAAGGAATACCGATGCGTAATTTTGCTTGCAATGGCAATACTTTAAAGGCTAAATCCCCAACCCCTGCTAAAGCACCAAAATTTTTCAAGCCGTCAGCGAACAAAGCACGACCAATACGCAATGCTAAACCACGTCCGCCGCGAGGGCCGTACATCTCTTCTAATGCGCGATTAATTGCTGCAATTTCAGCAAAATCAAACCCTTTTTCCAAATTATCCGGTAAGGGAGAATCGATATAATTATTTAATCCCGCTAAATTTAAAATGGCGTTTAAACCATTTTTGCCCATTACTTCTTCTAAGGCATTAATGGTAAGCACGCCAAATTTATTCGGGTAATACAAACCAGTCTTCTGAATCGGACTCATATTGTTCTCCGCCTTAAATTAGTTTCGCTAGATCTTCTGTTGCTCGGCGCATATCTAAAAATATTAGACCCATGCGCGCCTGCTCACGAGCCAAGGACGTCAAGACTGCTTCTTCACCCACAGACATTAAAATAACGTACCCTTTTTCACCTTTGATATAAATTTGCTCCAAGGTGCCACGACCCAATTCACTTGAAATTCGTTCGCCCAAAGATAACATCGCAGCTGACATGGCCGAGACTCTGTCTTCTTCAATACCTTGAGGTAAAGCAGATGCTATGCTTAAACCATCTACGCTAACAATGGCAGATGCTTCTATGTCAGGCGAAGATGCTTGCAATTGCCGTAAACGATCAACCATCTGTTGTGTACGAGATTTAGACAAAACATTCCTCCTCAGAAAAGAATAACGTCCTTTGCCAAACTTCTGCGCAACGGACATCTCGTTCTTTCCTTATGGCAAATAATTTAGCACAGCGATGTCTATGTGTCAAGCAGAGTAACAAAATAATTATAGCATGAGAGTATCTAGCAGTTCTATAGAATAATCTCTAAATTCAAGCCGAGTATAATCGTTTTATATATGAGACAAAGGAATGAAAACAATGAACAAATTAATTAAATTAATACCCTTTGGCGTATTAATTATTTTATTATTTCAGAGCAATTTCCCTGCTGTAGCACAAGGCTCTCCTTCTTCTGAGCCTGATGATGGCGCTACACTTTGCCCTGCAAATGAATATTTCTATTCTAGCTACAATTGTTTACCCATCAATCAATCCGAATCTACCTTTGACAATATTTGGAATAGCGGCATATCCTTTGAGCAAAAACCACTACAGGCCATAACGCCTGATTCAAATTTAAATTACGTTCCTTACCTTTACTATAAAATCACAGAATATTCTTCGAATTATTATTCTAGCTTAGAGGCTGCAATTGAAAAACAAAACCCAATTCGCCCAATTGGGCCGGGTGATTTAATTTATTTAACGTATACAAATGTAACCGAAACCAATCGCGGAACCTATTTCCAAACCGCAAACGGAGAATGGTTTCCAGGTGCAGGAACCAGAGTATCTGTGCCTGTATTTCAAGGCTTAGAATTTTTGAGTACACCAGAAACTGCATTTGGGTGGATTCTAATGGAAACAGAAGTTCGCAATGAACCCTTTTATGCTTATAACAAACCTGCCGTTAAAATCCTTCAACGAAATACATTGGTTCAAATTTATCAAACTGTTAAAGTTGAAGGGATAGAATGGCACTTAATTGGCAAAAATGAATGGATTGAAGGGCGGTTTGTGGGGGTCGTCCAACCCAATACCACCCCTCCCGCTGGAGTTACAAATAACCGCTGGATTGATATTAATTTAGCAGAACAAACTCTGGCGGTTTATGAAAATAACCAACTCGTTTTTGCAACGATGATTGCCAGTGGGCTTGACCCGTTTTGGACCCAGCCTGGATTATTTCAAATCTATCAGAAAAAAATAACTGAAGATATGAGCGGTGCGTTTGAAGCGGACAAATCTGATTTTTACTACTTAGAAAATGTACCCTACACGATGTATTTTGACAAAGCCCGCGCCATTCATGCCGCTTATTGGAGAACCTTCTTAGGCTATCCCCAATCCCATGGCTGCATAAACATGTCGGTGGGGGATGCTGCATGGATGTTTAATTGGGCGCAAGAAGGAGATTGGGTTTTTGTTCATGACCCAAGCGGTCGCACACCCACGGACCCATCTTACTACGGTGACGGCGGAGCATAACTTCATTTTCTATGATAAAATGCTGTGTTCTGAAAGCCTGATAAAAAACAGGTGCTTTCCGTCTCAAGCACATCTACGATGTAGACTTGGGGCAAACCCATGGAAAGGAGGTTTCCATAAGTATGCGTAAATATGAGCTCGTATGTGTGATTCACCCTGATCTAGACGAAAATGCTTTTAAAGGCGTAATTGAAAAGGTGAGCGGCTGGGTTACTGAAGCTGGCGGTAACGTTGAAAAAGTGGATATTTGGGGTCGTCGTCGGATGGCTTACATTATTCATAAGCAACGTGAAGCGCAGTATGTTTTGTTAAACATATTATTACCAGCCAGTGCCACCACTGAACTCGAACGCAAGCTTCGATTCCAAGAATCGATCCTGCGTTCCATGATAACTGTTGCTGAATAATCTTGATATCCTATCGATATTGTTGAACAAGGAGAAATCATGAGCCGTGGCTTAAACAAAGTAATGATTATTGGTCATCTAGGGCGAGACCCTGAAATGCGCTATACCCCATCGGGTCGGCCTGTTACTACTTATACTGTAGCAGTAGGACGCTCTTGGAATACAGTTGACGGTGAACGTCATAGTGAAACCGAATGGTTTAACATTGTAGCTTGGGGCAACTTAGCAGAGATTTGTAAACAATACTTAGTAAAAGGCCAGCAGGTTTATATTGAAGGACGCTTGCAAACCCGTCGATGGGAAGATAAAGAAGGCAACAAACACAACAGTGTAGAAATTGTTGCATCAGAAATGATGATGCTTGGTGAAAGAAAAGATTCAAATCACCATCAAGCACAGCCCGATGCGGCAGACGAAGGACTCAACGCTCCATCATCAACAGATGAAGATGAGTTCCCTTTCTAAAAGATTTTATTAATTACGGAGAAAGACTTCCATGAATGACAATCGTGAAGAATCCGGCCAATCTGGAGAACGTCGCTTTTTTGCGCGACCAAAAATCTGCCAGTTTTGCGCCGACAAATCCATTGTGATTGATTACAAAGCAGTTGATATGCTTCGTCGTCACGTCACTGAAGATGGCAAAATTCGCCCTCGCCGGCAAACAGGCACTTGCGCCAAACATCAGCGCTCTTTAGCCGCCGCTGTAAAACGCGCCAGACTGATTGCCCTCCTGCCCTTTGTACACGCCGGGCTGGAATAACAACAAATTCGGGGCATGGACAACTCCATGCCCCGCACCTTATTAAAGTGAGTTAAGTATGGCAAACCGAAACAAAATCGTAAACAAGAGACATGAAGCACACTCCAGCATTGTGCATCGCCAAACCCGTATAGTACAAAACATCTTTATTGGCGTAATTGTTTTAGTGATTGGAATTGTTACCTTCGGCATTCTAGGTTCAACGGTACTCGTCCCTTATCGAGATGTTGCAACAGTTAATGGTGAAGCGATTAAAGCAAGTGACTTCCAGAAACGTATCAAGCTTGAACGCACCCAATTAATCAGCCAATATACAAACTACATGCAAATTGCGCAAGTGTTTGGGGTAGATCCATCCCAAGACCCCAATTTCGCCCCCATTCTTCAAGAAATTATTGGCAAACTGACCAATACAGAAGTCATTGGGAAAAGCGTATTAGATACCATGATAGCAGAACGATTAATCGTTCAAGAAGCAAATAAAATGGGCATAACCGTTTCAGATGAAGAAATTGAAGCACGCATCAGCCAAGAATATGGTTATTTTGCCGAAGGGGCTCCTACGGTCACACCGACCGCAACGGCACCAGCTATTCCAACGCTCGGAGCAACTCAACAAGCGCTGATTGCTGTTCCCCCAACAGCGACATCCATTATCACAGCGACTGCAACCCTAGACCCAAGCCTTACCCCA
>CAYOGW010000044.1:17644-20279 GCA_964403635.1 uncultured Anaerolineaceae bacterium | reverse complement strand
AAAACCGCCTGCATGGCGCGCTCTAACAACTTTTCATAGCGCTTTTTGCTTAAAAAACACTCATCTACAGTCGCCTTAATTAAAAGTAGAATAACCAGCATGAACAAAAAGAGAATCATTAAGTTTGTGCTGGTCGTTTTGGTCTTGTGTGTTTTGGGTGTACCCATCCTGTATTTCGCGGGCCGCCCCACCGCCGCCGAAATGCGCGAAGAAATTTACCCCTGTGTGGTCTACTATCGGCGGGTGCATACCCAGCCGCGCCGCATGATTGCCCACATTGTGACCATTGATTTAACCTGTAAAAATATCGAAACCGTCATCACCCCGCCCGTCAAAGGCGATGATGAGTATCCTTTGCGCGGTCAAACCACTTCGCAGTTCGCCGCCCAAAACAACCTGCAAATCGCGGTCAATGGCGACGGCTTCACCCCTTGGTGGTCGCACAGCATGTTCGACTACTATCCCCACACCGGAGACCCGATTGTGCCCAACGGTTTGGCGGTTTCGGCGGGCAAGTATTACGGTCCCAGAAACCCAGACGCCATTACCCTATTTATTAATCAGCAAAACGAAGCCCGTTTTGGCAAGCCTATTCGGCGGGTCTACAATGCCATTTCTGGCAGTCACTGGTTGGTACAAGACCGCAATGTGATCGAAGACCTAACCGACATCTCCCCCGCGCCGCGTACCGCCATTGGGTTAGACGGCCCCGGCAGGCGTTTAATCATCATTGTGGTGGATGGTCGTCAGCCGTTTTATAGCGAAGGCGCGACCATTGCCGAAACCGCCGAATTAATGCTCTTCTACGGCGGCGACGATGCCATTTTATTAGACGGCGGCGGCTCTTCTACCCTCGTCATCGATTGGCCCGGGCAGGGCTTGCAGGTGGTCAATTCGCCCATTGATTGGTACATCCCCGGGCGCGAGCGCGTGGTCGGCAACCACCTGGGCTTCAAGATTCGGTAAATAAACGGCTAAAAACCTTTAACCACGACCCCCATAAAACGGGGGCAGGCGTCCACTAAGCGCACTAAGAAGAACAAACATTAATTAAGGTTGTTCGTCGTGTTTCTTCGTGCCCTTTGTGGTGAACGGTTTTGGTTTTTAGATCCTTTAATCAAGCTATCCACCAAGAAATGCAATTAATTAAGCTTTTCGTTGTGTCTCTTTGTGTTCTTTGTGGTAAAGGGTTTTGGTTTTTAGAACCCCCGAACATAAAACGGGGGCAGGCGTCCACGACCCCCGACCACAAAAGAACGGGGGCAAGCGTTCACCAAGAAAAGCATTTAATTAAGCTGTTCCTTCGTGCCCTTCGTGGTGAATGGTTTGGCTTAAGTCTTTCTTCGTGTTCTTTGTGGATTAATTAATTAACTCAACCGTTAAAGCTGGTTTTTTCTCTCACCGCTTTGGGCAATTCAGGCAGGCGGCTGCGCTCTACCAAAAAGGTCGCCACCTCGGTTAATTCCTTATAAATATAATGCTGGCTCAACGCGCCTTCTAAATAACCCGCGCCGCTGGTGCCGCCCGTGCCAACCCGCATGCCAATCATGCGCCGCACCATCATCATGTGCCGGTAACGCCATTGCGAAAGCAACTCGTCGATATTAATTAAAGTGGTCAGCAAGTCAAAAGGGTTATGAAAAATCGGCAGGTTGCGGTACAGGTTAATGAACAGCACCGCCCGCATGGCCGCCACCGAAAAATCCCCTTGGCCCTGTTTAAAGAAAACCTGCTCCAGCCCCTCCAGCCGGTTTTGCTCTTTATCCGAAAGGCTCTGGCTATAAATTTTCTGATAATCTTCCCAAAAATAAGCCCCTTTTTCGCCTGTAAATTGGCTCTGATACTCTTGCCACAGCGAGGCTTCAAAAAATGGCGTTCGTTCTGCCCATTGGCTGATTAACTGCTTGAGGGTGGGCTGGCTCTCCACCAAATTAATTTTTTCAAAATCGGCGGGTTCAAAGCCCCCAACCCGTGTATGTTTGTAATAGTCTGCTTTAAAACGGCTTTCCATCTTTAAGCCTAGTTTGGCTTCAATTAATCGAAACTGCAAACTTTGAAAACCAGAAGAAGGCTGCAGCAAATTACGGAATTCTAAAAAGTCTAAGGCTGTCATCGTTTCTAATACGCCAACTTGCTGATTTAACAACTCTAAAATTTTGGCAACTCGTTTTAATTTGTGAATGGCATTGCTCATATCGGCGTCGTTGTCGTTAATGCTGTCTTTGCCAAACACGCGCATCACCCAATCCAACTCAAAAATAATTTGCTTAAACCACAGCTCATAAGCCTGATGGATGACAATAAAAAGCATCTCATCGCCTACGCCTGCGGTTAAATAGTTGCTTTTGGGGTGCTGGCTATTTAAAATATTCTCTAATTCTAGGTAGTCGGCATAATATAAACCTGCTGGTTTTTCATCGGGCATGGGTCTTTTCCTTTTAATTGTAGAATTTAATGAAGTATAACTAAATTGTAAATGGATTAATTAACCAAGTGTTTTTTTACGGTGCTATAATGTCGCCATGCGAAAAACCGCTCGGCTTACACTGGCAATTTTAACGCTCGGGGTTTCCATCCTGCTGCTGGCCTGGAGTTTTTTACCCGCCGCCCGCAATATTCGCCGTCAACGCATCGA
>CAYOGW010000044.1:0-17544 GCA_964403635.1 uncultured Anaerolineaceae bacterium | reverse complement strand
GGCTATTACCCTTATTTAACCAATCCCGATGAATTAATTGAATTAAGCCAATCGCCAGAAAAAGTGCAAACCATTTTTTTGCAGCAGGTTTTAAAAGTGGTCGAAGAGTGGATGGCGATTGCCGAACGAAAACTGGCTGGCACTGGCATGCAAGTGTATGTTGCCCCCGGCAACGACGACCAATTTGAAGTGGATGACATTATTCAAGCGGCCAAAGCTGTCACCTTGGCCGAAGGCTTGGTCATCGAACTGACTGGCGGGCATGAAATGATCGCCTCGGGCTGGTCTAACCCTACGCCCTGGAATACGCATCGAGAGCAGCCCGAAGACCAGCTTGCCCTCCGCTACGAAGCGATGATTAATCAATTAAAAAACCCAGCCAGCGCCATTTTTAATATCCATGTGCCGCCCTATGGCTCTAATTTAGATGAAGCCGCCGAGTTAGACGAACAATTGCGCCCCAAATACGCGGGCAATTCGTTAATTCCGGTTGGTTCTACCGCGTTGCGAAAAGCCATCGAAACCAGCCAGCCGCTGTTAAGTTTGCATGGGCACATTCACGAAGGGCGCGGGCATGCCCGCATTGGCAAAACCTTGTGCATTAACCCGGGCAGTATGTACGAGCAAGGGGTGCTGCAAGGCGCTTTGGTGAAATTAGGAAAGAACAAAATCGAACAGTTTGTGCTTACACAGGGTTAAACAGGCTAGCGCCTGATACCAAATTTTTCACTTAAGAGAGGATATTACGATGTCAGATTTGTTTATTCGCAAGGCTACGGGGTTGGTGCGTGCTTGGTCGGTGTGGGATGCCTTTATTTACGCGGCGTTCTCCATCAACTTGGTTACGCTTGGCTTTTACATCTTTAGCCAAATGTACTTTTTAGAGGGCGGATTGATTCCTACTTTGGTGATTAGTGCCATCTTCATCTTATTTGAAGTGGTGGTCTATGCCGGTTTAATCGCTGTCATGCCGCGTTCTGGCGGCGATTATGTTTGGCAGAGCCGTATCTTAGGCGGGGCGGTCGGTTTTATTTTGGCGGTTACCGGCTGGTGGTTTATTTTGTGGTTGTGGGTGCCTATTTATGGTGACATGCTGCGCCACATTGTTTTAACCCCGCTTTTGGGCTTGTTCGGCGCCAAAGACACAGCGTTGTGGTTTGGTCAGTCTGAACTCGGTTTGTTTGTCACTTCTTTAATTACCTTGGCGCTGGTCAGCGTTTTTGTTGGCGCTGGTATGCAGTGGTACGCCCGCATTCAGCGCTTTACCTTTTGGGCTGGCACAGTAGGCTTGGTGGCTGTGATTGCCATTTTCGCTTTTGGCAGCCCAGATGCTTTTAAAGCAGGCTTAGAGAGCAACTCAGTGGCTTTGTTCGGCGCTGCCCCGGGTGTCTATGATGCCACTATGGCGGCGGGTGAGGCGGCGGGCGGTGTTTTGCCCATTTCTGGCGGCTCTTTGGCGGCCATTTTCTTAGCCATGCCGTACCTTGTGTTTTTCAACTTATACCCAAACTGGGGCGCCACCCTGTATGGTGAAGTGCGCGGCGCAACCGATTTCAAGCGTAATTTTTGGGGTATGGCGGCGGCGTTAATCTTTACCACTATTTTGGCGGTGCTTTTCGCTTGGTCGGTGGAGCGCGGCATTGGTTGGGATTTTTATGTGAAAGCCAACGCGGCTTACTGGAATTCGGCTTGGGGTTTAACAGACCAAGCCGCGCCATTGCCGTACTGGCCGAATCCCGCTTTGTTTGCTGCCTTTTTCTTTGAGAATCGGGCGATTCAAATCTTAATTGTCGGCTTAATCAGCTTGTGGTGGTTTGGCTGGAGCGGAACGCTCTTCCTTTCTTCTACCCGTGTCATTTTCGCCGCGGCTTTCGACCGATTGCTGCCCGAAAAAGTAGCCGAAATTGAGCCCCGCACGCGCACCCCGTTATATGCTTTAATTTTGATGGTGGTGCCGTCTATCTTTATTTCGTATTTGTTCGCCTATGATATTTGGGGCTTCCGCTCCTTAACCTTGGCTTCTACTTTGGTGATTGGTGTGACCTATCTCGGCACTGCCATCGCGGCCATGATTTTGCCCTACATCAAGAAAGATTTATACAACGCCTCGCCCATTGTCAAATATCAAGTGTTGGGCATTCCGCTCATCACCATTGCGGGCGCTGTCTTTTCTGCTTTCTGTTTGTTTTTGCTCTACCAGTGGTTTTTTGACCCGAACGCTTTATATGGCATTGGCTATAGCATTAATGAAAATGGCTATAAAAATGGTACTTCGTTAATTTTCATCGGTTCTTTGTATGCTATCGCAGCCGCTATTTATTTCGGCTTCAAAGCCTATCGTAAGAGCAAGGGCATCGATATTGAGAAAGTGCACCAAGAAATCCCTGCTGAATAAGGTTAATTAAAGACCTGCGGTGACTCATTTGAGTCGCCGCAGGCAAGGTGAATGATGAACAATATCGTTGATGAAATGAAACGTTTGGCCGATAAGGCCAGTGAACAAAACCTGCCATTGCGATTAATTGGCGGGCTGGCAATTCGTTTTCACAGCCCCAGTGCCCAGAATCACCGCGGCGGGTTGCATCGAGATTACCCCGATATTGATTTTGTAGTTCCCAAAAAAGACAAGCGCCGCTTAGATGCTTTTTTTGCCAGTGTGGGCTACCTGCCAGAGAAGAACTTTAATTTATTAAACGGGGACCGCCGTCAAATATTTTTTGACCAAGAAAGTGGTCGCCGCATAGATGTATTTGTAGGCGATTTTGAAATGTGTCATAAATTGCCCATGCGCGACCGCTTTGATAAGCACCCGTTAACCATTCCGCTGGCCGAGTTGTTTTTGTCGAAAACCCAAATTGTGGAGTTAAATCGCAAAGACGCGCTGGACATCGTTTCTCTGCTGTTGGATAACGAAATTTCTTTTAGCGGTGATGAAGGGATTAATTTAGACCGAATTGCGCGGTTGTGTTTAAAGGATTGGGGTTTATACAAGACCTTAACCATTACCCTGAGCAAAGTAGAAAATATTTTGGTTAATGAAAACCCTGGTTTAGATGAATCCGAGGTGCAAAACGTGCTAGAAAAAATTAATACCATCCGTCACTTTTTAGATCGTGTAACCAAACCTTTGTTGTGGAAATTAAGAGATCGCGTGGGTACCCGTGTGCGCTGGTATACCGAAGTAGAAGAAGTGAGCCGTTAATTAAGTATGAAGCGCTTCTTGCTCCACTGGTTTTTGGGATTAATGGTTGGCGTTGGCTTATTTGCCTGCGCTTCTTCTCCTGAGCCTGCGCCAGAGCAACCCGCCGAAGCCACCGCAGCGATTGGCGAAGGGGCGATTGCGACCAAAGTTGTCAGCGCCGTGGCTACCGAGTTGGCTCCGCCTTCACCGGTTCCGACCCAAATGGTGCCGCTGTTTCAAAACGCGGCTATTGCCGAAACACGTATGCTCACCTTAGAGTATCCGCCAACCATTCGGGCAGGCGACTCGGATGTGGTTCGATTAACGCTCGAAGTGGACGATGCGGGTAATATCACCCCGACAGCCGTGATTGATGGCAATGTAGTAGAAGGGGGTGTGATTAATATCCCCAATGTGTTTGATTCGCATAATGTTTTGGCGCAAGCGCGGTTAGATATGGCGGGTATGCAAGTGCAACCTTCTGGAGAAATCAGCGAGCCGTTGCGCCCAGAGCAATCGGCTACGTTTTATTGGAGTTTACGCCCAGAAGATGTGGGGAATTATCGCGGTACGGTTTGGTTTTATTTAATGTATGTTCCTTTAGATGGCTCGCCGTCAACAAGGCAGGCGGTTTCAGCTCAATTTATAGAGATAGAAGCCACAACCTTTATGGGGTTAAGGGCTGTTCCAGCTCGAATCGCTGGAGTAGTCGGTACAGCCATCGGCTCGGTGTTGGGCATGCCTTTTGTAGAAGAAATTCTCAAGTGGTTGTGGCGGCGGATTAAACGGAAGTAAGCTGCGGGCGAGCCCGCCGGATGATTTTCATCTCCCAAAAATATATTTCACCCGAACATCACCCTTTAGGGGATGGGTTCGTTAATTCTGCTAGGGCAGGGATGTGATAAAATTCTTCCCGTCTATTTGTGACGAAAAGCCCAATCTTTAAGGTGGTGTTATGGAAAATCCATGGATTTATATCGGTCTATTTTTAATTGTTGGAACGATTGTGCCAATTGCTCCGATTTTGATCTCGGCAGTCATTGCGCCGCGCAAGCCGAACCCAATTAAACAAAGTACCTATGAGTGCGGAATTGAAACAGTGGGGGAGAGTTGGGTGCAATTAAAGGCGCAATATTATGTGTATGCCTTGGTATTTTTGATATTTGATGTTGAAGTGGTTTTTCTTTTTCCTTGGGCGCTTTCTTTAAACGCATTACCTTTTTTTGTTGTGGTTGAGGGCATTGTTTTTATTATGATTCTTTTCGTTGGGCTTATTTTTGCATGGCGAAAAGGAATGTTGGAGTGGGCTTAGTATTTGCTTAAATTCGAAAGGCTGATTGGAAATTTCCTTTCAGCTTTTTATTTGTGCTTGAGGAGCGTTTTATGGATTTTTTAACAGACCCGATTAAGGTTGTATACGATTGGCTGACTCAACTCTTGGGGGGCTGGGGGTTAGACGGCTTTGCAACCAATTTAATTGCCAATTTATTGGGTATTGTGGCTTTAATTGTAGGGGCGCTGGTATTAGATATTATGTTGGTTTGGGTAGAACGCAAAATTGTGGCACGCTTTCAGGATCGGTTGGGTCCGAACCGTGTTGGTCCGTTTGGGTTGCTGCAGCCTTTTCCAGACATCATTAAGTTAATTATTAAAGAAGACATTACCCCAGACGGCGCGGACAAAGTTGTTTTTAATATGGCTCCGATTCTTTCGATGGCTTCGGTTATTTTTCTGTGGGCAGTTTTGCCGCTTGCTTCGCGCATTTATGGTGTGGATTTAAATGTAGGGCTGCTCTTTTTGGTCGCCAGCGGCGCGATTGGTACTTTGTCTATCATTATGGCCGGCTGGGCATCCAATAATAAATATGCTTTGTTAGGCGCTTACCGTATGGTTGCTAACATGGTGTCATACGAAATCCCTATGGCGGTCATTTTATTAATCCCGGCCATTATCACTGGTTCAATGAGTTTAAAAGTAATTACCGAAGCGCAGTCTGGCTATTGGTTTATTTTTCTTTCTCCGTTGGGTATGTTGATTTTCTTAGTAGCATCAATTGCTGAACTGGGTCGTTCTCCGTTTGATTTAAATGAAGGCGAATCAGAAATCGTGTCGGGCTACCATATTGAGTACTCCGGTATGAAATTTGGTTTGTTCTACGCTGGAGAGTTGCTGCACGCTTTCACCTTTGGCGGTTTTTGGGCTATTTTGTTCTTTGGCGGCTGGCAAGGCCCATGGGCAGAGCAATATCCGCTTTTGGGCGCGTTCTACTTTGTAGCGAAAGCCATGTTTGGCTATTGGGTCATCATGTGGATTAAGTACACCGTTCCACGCATACGTATCGATCACATGCTGGCGTTTAATTGGAAGTTTTTAACTCCATTGGCGTTGGTTTTATTAATGGTTACCGCCGTTGTTCACCGCGCCTTGCTGGGTGCAGAAACTTGGCTGTATATCTCGGGCATGCTTTTATCAAATATTGTATTAATTTGGCTGACATTAGAAGCCTTACGCGCCAAAAGCCGCCGAGATCGGCAAGCCATTGAAGGCGCCGCGGCTGGAAATTAACGGAGCGAAATAATGATAGAACAAATTGTTTTTATAGTGACCGCGGCTGTCATCATTAGTTCGGCGTTAATGGTGGTTACCTCGCGAAATTTAATTCATATGGCTTTGTGGTTAATTGCTACTTTGTTCGGCGTAGCCATCCTTTTTGCCAATTTAGACGCCAGTTTTTTGGCTGTCGCGCAGGTTGTCATTTACATTGGTGCCATTGCAATTATGTTTATTTTTGCAGTCATGCTCACTCGCCGAGATTTGTTGGATAACGTTTCTCAAACCAATAAAAACTGGCCCGTTGTCTTGCTGATTGCATTAATCACCTTTGGTGGGTTATTTGCCATCGTGCGTGAAATGCATAATTTTAATGCGCAAAAAGGGGTGATGATAGGCGACCCACTGACAAATTTGGCAAATGCGCTGGTGAGCCCAAATGCCTATGTGCTGCCCTTTGAAGTTGCATCCGTTTTATTGTTGGCCGCGCTCATTGGCTCGGTTTATGTTGCTTACAGAAAGTAGAGAGAAAGAACATTATGGTTCCACTTTCTTGGTATCTTATTCTTTCAGCAGGATTATTTTGTATTGGTTTGTTTGGTGTGTTGGCTCGTAAAAATGCCATCGCCATTTTGCTCGGCGTTGAACTGATGTTGAACGCTGTCAATATTAATTTGGTGGCATTTTGGCGATACGGTGACACAGCCAACATGGCTGGGCAAGTCTTCTCAATTATTGTGTTTGCCGTTGCCGCAGCGGAAGTAGCGGTTGGCTTGGCGTTGGTCATTTCGGTCTATCGCCGCCGCAATACAATCATTGCTGATGAACTCGATTTAATGAAATGGTAGGAGACAATTCATGGCAATAGAAACCCTTATTTGGTTGCTGCCTGTACCGCCATTATTGGCGTTTTTTGCAATTGTGTTGTTTACAAATAAAGATAAGAAATTGAGCCATTCTGTTGCAATCGGCGCGGCTTTATTAACTTGGCTTGGTAGCATGGTTGTTTTCGGTCAGGCTATTGCCAAAGAACATTTTGGCGAACATCCTTTTGCGTCTTCCATTAATTGGTTGCCCACCGCAGACAGTTTCTTGAAAGTTGGCGTATTAATTGACCCGCTTTCAGCGATTGTCTTGTTTTTTGTGGCATGCACCGTATTAATGATTTTTATTTACAGTGTTGGCTATCACAACTTTGGTCAGCCAGTAGGTGACCACGATCAGGCTGGTTTGCCGCCGCATGGAGCAACCATCCCGCATGGTGACCATAGCCACACGGTGCTTTCTATTGAACCGATGTACAGCCGATTTTTTGCTTTTATTTCCTTATTTGCTTTCGGCATGTTTACCTTGGTTATTTCAGATAATTTGCTCACCATGTTTGTCGGTTGGGAAATTATGGGTCTGTGTTCCTACTTGTTAATTGGTTTTTGGTTCGGCAAGCCCTCCGCTCGCGCTGCGGCTGTAAAAGCCTTTATGACCACTCGTGTAGGCGATGTTTTTATGCTTTTGGGTATCGCTTGGTTATATAGTTACACAGGTACACTCAGCTTTAGAGAAATTTTTCAACCTGAACTTCTTCACACAATGGGCAACGCCATGGCTTTTCCAGAACTTGCCATGCAAATCCCAGCGTTGTATCCAATCATTAGTAGCTTCTCGGTAGCAGGCGCGATTGGTTTGCTGCTGTTTATCGGCACAGTGGGCAAGTCTGCCCAGTGGCCCTTACACGTTTGGCTGCCAGATGCGATGGAAGGTCCAACCCCGGTTAGCGCCATGATTCATGCCGCCACCATGGTTTCGGCAGGCATTTACGCGGTCTTGCGCATCTTTCCAATTATTGAAGCGGATGTCACTGGCACGTTAATGCCAATCATCGCTTTAATCGGTACGTTCACCGCCATTTTTGCCGCGACCATTGCCTTGGCACAAAAAGACATTAAGAAGGTTTTGGCTTACTCCACCATTTCTCAGCTTGGGTTTATGATCGCCGCGCTGGGCATCGGGGCTTACATCGCCGCCGCCTTTCACTTGGTAACCCATGCCTTCTTTAAGGCATTGCTCTTCTTGGGTTCGGGTTCAGTCATTCATGGCATGGAACATGGCGCTTTTCACAGCAATGATCATGTTGACCCGCAAGACATGTTTAATATGGGCGGATTACGAAATAAAATGCCCATCACTTTTTGGACATTTTTAATCGGCGGGCTGGCTCTTTCTGGTTTTCCGTTAATTACGGCTGGATTCTGGTCTAAAGATGAAATTTTGGCAGATGCGTTTGCGCATGGGCATTGGGCAGTTTTAATCACTCTTTCAGTTGCAGCGTTGATGACCGCCTTCTACACCATGCGTCAGATAATGCTTACCTTTTTTGGCGAGCCGCGCACCAAGGCCGCCGAACAGGCCCACGAAACCCCCTGGACAATGACCTTTCCGCTAGTAGTGCTCTCCGTTTTTGCGGTCGGTTATGGGTGGGTCGGCATTCCGGAACACTTCCCCTTAATCGGTGGCATCCTTCCGAATTGGTACCACGAGTTTGTCGGAGGCAGCCTCCTTCATCATCCCGAAGCGGTGGCTTTTAATTGGGTGCCTTTAGGCATATCCCTTTTTGTTGCCTTAGGTGGTTTGTCTTTGGGTTGGTTGGTTTATAAAGATATTAAGGCTGGGCAAGCAGACCCGCTGCAAAAAGCGTTGGGACCGTTATACGCCTTTTTACAAAACAAATGGTATATAGACGAGTTTTATGCCGTTTATGTGATTAAGCCGGTTGTATGGGTTTCTGAAGTATTTACATCGCAGTGGATGGATAAAGGCGTCATCGATGGTATTTTGCACTTTGTGGGTTCAGCAACCATAGCCATTGGGAATGGGGTGCGTAACTACTTTGATAAACCAATTATTAATGATTTGATTGGCGACAAGTTGGGTGCTTATTGGACTTTTCAACCGGCTGGCCGTGTCTTGCGAAAGGTTCAGACGGGTCGTATTCAAAATTATTTCTTAAGTGCGTTGGCAATATTGCTGGTCGTTGGCGCGCTTTATTATTTCTTCTTATAAAGGGGAGTGAAAAATGGACTTTATTAGCACTCACCTGCTGACAATCATTTTGTTTTTTCCTGTTTTGGCAGCATTGGTTATTTTATTTTTGCCAAAGGATAACCTGCAATTAATTCGTTGGACGGCTTTAATTGCTAGTTTAGTACCTTTGGTTCTTACAGTGGTTATCTGGTTTCAGTTTGATTCGAGCCTCGCGGGTTTTCAGTTTCAAGAAACCTACCCTTGGTACGACGCGATTAATTCTAGTTTCCACGTTGGCATCGATGGTCTTTCTTTAAGCATGGTGTTGTTAACCACCTTGCTGGTTCCATTGGCAATTTTGGCTTCTTTTGGCGTTACTGAAAAAGTAAAAACCTACATGATGTTATTCCTGTTCTTAGAGACAGGCATGTTGGGCGTTTTCTTAGCCATGGATTTGCTGATTTTCTTTGTGTTTTGGGAAATCGGCTTGGTGCCAATGTACTTCTTAATTAATCAGTGGGGTTCGGCTAATCGTAACTACGCCTCGTTTAAATTTATGATTTACACCATGGCTGGTTCGCTCGGTTTATTGTTAGCCATTCAGATGCTGGGTGTGGTTTTTCAAACGTACGATTTATTAACCCTTTACGAACGCTGGGCAACTTATAGCTCACCCGCTTTATTGGGCTTACCCATTGAAACGGTGAAAGCCATTGCATTTTGGGTTTTTGTGATTGCCTTTGCGATTAAAGTGCCGGTTTGGCCGTTCCATACTTGGCTGCCAGACGCGCATACCGAAGCGCCAACCGCTGGCTCCATGCTTTTGGCTGGTATTTTACTCAAGTTGGGTGCTTATGGTTTCTTGCGTTTGGTATTGCCACTTTATCCGTCAGAATCGGCTCAATTTGCAGAAGCCTTGGCTTTCTTAGCTGTAATGGCCATTATTTTTGGCGCTTTTGCTTCGTTTGGTCAAACCGACTTTAAACGGTTAGTGGCTTATTCTTCTGTAAATCACATGGGCTTTGTACTGTTAGGCATCGCCGCCGCCGCAAAAGCCATTGGCACAAGCGATGCCACATTGGCATTAGATGGGGCGGTGCTGCAAATGTTTAATCATGGTTTGTCTGCGGCGGCGATGTTCTTCTTAGTCGGTGTCATTTATGAACGAACACATACCCGTAATTTAGATGAATTTGGCGGATTATTCCCATTAATCCCCGTCTACGGGTCTTTGTTGATTTTTACCAGCATGGCGTCTTTGGGTTTGCCCGGTTTAAATGGTTTCGTTTCCGAATTTTTGGTAGTACGCGGTTCATTTGCCATTTTGCCGGTTTACACGGCTTTGGCAATGATTGGTTTGTTGATGACGGGCGCTTACATTCTTAAGGGAGTCAAAAAAGTATTACATGGTCCTATCAATGAACACTGGGCGCATGGTGAACATCAAATTAGCGATGTTAAGACCCGTGAAATTGTAGTCATGGCTCCTTTGGTCGTGCTGATGCTTATTTTGGGTATTTGGCCCATGTGGCTTTTAGATGTCATTAATAAAGCGATGAGTCTGCTCTTTTAGTAGAGGTAAATTATGCATTTTCCTGTGTTGAGTGTTATTACATTTATTCCATTGGTGGCTGGCGCGCTTTTGTTTTTGTATAAAGAAGAGCGTAAGTTTGAAATTCGCGTAACCGCTTTGGCTGCCGCCGTGCTCACTTTAATTTTGTCGGCTTGGGTTTATGTTTCTTATGACCAAGTTGCGGGCGGATACCAATTTATTGAACAATATGATTGGCTGCCAATGCTGGGTATTTCGCTCCATTTCGGTGTAGATGGGATTAGCGCGCCTTTGGTTTTATTAACCGGAATTGTTATGGTAACCGGGGTATTAATCTCGTGGGGCATTGATGACCGTCCACGCGAATTTTTTGCGTTTCTGTTCTTACTGGCTGCGGGCGTGCTGGGTGTTTTTGTTGCTATCGATTTGTTTATGCTGTTTTTCTTTTATGAAATCGCTGTATTCCCGATGTATCTTTTAATTGCCATTTGGGGCTGGAAGGTTACTCGCGAATACGCCGCCATGAAGCTCACGCTTTATTTATTTGTTGGTTCGGTATTTGCTTTGGTCGGTGCGTTAGCGATGTATTGGGCCACTGGGCAAAACACTGGGGTATACACCTTTAACATGCTCATTATGGAAACTGCTAATTTTTCTAAAGAATTTCAAGTGTTCTGGTTTCCATTCTTATTCATCGGGTTTGCTATTTTGGCAGGTATTTTTCCATTTCACAACTGGTCACCCGATGGTCATGTGGCAGCACCAACCGCGGTTTCCATGTTCCATGCTGGCGTGTTGATGAAACTAGGCGCATTCGCAGCCTTGCGGGTGGGCATTATGCTTTTGCCTGAAGGTGCAAAAGAATGGCAATGGTGGATGTTAGCCCTCGCCACGATTAATGTTGTTTACGGCGCATACATTGCCATGATTCAAAAAGACATGAAATATGTGATCGGCTTCTCGTCCGTTTCACACATGGGCTTGGTTATGCTCGGCTTTGCTACATTAACAGAAAAAGGCATGATAGGCGCCAGCGTCCAAATGTTTTCGCACGGCATCATGACTGCCCTCTTCTTTGCCGCGGTTGGCATGGTGTATGATCGCGCCCATACTCGTCAAATCCCAGAACTGGGTGGCATGGTGAAGCCGCTACCTTGGGTCGCTATCGCCTTCATAATAGGTGGTTTGGTCTCTATGGGCATGCCCGGCTTTTCTGGTTTTGTTGCTGAATTTCCCATCTTTATGGGTGTTTGGGAAGTCCAGTGGGGCTTAGCTGTCATCGCATCAATTTCTATCGTGATTACTGCAGCTTATATCTTGCTGGTTATTCGTCGAGTGTTTTTTGGTGAAATGCCTGCTCAATTTGAAGGGCATATTGACGAGATAACCATTTTAGACAAAACGGCTTTGGTATCACTTTCGGTATTAATGATCATATTGGGTCTATTCCCTGCTGTAATGGTTCCGCTTGTATCTACGGGTGTACAAAATGTACTCCGACTACTAGGAGGTGCATAAATGCCCGCACTTGACATCAACTTTTTAGCCATCCTCCCGGAGAGTTTCATACTCATCCTTGCTATGCTTGTATTAATCTTGGATCCGTTCTGGAAAGAGAATAATAGGCGAATGAATTTAGGCTGGCTCACCACCGGCGGTTTAATCATAACGATAGTTTTTACCTTATTGATAGGTCAGCCTGGGCAACCAGTTACTGTTTTTGGCGGCATGCTTCGTTTTGATTGGTTATCGTTTTTCTTAAAAATAGCCATTATTTTTGGCGCCGCCATTACCGCCATGTTAATGATGGATCATAAAGATCTTGCCGTACGCTCTGAATCATATGTATTACTCCTTGCCTCTACAATTGGGATGAGTTTAATGGTTTCCGCCGCAGATTTATTAATGGTCTATTTGGCAGTGGAAACCACATCAATCCCAATGTATGTTTTGGCTGGGTTTTTACTGAATGATAATAAATCTACTGAAGCTGGCTTTAAATATCTGTTATTTGGTGCAATGACATCGGCTGTCATGCTTTATGGTCTCTCATTAATTTTTGGTTTTGCTGGCAGCACCAATTTTTCTGTTATTGCTTGGCAATTCACTGGCCAAACACCTTTCACGCTCGGATTAATCTTGTTAATTATTGTCGGTTTAGGTTTCAAAGTTTCGTTAGTTCCCTTCCATTTTTGGGCTCCAGATACATACGAAGGTGCACCGACACCGATTGCAGGTTTCTTATCTACTGCATCTAAGGCGGCTGGGTTTGTTGTTTTGGCACGTTTGTTAATTGAAATCTTTCCGTTGGCGGCTAATTTAAGCAACCAGTGGCAATGGATATTAGCAATCGTTGCTGTGCTTTCAATGACTTTAGGAAATTTGGTCTCTTTGGCTCAAACCAACATTAAACGGCTGCTTGCTTACTCATCTATTGCACATGCTGGATATGCTTTAATCGGTATTATTGCTGCCAACGAGTTAGGCATAGCTAGTATGGTTTTTTATCTGATTGCCTATATTTTAACAAACCTCGCTGCGTTTGCGATTGTCTCAATGGTCGGTCAAGTTATCGGCACAGACGATATTCGTGGATATGATGGATTAAGCCGCCGTTCTCCCTATTTGGCTTTGGCAATGCTTGCTGCTTTCCTTTCTTTGGCAGGCATGCCTCCGTTTGGTGGTTTTGTTGCAAAAGTATTTGTTTTTGCAGCCGGTGTCCAAACCAACTGGACATGGCTGGTGGTGATTGGCATTATTAATTCAGTGGTTGGTGTTTATTACTATTTGAATGTAATGAAATATGTTTATCTGTATCGCATGGCTGATGAGAATGAAGCAGAACATCCAATTAAGATGTCAAAATCCTTCATAATCGCATTAAGTGTTTTGACACTGGGTGTCATATTGATAGGAACTGTATTTGCACCATGGTTTAACTTCTCCACCGATGCTGCCAAGGCTTTGTTTTAATCAAACGAAGTCCGTATTCAATCGTGAAACTAATCACTACTCCTTCTAGACGTATCAAAAAGGCTTGTGATATAATTCGCAACTACTATGGCTGAAGAGAATAGCTTCGAAAAACCAAAGAATTCCTTCGGAGTAACGCTGGTTGCAATTGTTAGCATCGGCGGCTTCCTTACTTTAGGAATTGTTATTTTAGCCCTCTTGTTAGGGCTTTGGATTGATCAGACATTAAATGTTAAGCCGTTATTTACCATTTTATTTATGGTAATTAGCGCCCCGCTTAGCATTTTTGTGATGTACCGGGTGGCGACAACAGCAATTGCTAAAATGTCATCGCCCTCTACTAAAAATCAAGGAGATTGAAACATAGACCTATGACAACCAAGACCGCAAAACGTTTTGGGTTTAAACGCTGGGTTTTGCTTGGCCTAATGATTTTAGGTGCCTGGCTTGCCTATGGGGTAAAGGGCATCTTTACCGCTATCAGCCCGACAGTTATCCTACCTGCTGAAGCATTTTTACCCGGTTTAGTAATGTTTGAAGGATGGCCTATTCAAACATACTTTACGAATACAATGGCATCCTTATTGCTGGCAATAATTTTATTGTTTGCAATGGTTATTTTTGTAGTTCAGCCATTTATTCGCAGTCGACAACAAGTCCCATCTGGTTTTTACAACTTTGTAGAATTTCTCATTGAATTTTTCTGGAACAGTACAGAAGCTGCTTCTGGAAAATTCGCAAGAAAAATTTTCCCATTTGTAATGACCATCTTTTTGCTGGTACTTTCTGCAAATTTAGTCAAATTGCTTCCATTTCACGAAACAATTGGCTATTTGGAACCGGGTCATGGAAGTATCACTGGTTATGAAACCCAAAAATTATTTTATTTGGGTAGTTTGCCAGTCGTAACTTTAGACGGTTCTCACCCAATTAAGCCAGCCGACCGGACAGCTCATGCAACCGAAGCCGGACATGCGACTGAAGGGGAAGAAGTTACTGGTTCTGAAGGACATCACGCTTGCGAATCAGATTGTTTCCTTGCGCCTATGTTCCGAGGTGTTGCAACAGATTTAAATTTCACATTTGCATTGTCAATTATCACAATGATTATGGTACAGGTCTTTGGCTTTATGGCGCTTGGACCTGGGTACTTAACCAAGTTTTTCAATTTCACTACAATTATCAATAAGCCGTTTTTTGGTCTTATGGATACCATTGTTGGGCTTCTCGAATTAATTAGTGAAATTGCCAAAGTCTTGTCGTTTGGTTTACGTCTTTTTGGTACGCTCTTCGCTGGAACTTTGCTTTTAGGCATTTTAGGCGTACTCGTCCCTGTCATTATTCCGGGCATGCTCTATGGTTTGGAAACATTTGTAGGCTTAATTCAGGCCTATGTGTTTGCTACTTTGGCTCAAACGTTTATGAGTCAAGCCATTGTCAGCCACCACGGCGACGAACACGCAGCTGAAGCACATTAATTAAATTAATTAAAACAAATTTTGGAGGAATTTAAATCATGAATGACCCCGTAGTTTTCTTACAAGCAATGCGTTATATCGGAGCTGGTCTCGCTGTAATTGGTGTGGCGGGCGCAGGCGCTGGTATTGGTATCGTAGTGGGTGGCGCAGTACAAGCCATGAGCCGCAACCCTGATTTCACAGGCACAATCCAAACCAACATGATTTTGGGTATTGCTTTTGCTGAAGCCGTCGCCATTTATGCTCTGGCTGTGGCCTTAATTATTTTGTTCGTTTAGTTAAAGGAGCCTTGCATGGAAGCACTTGGTATTAATCTTGGCTCTTTGGTAGTCTTTGTAATTGCTTTTTTCGTTGTTTTCACTGTTTTAGCAAATTGGGTCTATAACCCTATTTTAAACATGATGGAAGCTCGTAAGAAGACAATTGCTCAAGGACTTGAAGACGCTCGTGAAGCAGCAGATGCACGCGCAAATGCTGAAAAAGAAGCAGCAAAAATCATTGCTGAAGCTCAGGCAAAGGCTGGGCAGGTAGTTCGAGAAGCCACAGAACGTGCTGAAGCCGCTGGTCGTGATGTAAAAGCAGCCGCTGCAGCGGAAGCAAGCACCGCGCGTGCAAAAGCGTTGGCTGAAGCCGAAGAAGAACGTAACCGCATTATGGGTGATCTTCGTGGACAAGTAGCTGCCTTAGCAATTGCCGCCACTCAAAAATTGGTTGGTGATGCATTAGACGAAAAACGACAACGTGCTTTAATTGATGAGTTTTTCTCTGGTGTCAAATCTGGTAAGGTCACGCTTTTAGATGGTTCTGGTTTATCTGGTCAGTCTGCTGAAGTTACCAGCGCATTGCCATTAACTAAAGATGAACAAGAAGCAGTTAAAAAGGATGTTTTGGCAAAATCTGGTGCTCAAGCTTTGACCTTCCGTGTAGACCCGTCTATATTAGGCGGCTTGGTAATTCGCGTTGGTGATAAAGTGCTAGACGGTTCTGTTTCTGGCAAGCTTGAAGGCTTGCGAGGCAGCCTGCGTTAATTTTTACGAATACCGAAAAGACCTGGCGCATTGGCTGCCAGGTCTTTTTTATACCAAGAAGGTGAAAATGAATAATGCTCATTTATCCGATTTGTTTTTAAATTTCCCGTTTCAATTTGAAGGCTCATTTAATCAAAACCCAAGTATTTCAGGTATTGAGATTGATTCAAGAAAAATTAAACCAGGAAACTTATTTATAGCCTTAAAAGGTGGAAATTATGATGGACATCATTATATTCATTCAGCAATAGAAAATGGTGCCGCGGCGATTATTGGTGAAAATCCAGCAATCGAATTATCTGTTCCGTATATTCAAGTAGAAAATACGCGCCGATCCATTAGTTATTTAGCATCTGCGTTTTTTGGTTTTCCGGGCAATCAATTAACTGTTATTGGTGTAACAGGCACGGATGGTAAAACAACAACCAGTAATTTAATTTTTCATATTCTTAAACATGCTGGTTTCAAGGTTGGGTTAATTTCTACAGTCAACGCCATAATTGGAAATGAAATTTTAGATACTGGTTTTCATGTGACAACCCCAGATGCACATGATGTGCAGCGTTATCTTGCTACAATGGTATCAGCAGGGTTAACCCATGTTGTTCTTGAAACAACATCGCATGGGCTTTCTCAGCATCGTGTAGATGCATCTCAATACGACATTGCGGTGGTTACAAATGTTACTCATGAACATTTAGATGAGCATGGTTCTTATGAAAATTATCTCGCTGCCAAAGGCAGAATGTTTGAGCTTTTATCTGAAACTCCCGCTAAAAAGCAAGGAAATCTGCGATTAGCTGTCTTAAATAAAGATGATACGAAGTCATATGCCTATTTAAGCGAAATTTCAAAAGATAATCAAGTGAGCTATGGGTTATCTTCAGAAGCCGATATTTATGCCAAAAATATTGAATATTCTACTAAAGGTTTAAAATTTGAAATTAATGGCTCTAATTATCGAGTAAATGCTTCTAGCTCACTGGTTGGCGCATATAATGTTTCTAATTGTTTGGCAGCCTTTTCAGTCGCGGTTGTAGGCTTAGGGATTTCGCCAGAATTAGCCGCTGAAGGTTTAGAAAAACTACCAAGCATCCCTGGTCGTATGGAAGTGATAGATATGGGTCAAAATTTTACAGCAATCGTAGATTTTGCTCATACGCCCAATGCATTGCGGGTTGCGCTACAGGCCGCTCGCCAAATGACCACTGGGCGGGTAATTTCTATCTTTGGCTCAGCAGGTTTGCGTGATCGTGAGAAACGTCGAATGATGGCTGAAACTTCATCAGAACTGGCAGATATTTCAATATTAACTGCTGAAGATCCTCGAACAGAATCATTAGATGAAATATTAAAACAAATGGCGATTGGCGCTGAGTCAAGAGGCGGAAAAGACGGTGAAACATTCTTTTGCATTCAAGACCGAGGTGAAGCTATTCGTCAAGCTGTGCAAATGGCTCAACCTGGTGATTTGGTAATTGCTTGCGGCAAAGGTCATGAGCAATCGATGTGCTTTGGCACCACTGAATATCTCTGGGATGATCGCACAGCCATGCGTGCCGCCCTTTCTCAACAGTTAGGCGTTGCTGGTCCCGAAATGCCATATTTGCCAACCCAGGGGTAAAAATATGATTTCGATGGAAGAAATGCTTCATCAACAAATTGTGTTAGAAGGAAAGGTTGTTCGCTTGGAGCCGCTGAGCTTCAACCATGTCGCTGGGCTGGCTGAAGCTGGGAAAGATCCATTAATTTGGCGGTATATGC
>CAYOGW010000043.1:12033-20504 GCA_964403635.1 uncultured Anaerolineaceae bacterium | reverse complement strand
GGTTTGAACACATTTAATTCAAGATGCCCTTGCGCGCCGCCAATGGTTACTGTTACATGGTTGCCCATTACTTGGGCGCAGACCATGGTCATGGCTTCGGATTGGGTAGGGTTGACTTTGCCGGGCATAATGGAAGAGCCAGGTTCATTTTCTGGGAGAGAGAGTTCGCCAAAACCGGAACGCGGCCCCGAGCTTAGCAAGCGAATATCATTGGCAATTTTATTAAGGCTAACGGCGAGTGTATTTAACACGCCAGAGACTTCTACCATCGCATCGTGGCTGGCTAAGGCTTCGAATTTATTGGAAGCGGTAACAAAGGGTAACTTTGTATAGCTTGCTACTTCTTTGGCGAATTCTTTGTCAAAATTTGGTTTGGCGTTTAAGCCTGTACCAACTGCTGTACCACCTTGCGCGAGCGGATAGACACGTTTTAAACAATCGTTGATTCGGTCGAGACCTAGTTTGATTTGTGCTGCGTAACCGGAAAATTCTTGCCCCAAGGTTAAGGGGGTGGCATCTTGTAGATGTGTCCGTCCGATTTTGATGATGTCATTCCAAGCCTGCGATTTAATTAAAAGCGCGCTATGCAAATGTTCTAATGCTGGGATTAAGGCATGGTGGATTTCTTCTGCAACTGCAATGTGCATGGCGGTAGGAAAGGTGTCGTTGGATGACTGGCTGCGGTTGCAGTGATCATTGGGGTGGACAGGCGTTTTTGAACCCAGTTCGCCGCCCAGCTGCTGGATGGCGAGATTTGAAATTACTTCGTTGGCGTTCATGTTGGTTTGCGTGCCCGAACCGGTTTGCCAAACCACCAGCGGAAAATTATCATCCATTTGCCCGTCAATCACGGCTTGGGCTGCGACAACAATCGCATTTCCAATTTTAGAATCTAAATTGTCTTGCGCCATGTTGGTTAAGGCGGCGCTGCGCTTAATAATTCCCAATGCGCGAATTAATGGGCGGGGCATATGTTCTTGGCCAATTTTGAAATTTTCTAAAGATCTTTGGGTTTGTGCCCCCCAATATTTTTCGTTTGGAACTTGAATAGGGCCAAAAGAGTCTGTTTCGGTGCGGAATTTGTTTGTATTGGTTTGCATTTTTTCTCGCTTATTATTTTTTTTCTTATTATAAATCGAATTATCTACGCTTGTTTTTTGTGCGATTTTTTTGTTTTTCTTGTAATTCGCCGCCGCCTGCCGGGAGTATTTTGGCATTTTCTGCGGCCACCCAAATAAAGAGCGAGTTTTTGCGTGCTTCTTGATAGGCCAGCACTTTATAGCGCCTTACTTGAAACCCACAACTGATTAATAAACGCTCAAAGTCTTTGCTTGGTTCAGAAGACCAAACAGCCAAGCAGCCATTCTTGCGTAGTGCGTTTAAGCAAAGCTGAATTCCAGTTGAAGTATAGAGTTGCTGATTACTAGAGTCGGTTGTTGCCCTCGGACCGTTGTCTATATCCAGCAAAATGGCATCAAAGGTGTTCGTGGCGCTGGCTAATAATTGGAAAATATCACCGATGATTAATTCTGTGCGCTTATCTTTTAGCGGATGCTGATTAAGCACACCTAAATGCTCTTTGTTCCATTCGGCGACAGCGGGCATTAATTCACTGACGACCACCTTGGCATCTGCGTCGAACAAGTCTAGGGTTTGGCGTAAGGTGTAGCCCATGCCCAAGCCGCCGATTAAAACATTGGGGGCCTCGTTACCTGTCTTGAGTATATGGGCACAGCCTAGCCGCGCCAGTTCAAGTTCGGATTCGTGTTGGCGGCTGTTCATTAAGCTCAGACCGTTGACGTAAATTAAAAAATCTTGGTCGTGCTGAATCAGTTCCATTTCTCCGCCATCGGGAGTGGAAGCGCTTGCTAATTTAATACGCGGTTTCATCGATTAACCTAACTTGGGGAGTAAAACTTTGAATTAATTAATGCTTCTTAGTATATCGGATAATTAAATATGCGCATGGGAAGGATTTTTTAAATTGGCAATCATTGTGGCGCGCCAAAAGACATCTTAATTAGTAATGGTACTTCCCTTGACATTTAGAACAACTGTTCTATAATATAGATATTGTTCTTCTTAGCAAGTGAGGTAATCATGAATCGTTCTCCTATTCAAACTTTTTCAAAAATCCGTTTGCCCGCATTGCAACGCGGCGCCATGTTCGCATGGATGATTTTAGGTGCTTTATTGGCATTTGAAATCTTTAATTACTCGACCACAGACTATGCCTTAACCGATTTGCTTGGTAGTGAATTAACCTTTTTGGGTATTCGCTGGGCTACCATTCTTTCGGTTGCTTTTTGTGGCATCGATTTTGCGGGCATTGCGCGATTATTTACCCCCGAGCAAGGCAATGAAGAACCCGCCGAAGTTTGGTATTTATTTGGCGCTTGGGTGCTGGCCGCCGCGATGAATGCCATTCTCACTTGGTGGGGGGTTTCTCTGGCAGTTGTTCAGCACACGAATACTTTGTCAAGTGCTATTTTGCCCCGTGATACTTTAGTAACCGTTGTGCCGGTTTTTGTTGCGCTAATGGTTTGGGTAATCCGAATTTTAATTATTGGCACTTTCTCTGTTGCTGGTGAGCGGTTGTTCTCTGTGGCAAACACGCGACCTCAAAAACAAAACAGCGTGCGAAACAATAGCCAGCCTGCTTCCAATCGCCCTGTGGGTGTACGACCAGAGCCAACCTATAACCGAAATAATAATCAGCGTCCGCAGGTTAGTTATCATCCGGTTGGGATGGCTGCCAGCCAGCGGGAGAATAACTCGCAGACAAGGCGTTAATTAAATTTAAAAACGGCCATTTGGCCGTTTTTAAATTCTACTTGCGAAACATAGAAAGTAATTTTTCTATAAAGTTTTTTCGTTCAGGTGGCCCTTGCGGAACGGGAAACTTAAAGGGCACACGCATATTTTGCTTGGCTAGGTGAACCCCTTCTTTGCCTAGGTGCAAAACAGATACTGAAGCCGTATCGATGCCAATGCGTTGAAAGTTATCTAATGGCATGCCTAAATAATAGGCAATGGCTAATTTGATGGGGTCGGCATGAAAAACCAGCGCCACAATTTCATGCGGCTGGTGGCTGGCGGCGATTGTTTCAATTTCGCTGACCACCCGCGTTTGCATTTCTTGAAACGATTCGCCGTTGGGAAATCGAAAGCGAGATGGGCTGCGCTGCACCAATTTCCATTCGGGCAATTTACTTGCTTTTTTTAATTCTAACCCTTGCCAATCTCCAATATAACTTTCAATAATCCCTTGGCGGATATTTATGTTTAAGTTGCGAATGGCTGCAATCGGCTCTGCTGTTTGCACAGCTCGTTCTAACGGGCTGCTATAAATGGCTGCCAGCGGAACGTCTTTTAATGCTTCGGCCAATTCTGCAGCTTGTTGTTGTCCGCGTTCATTTAAGTTCACATTGGGGGTGTGCCCAGCCATGCGGCCAGTTTTAACAAAGTCATTTTCTCCGTGTCGAATCAATAATAAAAGCGGCATAATTATTTAATATTCCTTTTTAAGCTCTGAATGGTTTCTTCGGTTAAATCTGGCACATCTTCACGGCGTTCAATATTTAACGCTTTTCGCTGGGCTTCGCGCCACATCTCTAGGCGGGTTTGTACTTGGCTTTCGTAACCTTCGGCGCTGGGGGCATAAAAATAAGTACCCAGTAATTTCTTTGGTAAATATTGTTGCGGTGTGTAGTGCCCTTCAAATTCATGCGGATAGGCATAATCTTTCCCTTGGCCCGTCGCTTCTCTGTCGCGGTTGCCGTCTTGCAAATGCTTTGGCACGCTGCCTGCGCCTTCTTGCTCAATGCGCTGCATAGCTTTGAAATACGCCCCAGCACTGTTGGATTTTGGAGCCGTTGCCAGATAGAGAGTCGCTTCGACAATGGGATAAATGCCCTCGGGTAGCCCGATAAAGTCGAACGCGCTGGCCGCTGAAGAGGCGATAACCAATCCCATAGGGTCTGCCAGCCCAATATCTTCTCCGGCTAAAATAATTAATCGGCGGATGATGAAGCGAGGATCTTCTCCGGCATAAATCATTTTGGCCAGCCAGTATAAAGCCGCGTCTGGGTCTGAGCCGCGCACCGATTTAATAAAAGCAGAAATGGTGTCGTAGTGAGAGTCGCCATCTTTGTCATAAAGCACAGCTCGCCGCTGAATGGATTCTTGAGCAACTTCTAGCCCAATTTGAATAACGCCTTCTTTATCGGGTGGGGTTGATTCAACGGCCAGTTCGAGCGCGTTTAAGGCATTGCGGGCATCTCCCGAAGAAACATCCATTAAATGTAGTTTTGCATCTTCAGCTAAATTAATTTTTCGTTTGCCAAAGCCGCGAAGCGGGTCTGAAATGGCTCGTTCAAGGAGCTTTCCGACTTCGACCTGATTAAGGTTTCTTAATTGAAAAATGCGCGAGCGACTGACCAAGGCTTTAATCACTTCAAAGAAGGGGTTTTCAGTAGTAGCTCCGATTAAAGTAACCGTGCCGTTTTCTACAAACGGTAGCAAAGCATCTTGTTGGGCTTTGTTCCAGCGGTGGATTTCATCTACAAATAAGATGGTTCTTTTTTGGTGTAAGCGGTTGCGTTCTAAGGCGCGGTCTATGACTTGCCTTAATTCCGCTTTGCCAGCCAAAATAGCCGAAAGCGTTTCAAAATGGCTTTTGGTTTGGTTTGCAATCACTTGGGCAAGGGTGGTTTTGCCGGTGCCGGGCGGCCCCCATAAGATGATAGATGAAAATAAGTGGTCAGATTCAATTGCTCGCCTGAGCAGCTTGCCTTCTCCGACAATGTGCTCTTGCCCAATGTATTCTTCAAGGGTAGTGGGCCGCATGCGGGCGGCTAGTGGGGCATCTTTTTGCATGCGTTGCTGCATGGCATGGTCAAATAAATCGGACATGATTTTGATTATAGCAACAAAAAAACTCTCTGGGTTTGACAGAGAGTTTTTTGTTTAATTAACCTTTTTTCTGGTCTGAGTTTGCGCCCGATGAGCGAATATTGACCACTTTTTTAAGAATATCGAACCAAAACGGTGCGCCTTGGGCAGTGGCCGCGCCGCTAATAAAGATGCCAATTATTTTTAATACCCAGCCAGTTAGGTCATTAAACCTTGGTGTATTAATGATGGGATAGCACTGGTCAATGACGTGTATACCAAAAAGGTCAATATCTGAACGAGGCGATAAGGTACATTTTTTTTCTGTATCGAAACCAGTCGGAACACCGCCAGTTCGGCTGGCTGGCAGGGGGGTGCCTAACCAACCAACGGGGATATTTAATTCGGCTAGTTGAAGTTGCAAATCTACTTGTTTGGCAGCGTCAAGCGGCGGCAAAGTTTCGTTTTGTTGTACAAAGGCTTCAGCTTGGCGGGCCAGTGATTCTCTTAATGCGGGTTCTCGCCATAGCTGGGTAGCAATTTGCAAACTATCCACATTGACTACCAAAGCAAGAGATAAACCGATAATTAAGGCTAAGTTTTGCGCGCGACGTTTGTACCAACCGCTTAGGCGATCCATACTGTTGTTGAACCAGCCTTCTACATTTTGGCGGGCAGTTGCGACGGCGCTTTCGCCTTGGGCTGTATATTCTTCTACCCCGCGGATGAGGGTGCTTAAGGCTTGTTTGATTTGCGGGTGAGTGACGCTCATGGTGGCAAGGCCAACTCGAACACTGGTGAGTGTGTCCATTTCTCCGCCTGTTTTTTCTTGGTAGTCAGCTAAAATGGCATCGATTTGTTTCTTTTCGAGGGTCATGCTCATCATGTTGGCTTCAATGGCGGGGCGTAAAGCTGGAAAATCATTTGCCATTTTGCGAATTTGGGCTTTGATGTCGTCCATTAGGGCTTTAATGACTTCGTCACCGGCCTCGCTTGCAAGCGCTTTTCGAAGTAAACCGATAATTAAATTAAGCTGTTCTTCAGCTAATTTTTTGTCTTTGCGGTTGAGTTTTTCAACATCGCTTTTTAAGGCGTATAAGTTTTCTTGAATCAGTGAAGCTTCTGTGCCAGCCGTCATTAAAACATCAAAAAGGGCTAGCGAGAATTGAGAAGACGGGATGTAAGAGGGTTTGCTTTCGCCATTTTCTCCACTATGCAAGGCTTTAATTAATGGATGTTCGTAAAACTGGCTGGCTAAGGCAGAGTCTGCAAGGAGATTGCGGATGGCTGATTCGAGCATGTTTGAACGCCAGCTTAATTTTGTTACGACCCACTCTTGAATATACATCGCCGCGACACTCATAATTAGCCAAATGAAAATCATCCCGATTGCAACTTGAACTGTAGATTGAATAGACATGCTTTCTCCTTGCATATTTTATAGCGTGTAGGTTTAGTATACAACAATTTAATTTTTTATAAGGGTTCTTTTATTGGATTAATCGCATGGCTACGATTGACCAAATAGATTCCGGTTAAAGCAATAATTCCGCCGATGGCTTGTAAGGGCGTGGGGATTTCTGCGAGTAATGGAATCGCTAACAAGGCTGTTACGATGGGTTGACCGACCATGGTAGGAGAAACGATTGATGCGGGCAGTTTCCCTAAAGCATAGGTAATGGATAGGTAGCCAATAATTTGAGAAACAATGGCAGCAGCAAAGAAAATAATGATGGTTTGTGTTGAATACCCTAAAAACGGATTTCCTAAATATAGGTTAATTAAAGATAAGGTTGCGGTGGCCGCGGCACCGGCTAACCACATATGATTAAGTGAACTGATTGTTTTACGCCCGATGCTGGTAAAGATAAAGTAGCCCGCGTAAAAAATACCAGTCAATATTGCTAACAAATCACCATAGCCTAATTGGGGGTGCAGCAATAAATCACTGCCAAGCACTAGGGTTGCGCCGCCTAAAGCAAGGCTTAAGCCCAGCCAAAAACTCGATTTCATTTTTTCTTTAAAAACTAACCAACCGATTAACGCAACCCAGAGCGGGGCTGTATTGCCAAGCAAGGTTGCGTTGGCTGCGGTGGTATAAAAAACGGCCGTGTTCCAAGCGGCAAAGTCCATTCCGGTAAAAACCCCAGCCAAAATTGGAAAAATTAAATTTTTGTTAAAGTGTTGTTTAGAAAAACCGCCGCTTTTTATATGAAAAGGAAGCAAAATTAAAGTGGAGAGGAAGATGCGATAAAAGCCGGTGATGGGTCCGGGGGCATCTGCCCAGCGAACAAACATGGCAGAGAAACTTAAGCTTAATATTCCAGCGGCAAGGGCGAAGTAAGCCAGTCGGTTGGATTGGCTTGTTGTTGATTGTGTTGTTTGCATATTATTCGTGTTCTTCTATCCAAGGAATTAATTCTGAAAGATTGTTGAGAATCCCATCAGGTTGGGTGGATGAATCTTGTTTTTGGTGGGTGCGGCGGGTGAGCCAGATTCCTTTAATCCCCGCTTGTTGAGCGCCTTGAACATCGGCATCTAATCGGTCGCCAATCATGACGCATTGGCTGGGGGAAAAATTCCAATGGTTTAAGGCCAATTTAAAAATGTGTGGGTGTGGTTTGCGAAAGCCGCAAGCGGCGCTGGTGAGCACAAAATCTAAAAATGGATTTAAATTAAATTTTTGAACTAACTCTTCTACATCTTGATGGTCGCTGGCGTTGGAAATTAAACCCATGCGAATATTTAATTTTTGAAGATTGCGCATGGTTTCAAGGGCATCCGCTTCTAATTGCCAATTGGCCTGAGAAATGGCATAGCGCGCGTTAAGTGCGCCGCGAATGATTTCGGGAGGCGTATTGTGTTGACCTGCGCGGACGAGCAAGTCTTGTAAAAGAACGGCGGTCGTGGGTTCTTCAAGGTTGTCTTCGCGCAGGCTGTAATATTCATTTAAGCTTTGGTCTAGGTGTTGATGAAATTGAGCGGGGTCAATTTCAATGCCGTTTTGATGGAGGTAGTCTGCGACGGCGCGGTCGGCCTTATCAAGCACGGGCGGCCAAGGCTGAAGGTTGTGCATGAGGGTATCGCCTAAATCAAAAAGGATTGCTTTAATTGGGGTCATGGCTTGATTATTTAATTTAGAATTATCCGTTGCTTTTTAAGTAAATGCCGGTTGGATCTAATTCATTTCTTAAAATAGTAAGTTCCTTTTCTGTAACGGCTTCGGTTGTTTTCAATTGTTCAGCAATTTTTAATTTCCAGCCAGTGTTTTCAATCGCCATTTCTGCGGTTTTGTTCGGGTGTAGGGCAGTTAACATTAATTCGCCGTTCGCGTCGGGTTCTAAGAAACCAATGTCTGTTACCACACCAATTGGACCTTTCCCGCGCAGCCCCATTTCTTGTCGGCTGTTATCACCGTTTAAATACCCTGCCGAAGTTAAGAAATCCACTTTTTCGGGGAAGCGTCTTTTTTGGTGTGGAGTCATGATATAGCAGCGGTTCGCCCATGCGGCAATTTCTTGCGCGCCGCCAGAGCCGGGTAAACGCACTTTTGGTTGCGCGTAGTCACTTCCGATGAT
>CAYOGW010000043.1:0-11933 GCA_964403635.1 uncultured Anaerolineaceae bacterium | reverse complement strand
TCTTTTACACCAAATACCCACTCGTTTAAATATTGTTGAGTAGCTTCAGGCGATTCGCTAATTTTGTCCCAAGCCAAGTACAACTCGTTATCGCGGTCATAATAACCTTGGGCATAACTGGGGTGTGCCGCAAAGGGAACATGGCATACTGCTGAAACAATAAAACCAGGGATTAATGTGCGATTGGGATCCGACCGGATGACACTTTCGTCAACAATTTCTTCGGCGGTTAAAATTACTTTTTTGGCGGCAAAAGCCACTTCTTTTTGTTCGCCAATGATGCCCCATAAGTGGGCGTTTCCGTTTTTGTCTGCTTTTTGAACATGAACGATGGCAACATCTGGGTTGAGGGCTGGCACCGTGATGAGTTGCTGGCCGCTGTAGGGGTCTGTAATCCGTTTAATTAAGGGGTTTGCTTGCTCCAGCGAGGTAGCGCCGGTTTGCTTCATGGGCATAAAGGGCAGGCCAGCCGCTCCGGCTTGCAAGCGAGAAATCATTCCAAAGTGAGAATATTCTTCCCATTCTAAGTTGCCTTTTTCTAAGGCATCACGCACAATGCGTAAACTTCCAACGCCTGGATTGCCCATGTAAGAGAATATTACTTTTTTGGCGCAACCAGCCGCGACCATTTGGTCATAAATTAAATCGGGTGTGGCACGCGCTAGCGTTAGGTTTTTCTTTTGTTGTCGAATAATTTCGTGCCCGGCTGCAAAAGGGATTAAATGAGTAAAACCAGCCGCGTAAATACAATCGCCATCTTCGATATAGTTTTGAATAGCTTCTTTTAATGAAACGAGCTTGCTCATTTAATCTCCTTAATTATTCGGTTTTTGTTTTTTTGCTGCTTCTTTTTCTTTTTTAGCAGCCGCGCGCTTGGCGGCGTTTTCTCTTTGTTTTTGCATAAAGCTGCGTATCGCGCCAAAACGGTTGCTGGGTTTGGGCGGTTCGGCAACAGAACGCCAGAGTAACCAACCCGCAACCAGCCCAAATGTACCTAAGCAAAAAAAAGGAATATAGGTTCCAGTATCGGTTTCAGCTGTGATGGGAGCGGGCTGCAGAGTAGGGCTGGGTAGGTTACGGGCAAAGGCGAGGGTGGCGTCTGCATCACGCGTTTGTATCGCCTGAATGGCTTGCACAATATAGGTTTGTGTTACTTGCGGCCAGCGCGAATCATTGGTGCGGGTTGCATCTGAAGCAACAAAAATGATGATGGCAAACAAGCCGACTAAAATAAAATATGTGCCAACCCGTGCAATAAAGGCATTTCGGTCTGAAAATTCTTCGCCCATTTAATTTCCCTGTTGATTTGTTTCAGCATGATTCTACCACTGAGGGTTTAAGGAGATTGGAAATCAAAATCCCCTTCTTAATTAAGAAGGGGATTTTGAAATGGGTATTATTTAATACGAGTGTGAATTTGCTCGTGCATGTACAGTTGAACGTAATAATGACCGCCCGCATTTTTGCCGGAAGAGCCAGAGCCTTTCCAGCCGCCGAAGGGTTGGAAGCCAGGCCAGGCGCCTGTTGTTGCACCTTGCGGCCGGTTGGCGTAGGTTACGCCTGCTTCGATGTTGTCGAAGAACCATTCTACCTCGCTGTCGCTGCCATAGAAACCAGCGGTTAAGCCGTAATTAACGCTATTGGCAATTTTCATGCCTTGTTCTAGGCTATTTATTTTGCCAATGGTGGTAATTGGCAGGAACATTTCTTGCTGCCATAAGCGGTGAGAGAAGGGCACATCGATGGCGAAGGTTGGTTCGCAGAAGTAGCCTTTGTCGAACATGCCACCCGATTTAACTTTGCCGCCAGTTAAGAAAGTTCCGGCTTGGCTAAGTTCTTCGTTAAATTCTTTGAATTCTTTGTAGGATGTTGAATTGATGACTGGTCCGAGATAGGTTTCTCGCGCAGTGGGGTCGCC
Organism: uncultured Anaerolineaceae bacterium; assembly: GCA_964403635.1. Lineage (GTDB taxonomy): Bacteria > Chloroflexota > Anaerolineae > Anaerolineales > Villigracilaceae > JANJTV01. Next base: position 10,015 of record CAYOGW010000043.1, on the reverse strand, counting down.
AATTACTAATTTTTCAGTTAGGTCTTTTAATCTGCCTAGCAAGTCATCATAGACTTGTTCTTCAACCAGAACACGAGAATTAGCAGAGCATTTTTGACCCTGTAAGCCGAAAGCTGAGCGGACGATACCAATGGCGGCGCGGTCTAAATCCGCATGGCGAGAAACGATAGAAGGGTTTTTACCGCCCAACTCTAAAATGATGGGGCGAACATATTTGCCGTTGGCGAAATCGCGATACATTTTCATGCCGACATCAAATGAGCCGGTGAAAGTGACACCATCCACTTCGGGGCTATCTACCAAGGCTTGACCAAGGGTGCGGCCAGGGCCGGTTACAAAATTAACCACGCCATCTGGGAAACCGGCATCACGGAAGCATTCAGCCAGCAAGCGAACTACCCAAGGGGTATCGCTGGCAGGTTTGATGACAATTGTGTTTCCAGCGGCTAAAGCGGCACCAGCGGGACCACCAGTTAAAGCAAAGGGGAAATTAAATGGAGAGACAATTAACCAAACACCATAAGGGCGTAAGATAGAAACATTGCTGGCTTCGTAACCAACCAAAGGATCTTGCCCCATTGGTTTAATGAAACCGTCGTTGGCCTCCATTTGGTCACAGGCGTAATACATTAAATCTGCAGTTTCTTGCACGTCGCCAAGGGCTTCCATACGGTTTTTGCCAACTTCTAAAGACATGGCGGCGCTTAATTCAAATAGGCGGGCTTCAATGTTTCCGGCTGCCTTGCGGATTAATTCAATGCGTTTCTGCCAAGGGGTGCGGCTCCATCCACGAGCGGCGTTGCGGGCGGCGGCCATGGCGTCTTGCGCATGTTTTTCGTTGCCTTTTTGCATTACTGCCAACACCCAGTCGGTATTAATGGGTGAATGGTCTTCAAATTTTTCATCTGCGAAAACGTCTTTGTTGTTAATAATCATGGCATATTCGGTGCCAAATTTTGCTTTTACTTTTTCTAAAGCGCTGTCATATTTTATATGCAGTTCTTCGGGTGGGTTAAACATTGTTGCATAAGTTAATTTGAAGTCAGCCATATTTGAAGCCTCCTGAAATAGGGTAATTAAATTTTTGCCTGTAAGTGGGCGATTATTTGATTAAAGCAGAACAAGTATAGCGTATCCAGTGCGGGGCGTCAAAGCGCTCTGTAATTACATAAAAATACTGCTCATTGAGCAGTATTTTTATGTAATTATTAGGAGGGGTTCATGCCGGTATAGAGCGCCATTAAGTTGCCGGTCGGGTCTTTGAAAATCCCGTACCAACCCATTTGGGGAATTTCGGTTTTAGGACGTATAATTTTGCCGCCTAATTTTTCAACTGCCATTAAATCGGCATCAATGTCTTCGCTATTAATGTAGATAAGGATGTCGCCTACTTGAAATTCTTCTGATACCGGAATAAAGCCGCCAGATGAGCCGTGACCGGCGTCCCACATTACATAGTTTAAGTCTGGGAAGGGCTGAATTTCCCAGCCAAATAAATTTTTATAAAAATCTGCGGCATTGTTAATGTTGGCGGCAGGAATTTCAACATGTACTATATTTCTTTTGGTCATTTTATTTCTCCTTTAATTGGATGATAAAATAATTATAGAAAATATGTTCGAAATAGTCAAGTGATGAGTTTAACAAGTTGCGCAGACTTTATTTTTGCCCATTTGTTTTGCTTTGTATAGTTGCTCATCTGCTTGGGCAACAAAATCTTCTAAACTCGCATGACCGTTTAATGTAGCAATTCCAATACTAATGGTTATGGTATTGATGCGGGGATCTATTTTTCGCCAACTGGTCGATTCAATTTCAGCGCGAATGGCTTCACAAACTTTTTCTGCTTGTTTGTTATTGGTTTCGAGCAAAATTAACATAAATTCTTCTCCGCCATATCGCCCAGCCACATCGACAGAACGAATACGTCCCTGAAGCAATTGGGCGATGTTCCTTAAAACCTTGTCGCCAGTTAGGTGGGAATACATGTCGTTAACTTTCTTGAAATCATCAATATCCAGCATGGCAATGCTGAGTGGGTGACCAAAACGTTGGGCGCGTTCGTATTCGCGTAACAGTTGCAGATCTAACCAGCGCCGGTTTGCAATGCCTGTTAACCCATCTTCACGTGCCAGTTGTTGCAGCATTTTTGCTTGTGTTTCTAATTGAGTTAGCAGCTTTTCTTTTTGAGCATCTAAAATTTGTGCGTCTTTTAAGGCTTGGCTTAATTGCGCGCTGCGGTTTCTTTCGCTTTCGGTTTCTTGTTTGGCTTTTGCTAGTTCAGAATTGGCTAATAAGCTGTGGGAATGATTGTTTTTGTTTGATTTTTGTCGGGTGGAATGATGATAAGCGCGATAATGTTTAAATGCTTGTTCAAAGTTAGATAAACGCACATAAGTATGAGACAGTAAACGGTAAATTTGAGCAATTAAACTAGAGGCCTTAATGTTTTCTGCTATTTCTAAAGATTGAATTAATAATGTCACAACCACTTCATATTGCTGTTGTTTATATTGCAAGTTGGCTAAAGCGTAGAGTGTTTTAACAATGCCATATTTATCTTGCAACTGATCCATAATCTCTAGCGCTTGGCGTAAAATTTTTCCGGCTTCTGCAAAATTATCTACAAGGCTGTAGGTGTTCCCAAGACCTAGTAGTGTCAGCGCTTTGTCTTCTAGGTTGCCAGTTTGTTCACATAATACAAGACTTTCAGAAAAGTTTTTAATGGCTTCTTCTAAGTTTCCAAGCTTGGCATGGACTTGCCCGATATTGGATAAGACCGTGCTTAGTAAGGCTTTGTCGCTGCTGGTTTGTACCAAAGGTAATGCCCGCTGAAAGTAGTCTAGGGCTTCGTTAAATTGGCTGTTTTCAACCAAAACTTCCCCTAGATTGCATAATGGGTAAGCAATATCTTCTGGGATGTTCGATTTTTCTGCCAGGGCAAGGCTTTCGGTGAGCGTTTCTATGGCTTCTGCGTATAATTCTTGCTCTTTGTACAGTAAAGCAATATTATTTAAAGAACCAGATTGTCCAGAATAATCCAAGTTTTCTTTTCGAGTTTGTAGGCTCCGTTGATGATGTTCCATCGCATTTTCTAGTAATCCCTGTCGGTGATAGATATTGGCGATTAAGTTATCTGCCTGCGCCAGCCCAGACCTGTCGTTGATGCTCTGAAAGAGGGCTCTGGCCTGAAAGGCTTGCTCTAATAATTCATCATTTTCCCCTAAGATAAAGTGGCACAAAGCTGAAAGATATAAGCTGTTTGCCAAGCCAAATTGATAATCTAATTGATAGGATATTTTGGCAGCTTCGCGGCTTAAAGCCAGTGCTTGGCGCGTATCGGCATGGCGCAGCGCATGAGCCTGACGGTTAATTTCGTCTATTTGTTCGTGTCCGGTAGTGGGAGTTGGCGAATTTTTCATATAGAAGTTAATTTGTCAAACTATTATATGAATATGTCAAGTAGTTTTCAAAACAGAGCCATAATAAAACGAACATTCTTGAATTCAAGAATGTTCGTTTTATTTTTAAGAAAATAAATTTTTTTTCACTTTTTGTTTTTCATTGGGTACAGGATACGCTTGCATAAAGGTATCTGCTTCGCCGAATAAGCGAAATACTAAACCTGTAACGCCGCTATTCATAGTGCGCCCGCCTTGCGAGGCGTGGCAGAAACTGGCGAGCCGTTTCTTTTCTCTCACGCTGCCATAGGCTATTTTGGCATGGGTAGGGAATTCAATTTCGGCTAAGGCGGCCATATCGATATCTTTGTTGCGGCCCCATTTGGTTGGGTCGCCGCCAAATAAACGAATTAAGTTAACGGCTAATTTAAGAAAGCCTTTGCCAAAAGTATGGAAGTAGAGAAAATTTGGTTTAAACGGTGAACCGGCTTGAGGGTAGAAGGCTGGGTTATCCGCATTTTCAAACGCCATCACTGTAGCTTGATGAATATGAATATGGTCTGGGTGACGATATCCCCCAATGGGGTCGAAGGTTAAGACCACTTGGGGTTTGAGTTGACGAATATGTTTCACCACTTTGGCGGCTACTTCTTCAACAGGGTGAGCAACTTGGGCGTTAGGGTGGTTGTTTTCGGGGCTGCCGGGCATACCTGAATCACGATAATCTAAAAATATGATTTCTTTTAATCCAAGATGTTTGGCTGCGCAGCGCAGTTCGCTTTCACGCATTTCGGCTACTGTGTTAAAGCCTTCCATAAATTCTGGGTCAGCAGAGCCGACTTCGCCACGCGTGGCACAGATCAGCACTACATCTACGCCTTGCTGGGCATATAAGGCCAGTGTGCCGCCCATGCCAAAAGATTCGTCATCTGGGTGAGCCAATACCGTTAAAAGGGTTTTTGCCATTTGCTCTTTTCCTCCATTAAGTATGCAATTCTGTCGAACTTTGCTGCTGCGATTATAGCGCATTGGATTGTTTGTGGTGTTAACATCGATTTATTTGAATTGCTAATTAATTCCCCTTATGTAAAAGCATTTGCAAGCGTACAATAGAGAAAATTTAGATATGTGATGTATTTTTTTTATATACATAACGGGTTTTTAATAGGGAGCGTTTTGAACCCGAGATGTTTATTTTATTGCAGGGAGGTATTGATGAAATTTCGGGTGATTAATTTAATTCCGGTTGCTGCTTTGCTTGTTTCATTTGTCAGTGGTGCAATTACTACCACTCCTGTATTGGCAGCTTCGTTTACAGTTAACTCGGCTGCTGGGTTAATTAATGCTATCAACACCGCTAACACTAATAACGCAGATGATGTCATCACCCTGAGCGCGAACATTATTCTCACCGCGGTTGATAATGGACTAAATGGATTACCCGTGATTCAGACAGATAGTGGTCACAGTTTGACCATTGAAGGCAGCGGATACACCATTTCGCGCAGCGGCGCGGCGCCAGATTTTCGTATTCTGCAAGTTGGACCTGGGGCAAATGTAATTATTAATGACTTGACCATTACCGGTGGCAGCAACGCCCCAGGCGCGGGAATTAATATGCAAACGGGCAGCAATCTTGTTCTCGATCATGTAGAAGTTTCTGGAAACAATAGTTCAGGTCGTGCCGGTGGTATCTATAACTATTATGCTACCCTAACCATCCAAAATGGAAGCGTGATTGGCAAATCTGGTGCACCAAATACTGGCTGCGGTGGTGGAGGTATATTCACCGAAGGTGTTTCCCCGGGAGCCATTACAATTTTAGATGCCAGCACGGTCTCTTACAACCAGTCTCCAGATTGCGCGGGCGGCGGATTATTTGTTTTATCAAATTCGCAACTGATCATCCGAAATGGAAGCGTGGTCTCCAACAACCTTGGAGGCGACCCAGCAGATTACCCGCCATTTACAGACCATGCGGGCGGCGGCGGTATTTATGGTTCAGCCAGCCCGGTCATCACCATCAGCGACAGCACGGTATCGAACAATACAGCTGAATGTATTAATAACCCAAATTGCGGCGGAGGCGGGTTGAAAGGTGGCAGTTCGGTTACGATCACAAATAGTACTTTTTCTAATAACAGCGCGAACTGTAATGCAAGCACTTCCTGTGGGGGTGGTGGTATTTATAATTTTGCTGCATTAACTATTTCAGGTAGCACCTTTTCTGGCAATACCACAGATGACAATGGCGGCGGACTCCTGAACGTTGCCACAGTCAACCTTACAAACAGCACATTTTCTGCGAACACCGCTGGTATCGCGGGCGGCGGTATAGATAATGGTGGGACAATTACCATAGTGAATACAACGGTATCAGGAAATTCTGCCCCAGCCGCTGGCGCGGGTATTTATAATGCATCAGGCAATATATTAAATTATTCCAATACAATCATTGCAAACTCGCTTAGCAGCGGCGGAGACTGCATATCCATCGGTTCCATCGGAACGAATATTAACAATTTGGTGGAAGATGGTGCTTGCTCTGCTTCCTTGAGCGGTGATCCCAATCTTGGGATATTGGCTAACAATGGTGGATCTACACTAACACACGCTTTGCTTTCTGGTTCATCAGCAATTAATGCTGGCGACCTGGGAGTATGTGCTTCCACTGACCAACGCAGTACGGCACGCCCCCAAGGCGCGGGCTGTGATATTGGTGCTTATGAATTGGACACTTCATTCCCCGTTGTTGTATCAGATAGTTTGTCGGCAGCCTACAACGCCGGGGCCGGTCCAAATAGTTTCACCGTTACTTTTAATGAAAACGTCAATGATCCGACGGGCGATTCAAATTTAAATGATGTCACTAATCCAGATAACTATGTTCTTATGGAAGAAGGTACTGTGGCAGGGTTCCAAACTACTGCCTGCAATAGTATAAACTCGATACAAGATACACACATTGTTGTAACAAGTGTTACTTATATTCCAAACATCGCTTCGGTAAATCTCGGAAGTGCAGTTCCAAATGGTTCATATCGCTTGTTTGTTTGCGGCACAACCTCCATCATGGATACTGCCCTTAACGAACTAAATAACGGTACGTCCGATTACACATTCGACTTTACTGTGGGATTAACTGCTTCTTCTCTGCCCGATACCGGTTTCGCTCCAAATCGTATTTCATCACTCCCAGCCCAATCCGTTCAATACGCCAACCTCGGCTCCATCTGGCTGGAGATTCCTAGCCTCGATGTTAAATCTGAGATTGTCGGTGTGCCGCAATCTGCTGAAGGATGGGATGTAACATGGCTTGGCAATTCGGTTGGTTGGCTTAACGGCACCGCTTTTCCATCTTGGGCTGGGAATTCGGTTCTTACTGGGCATGTCTGGAATTCAGACAATACACCCGGGCTTTTTGTAAATCTAAAAACACTTAAATATGGTGATCAAATTAAGGTTGGCATTTTTGGGCAAGTTTATACATATGAGGTGCGAGAGAATCGCACGGTTTGGCCAAATCAAGTGGATGTGGTGATGGAGCACGAAACATACGCCACGTTGACTTTACTTACCTGTGAAGACTATCAGCTATTGTGGGGTAGTTATTCAATGCGTCGTGTGGTTAAAGCCGTTTTAATTAACGTGCATTAAAGTTGCTTTAATTATATAAAAAAGACAGCCAAAGGGCTGTCTTTTTGATGGTTGAATATTCACGTTTAAGGTGGGTAAGCCACGCAGACGAGATAGTAAGTGTTATTGCATTGCTGTTGAACAGTTTTCATCCAACCTGTGCTGGTTAAACTGCCATCACCAATATTGCCCCAATCAGAACTACCGCTTAAAGTAAAACCTCCGCAGTTGGCTGTTGCGCCAATGCTGCCGCCCGTATCAGATTCTGCACCGCTCCACCAGTTATTACCGGGAATGACCCCAGCAGATACCAAGCTTAAATTAATGGTGCCGTCTGTGAAATCGCTCCAATTGGAGGCAATGACTTTACTACTGGCAACAATTGGAAGATCCTGACGATTGATTGGCAGCAGGCTGGTGATTGTATCGGATGTCGAAACCGCAATTAGAGCATGTTCTGCTGTATTTACTCCGCTGGCGTTGCTGGCGTTACAGGTTGCGTCTGCCCCAGATCTGCCGCCTAAATTTCCATTTTTTAAACCTACGTTGTAAAGTTCAACGATGTTATTACCGACGAGTAATGTACCAATCGTTTGAGATGTACCACCTGAGCCTGTATAGGCTGAACGAGCGGCGTTGCAATCAGCTTCTGATAATAATGACACAACAATATTGTAGGTGCCAGGCGTGCTTGGTGCGGTTACCGTTATAGATCCAGATGAACCTGAGACCCCTGGTGATGCGCCTGGAGTTCCTGCATATGGGCAACTTGTGGCTGCGCTTCCAGCAATTCCAGAGCCAATCACCAATTGTCGAAAGCAGGTTGGGCAGGCGCTTGACGACCAAACTTGATAATTAAAATTCACTGTAAAAGTTGTATTTGGATAAGCAAAAATTTTATTGAATGACGAACTATTTATTTGAATATTGGTTAAATTAAACCCAGCTTCAATAGGTGTGGATGTTGCCGTAGGTGTGCTGGTTGGCGTAGCTGTAAAAGTAGGCGTTGGTGTAAGGGTTGCCGTTGCTGTATTTGTGGGCGTAAATGTCGCTGTCGCTGTGGATGTAGCGGTATTCGTCAGGGTTGCGGTTGGTGGTTTGTCGGTGGCTTTTGGTGTATTGCTTGCGAAAAGAATTGAAAAAAAAGAGATTGTGCTAGGGCTGGGTTGAACGGTTCCAGTAGTGGTAACAGCTGGCGACGCGCTGACGGATGTAGTTGAAAGTGTTTCAAATGGGTTTGGTGTTTGTGTGGTATCGCTGGCAATCGGCGTGTTAATTAATATCGGGGCTGGTGGGGATGGATTAAAAACAGGCGGAAATAGGCTTGTTAAAGCTTGCTCAAAAAATGCGACCACGGGTGGGTTCGGGTTGACTTGTCCATCACTTGGAGCACTGAAAGCGCTCACAATGCTTCCAAGAACATCGAAGGATGAACTGTTTGCAAGAATCGGCTGTACCGGCTCTGCGGGATCAAAGTTCGGGTTAATCGCTCCAACAATCTGACCAATCGGGTCAAGCATAGGGTTATAAGCTGGCGCGGCAGGTACAGCGGGCAGGTTGGCTCCCATCAAATTAAATAAAAAACCAGTTGGATCTATACTTGGCGGGTTCGGTGAAACAGCGCTAGGTTCAGCCAAAGCCAGTAAAAACCCCAGCGGACTGTCTATTTCCTGTGTATTTTCGGGTTGTTCAACGCCCAATGTTTCAATTACCAAGCTAGCTAAAAAGTTAATGGGCTCAGCGTTGGTTACAGAACCAGGTTCAGGCAGCGGCGCACCCACGAATTCAAATAATGCTCCTGCTGGGTCTATGGAGCTTTCATCATCAGGTTCAGAGTTGGCAGGCAGTTCGGCACCTAAGGATTCAAATAAAACCAACGTTGGGTCTTCTAAAATTACAAATTCAGTTGGCATCGTAGAAATGTCTACACCTGCCAAGGTTAATATTGCACCTCCCGGGTCTAATAAAAGGGAATTACTGTTTTCAGATTTTGGAGGCAACGATTGACCTTCAATTTGTTGCAGGGTTTGATTAAGGGGTTCAACTAGCGCAGGCGGTAGGTTGTCACTCAATAATTGTTGAAAATCTTGAGTCATTGGTGTTGTTGGCAGGCTGCCAAAACCACCGGTTACAACCATAGTCGTTGTTACCGCGCTGGTAAATAAAAAGCGAGCCACAATGCTCTGGCGAGGGCGCTGCTTCATTAATTAAAATTAACCTTTATAAGGGGTACCAATTAATTCTAGGGTTAATCCAGCCGCGTGAATGGCATCTACTGCGGTTGTAAATAAGCGTGTTTTTTCTGGCCCGTAATCCATTCTTTCTGAAACATAAGCACGCACTTCTAATACAATGTAACCAAAATTCCCGCTTTCAACGACCACAGATGGGTGATATTCATCTTCCATTATGGCCGTGGAAAATTTTTGAATGGCTTTTTCTACCGCGGCAACAGCCTTATTTAAATCTTGGTTGACAGGCAAAGGGACTTTAACGCTGATTAATTGCCCGTTTTTTGCCGAATAATTAACAATCGTATTGTTAGAAACATCTGAGTTACGAATGAAAATTCTTGCACCTTGCAGGCTCTCCAGCGTGGTAGTAATCAAAGATACATTTGAAACCCGCCCTTCATGCCCAGCCAGTAAAACCAAATCGCCAACTTCATATGGCTTGCTAATAAATAAATTAACGCCTGCTACAACGTCTGATGCGCTGCGTTCCGAACCGATGGCAAAGGCACCGGTAATGGCGGTTACCAGCACTACCACCAAGCCCGCTGCGCCAGTCGAATCGAGAATTAATTTAATTGTCCAAATGCCAATCCCTAAACCAATTAAGTTGGCAATAAAACGGCTCCAAGCAATGCCCAGTGGCTTTTCGAGAAACCGGTTGGTAACCCGTGAGATAATAAAAGCCAAAAGAAACCCCCCGGAAGCAATTAAAATCGCATTTAAAAAGGTGCGTAAAAAAGGTAA
>CAYOGW010000042.1:0-20885 GCA_964403635.1 uncultured Anaerolineaceae bacterium | reverse complement strand
TTCGCGAAGGCGGCCTGACTGTTGGCGCCGGTGTCGTTACCAAAATCTTGGAATAGGACGAGACATGACGAAACAGAAAATCCGTATTCGTATTAAGGCATATGATCATCGTGTTTTAGATCAATCTGCAAAACGTATTGTTGAAACTGCTGAACGATCGGGTGCTAAAGTTGTTGGGCCTGTACCCTTGCCAACCAAGAAAGAACGGTTTACAATACGTCGCTCTGCTTTTATTGATAAGGATTCTCATGAACATTTTGAAATCCGAACTCATAATCGTTTAATCGATGTTTTAGATCCAGATTCAAAAACCATTGATATGTTGATGCGGCTCAATTTACCAGCTGGTGTTGATATTGAGATAAAGATTTAGAAGGTTTTTTATAGTGTATATCGTCTAACTGGTCTGACGGTAATTAGTCAGGCCAGTTAGGTTGAATGCAATAGAATAAGAAGGGTTTCGTTGGTGGGCCAACAAATAGAATGGCCGCCACGTACTACTTGACTGTTCTGTTGAGAGATGATGTAGCTGAGCCCATGCTAACAGTCTCGTATATTTTATGAAGGAGAAAACAGAGTATGATGAAAGGGCTTCTCGGTAAGAAGATTGGTATGACCCAGATCTTCGATGATGCAGGTGTGGCATTTCCTGTCACAATCATTGAAGCTGGGCCTTGCTATGTTACCCAGATACGACGTCCGGAGAGCGAAGGTTACTCCGCAGTGCAGTTAGGTTTTGCTGAGGTTCATCCAAAGCGCCTTACTGGAGGTGAGTTTGGTCACTTAAAGGTGAATGAACTTCCTCCTCTGCGTTTTCTGCGTGAGTTTCGAACCAGCGCTCCGGATTTTAATGTTGGTGATGTTGTCAAGGCAGATGTATTTGTGGTTGGTGAGCGGGTAGATGTCGTTGGTACGAGCAAGGGTAAGGGTTTTGCAGGTGCAGTTAAACGATATCACTTCCGTGGTGGTCCGAAAACACATGGTCAGTCCGATCGACATCGTGCGCCTGGTTCGCGCGGTTCTGGTACAACTCCGGGCCGTGTATATAAAGGTGCTAAGGGTGCTGGTCATATGGGTGATGAACGTGTTACTGCCCAGAGTTTAAAAGTGGTGCTAGTGGATGCCGAGCGTAATTTGATAGGTGTTCATGGTGCGGTTCCCGGCCCTAAAGGTGGCTTGGTTGTTATCAAGGAGGCGCGCAAGCAATAGCTTGTTGCGCTGAATATGGGAGCGAGAACTATGAAGGTTGATGTTTTTAATATGGATGGTAAAAAAATCAAGCAGGTGGATCTTTCTGCTGAGATTTTTGAAGCCCCAATTAATGTAGATTTGATGCATCAAGCCTATATTCGTCAGATGGCGAATGCTCGGCTTGGTACGCATGAAACAAAAACTCGCCACTTTGTGGCGGGCGGTGGTCGTAAACCATGGAAGCAAAAAGGAACTGGTAGAGCTCGTCAAGGTTCTACTCGTGCAGCTCAGTGGGTAGGTGGTGGTCGTATTCATACACCACATCCTCGAAGTTATGTTCAGCGTATGCCATTAAAAATGCGCCGTGCTGCATTGCGTTCCGCTTTGTCTGTTAAAGCAGCCGAATCAAATGTTGTGATAGTGGACGAATTAAAATTAGTAGAGCCTAAAACCAAACTGATGGCACAAGCATTGATTCGTTTGGTCGGTGATTCAAAAGCACTAATTTTAATTCCGGAAAAGACCGCTGAATATGATTTAATCATTCGTTCTGCAAGTAACTTGGAAAATGCTAAAGTATTAATGGCTGGTTATATTAATATTCGAGACTTGCTAAGTTACGAAAAAATTATTTTGCCTTTGCAGACGCTAGATATTCTTAGCGTTCATCTTGGGTAGGAGGTAGATCATGACGATATACGAAATTCTTAAGCGTCCTCTGGTTACCGAGAAGACCAATTATCTTTCAGGGAAGTTAAATCAGTATACTTTTGAAGTGGATGGGTCAGTTACCAGAAGCCAAGTAAAAGATGCGGTTGAGCAGATTTTTGATGTAAAAGTTACACGTGTTAATATCATCAATGCACCTGCAAAAAGAGGGCGACGTGCGCGAAGCCGCCGTTTACTTATTCGACGTCCTGGTTATAAAAAGGCAATTGTGACTCTTGAAGTGGGCCAGACTCTTCCAATTTTTGAAGGAGTGCAGTAATGGCAGTAAAAAAATATAAACCAGTAACCCCGGGTTTACGAGGAATGACTGGTTATTCCTTTGATGAAATCACTAAATCTACCCCAGAAAGATCTCTGATTGTTCCAAAGCGTAGAACGGGTGGTCGAAATATGCATGGCCGTATTACTGTGCGGCATCATGGTGGTGGTCACAAGCAATTTCTTCGTTTAATAGATTTCAAGCGTAATAAACGTGGTGTTCCTGCAAATGTTGCCGCTATTGAATATGACCCTAATCGAACTGCTCGTTTGGCATTGCTCTTTTATGCTGATGGCGAAAAACGATATATTTTAGCACCTGTAGGGTTGCGAGTTGGAGATGTTGTTATGGCTGGCCCAACTGCTGATATTCGGCCAGGAAATAGCTTGCCAATATCTAGTATTCCTGTTGGAACGATGGTTCATAACATTGAAATGTACGAAGGTAAAGGCGGCCAGTTGGTTCGCTCAGCTGGTACTGCTGCTCAATTATTGGCCAAAGAGGGAGATTTTGCTCAAATCCGTATGCCTTCTGGTGAAGTTCGTTTAATTCGCCAGACTTGTTATGCAACGGTTGGGCAAGTTGGAAATCTTGAACACGGCAATATCAAATTGGGTAAGGCTGGTCGAAAGATACACTTAGGTATTCGCCCAACTGTGCGTGGTACAGCGATGTCTCCTCGCGACCATCCACATGGTGGTGGTGAAGGCCGACAACCTGTTGGTATGCCCGGACCAAAATCACCTTGGGGTAAACCAACCCGTGGTTATAAGACTCGCAAAAATAAGCTGACTGATATGTATATAGTGCGCCGCCGCAGCAAGAAAAGCCGCTAGGCCCTAGTTAAACAGAAAGCATTGAGGATCGAAGAAAATGTCCAGATCGTTGAAGAAGGGTCCATTTATTGACCCAAAATTACTTAAAAAAATCGAAGCAATGAACCAGCGTAGCGAAAAGAAGGTGCTTCGTACTTGGAGTCGCGCGAGTGTGATTTTTCCTCAAATGGTAGGACACACAGTCGCAGTGCATGATGGGCGCCGTCATGTGCCAATCTATGTGACAGAGAACATGGTCGGTCATCGTTTGGGTGAATTTGCCCCTACGAGAACATTCCGTGGACATCTCTCTGAGAAATCTACAAAGGGGAAGTAAAAAATGGCTGATATTCGTGCGCATTTACGCTTCTTGCCGGTTTCGGCTCAAAAAGTTCGTTTAGTTATTGATTTAGTGCGGGGCAAGGATGCTAATTCTGCATTGGAAATGTTACGTTTCGTACCAAATCGAGCAGCTTTGCCGGTTCGAAAATTATTAACATCTGCCGTTGCTAACGCTGAAGAAAATTTTGGTGTTAGTCGCGATGATTTATATGTTGCAAAAATTACCGCAGATGAAGCACCCACGCGAAAGTGGCGCCGTTTTGGCGCTCGCGGCCGCTTCAAGCCGTTGTTACGCCGCTCATCTCATATTACAGTAGTTTTGCAAGAGCGCGAAGGTTAAGGGAGCGAAGGAGAGAATATGGGTCGAAAAGTTCATCCAGTTGGGTTTCGTTTGGCAGTTAGTCGCGCTTGGTCAGGTCGATGGTTTGCTGAAGGTGCAGAATATCGAGAATATTTAAAGCAAGATTCAGCTATTCGAACGATGGTTCAAGATGTTTCGCCACGTGCTGGGGTTTCTCGCGTGGAAGTTGAGCGATATCCCGGAAAAGTGAAGGTTACACTTCATACCGCAAAGCCAGGTATTTTAATTGGGCGTAAGGGAGAAGGGGTAAAGAAGATTCGCGAAGGACTTCAGCAATTGGTCGGGAAAAAGGTTGACTTGGATATTAAAGAGTTGACATCCCCAGATACAGATGCGTTTTTGGTTGCTCGAAACATCGCAGATCAAATCCAGCGACGTATTGCTTACCGACGTGCTATGAAGAGGGCAATTCAGCAAGCGATTCGTCAAGGAGCTCAAGGTATTAAGATAGAAGTTCAAGGGCGTTTAGCTGGGGCAGATATGTCTCGTGCTGTTTGGTTGCGCGAAGGTCGAGTGCCTTTGCAAACCCTTCGTGCCGATATTGATTTTGCTCGTACCGAAGCTCAAACAACTTATGGCCAAATTGGCATTAAAGTTTGGGTTTATCGCGGCGAGTTGAAGAACGAAATTGAAGAAAAAGCAGAAACGACAGAAGGCGTTTACGTAAGTGAGTAAAGCCTGATGATGAATAATAGAGAGGTAATGCCATCATGTTGATGCCAAAGAGAGTTAAATGGCGCAAACAAATGCGTGGACGCATGCGAGGTAAGGCGTTGCGCGGTGCAGAAGTCAGCTTTGGAGACTTTGGCCTGCAAGCCTTAGAGCCCGGTTGGATCACAGCTCGCCAAATTGAGGCTGCTCGTCGCGCAATTGTTCGTGAGATGAAGCGTCGAGGTAAAGTCTGGATTCGAATTTTTCCAGCTAAGCCTTACACTCATCGCGCAGCGGAAACCCGTATGGGTAATGGTAAGGGCAATGTAGAATATTATGTTGCTGTCGTCAAGCCTGGTCGTATGATGTTTGAGATTAGTGGCTTGGATTCGGAAACAGCTGTGCAGGCTTTGAAAATGGCCCAGTATAAATTTCCGATTAAAACAAAAATTGTGGCACGTTTTGATGCCTCGGCAGGAGAGTAAATATGAAAGCAAAAGAAATTCGAGCTCTTTCTGTCGCTGAGATTAAAGCCAAGATTGCTGATAGTCGCGAAGAATTAATGAAATTGCGTTTTCAGCAAGTTACAGGTCAGTTAACCGACTCTAGTCGATTGAAGGTTTTACGCCGTGATGTTGCTCGGCTTGAAACTATTGTTGCTGAAAAATCGGTTGAATAGGAAGATGATTTTATGAATACTCGCCGTCGAATTACTGGAGTGGTAACCAGCAATAAAATGACCAAGACAGTTGTTGTCGAAATTTCTCGAACCTTCCGTCACCCACTTTATCGTAAAGTTGTTCATCTTAGCAAGAGGGTAAAAGCCCATGATGAATTGAACTGCCAGATTGGGGATGAAGTAATGATCGTTGAAAGCCGACCTATTTCAAAAGATAAGTGTTGGGTGGTTGAGTCAGTGATTAAACGAGAAATTAGAACTGCAGATACTGGCGTGGAGGTATAGGAATGATTCAACAAGAATCTCGCATAAAAGTTGCTGATAACAGCGGTGCTCGCGAACTGTTGGTCATCCATGTTCTCGGTGGCTCTACGCGTAAATACGGTCGTGTCGGAGATGTAGTTGTTGCAACAGTTAAAGCAGCTGCTCCACAAGGAAATGTTAAAAAAAGTGAAATTGTAAAAGCCGTTATTGTACGATGTGCAAAAGAATGGCGTCGTGAGGATGGTTCGTACATCCGTTTTGATGATAATGCAGCTGTAATTTTGGAAGGTGAAACGCAGAACCCTAAAGGTAGCCGGATATTTGGTCCGGTGGCACGTGAACTTCGTGAAAAAGGGTTTATGAAAATTGTTTCACTTGCGCCAGAAGTACTATAGGCTTGGAGCGAAAATATGAATATAAAAATTCGCAAAGGTGATACCGTAGAAGTGATCAGCGGGCGACTAGAAGACAAGGGTCGCCGAGGAGAAGTTATTGGTGTCATGATTGATGAACGTCGCGTTACTGTGCAAGGAATTAACATACGCACTAAGCATCAGCGACAAGTGCAAACAAGTCAGGGCAGAAATATTAATCCGGGGCGCATAAAATTTGAAGGCCCAATTGATATTTCAAATGTAATGCTTGTATGCCCTAAATGTGATAAAACGTCTCGCGTAGGAGTTCAGCGTGACGAAAGCGGTTCTCACCGCGTATGCAAAAACTGCCAAGCTCTAATTGATTAATGAGTATTGGACAGGGAGCAAATAAAATGAATCGACTTCGTGAACGTTATCAAAATGAGGTTATGCCTTCTCTTCAGAAGTCATTTGATCTCAAAAATATTATGGAAGTGCCGCGCATTCAAAAAGTAGTTATTAATATCGGCTTAGGTCAAGATATGGACAACTCAAAAGGTCTAGAAGCAGCTGTAAATGACTTAACGATTATTGCAGGCCAAAAACCTATACAAACTAAATCCCGCAAAAGTATTGCTAATTTTAAGTTGCGAGAAGGTCGCGTGATTGGCGCAAAGGTAACTTTACGCGGCGAAAGAATGTGGTCTTTTCTTGACCGGCTAATAAATATAGCTTTGCCGCGTGTGCGAGATTTTCGCGGTATTTCTCCAGATGCATTTGATGGTCGCGGTAATTACACATTAGGGTTGCGTGACCAGTTAATTTTTCCAGAAATGGAATACGACAAAATTGATAAATTGCGTGGGATGGAAATTACGATAGTAACTACGGCAAAGAATGACGAGCACTCTCGTGAAATGCTCAGAAATCTTGGCATGCCATTCAGGAAGGAAGCTTAATATATGGCAAAGAAGTGTATGACTTATCGAGAAATGCGCCGTAAATATCCAACACAGGTGCGTAATCGTTGTAATCAATGTGGTCGTCCTCGCGGCTATATTCGTCGGTTTGGACTTTGTCGAATTTGTTTCCGTGAAATGGCACTTGATGGCAAAATCCCTGGTGTTGTAAAGGCGTCCTGGTAACCCGGGCGGAGGTGAGAGCATGACAGTAACTGATCCTATTGCTGATATGCTGACCCGCATTCGAAATGCGATGCTTGTTGGTCAGCCATTGGTTGCGATGCCGAGTTCTAATGTGAAAGCGGAAATCGCAAGCATTTTAAAAGAAGAAGGCTTCTTAGAAACATTCGAAGTAGCTGATGGTGATCGTCCGGGCCTAAAGGTCCTGCGTGTCAAAATTAAATACATTGGTGAACGCCGTGAACGTAAGCCTGTGCTTACTGGGTTGGTGCGTGTTAGTCGTCCGGGGCGTCGGGTATACACCAAGAAACATGATATTCCTTGGGTGCTTTCGGGCATGGGTGTGGCAATTATTTCCACTCCAAAGGGTATTATGACAGGCCAACGCGCTCGCTCTCTTGGTGTCGGTGGCGAAATCCTTTGTAAGGTTTGGTAGGAGGTGGTATTGTGTCTCGAGTAGGACGCTTGCCCATTGATGTACCTGCTGGTGTACAGGTTGAATTTAAGGGTTCTGTAGTAAAAGTTAAAGGCCCCAAAGGTGAAATGCAACGGGAATTTTCTCCGTTGATGAAAATTGCTTTGGAGAATGGTCAAATAAACATTACTCGCCGCTCTGATATTCCAACCGAACGCGCTTTGCACGGTACCACACGGGCTGTATTATTTAATATGATTTATGGTGTTAGCACCGGGTTCGATAAAATAATTGAGTGGGATGGCGTAGGCTATCGCGCTGAGGTAAATGGGAATGACTTAGTGTTGCATATGGGTTATTCTCATCCTATTACTTTTCAGCCGCCATCTGGGGTTAATTTTGAAGTAGACGCTAAAACCCGTCAAATTAAAGTGATGGGTTATGACAAAGAAGTTGTAGGTCAGCTAGCATCAAATATTCGTGGAGTTCGCCCCGTTGAACCTTACTTGGGTAAAGGTATGCATTATTTAGGTGAGAGAGTTCGACGTAAAGCCGGTAAGTCTGGGAAAGGAAAGAAGTAAGCCATGGCTGATAAATCACGTGCTGCGGCCCGTGTTCGCCGTCATCTTCGTGTTCGAAAGAAGATTTTTGGCACCACCCAGTGCCCACGGTTGAGCGTTTTTCGCAGTTTAAATGAAATTTATGTCCAAGTCATCGATGATATGGAAGGTAATACTTTAGTTTCCGCATCTACGGTGGATACCGAATTGCGTGCTAAATTAGCCAAATTAAAAAAGGTTGATCAAGCGCGTGAAATAGGCAAAGCAGTTGCTCAGCGCGCAAAAAGCAAGGGTATAGAGATGGTAGTCTTTGACCGCGGTGGATTTCGATACATGGGCCGGATTAAAGCCCTTGCTGATGGAGCCCGTGAAGGCGGCCTAGACTTCTAGCGCTAATTGGAGAACTATATGTCTAATTATGAAATTAAAGAATTTGAACAGCAAGAACAATTTGAAGAGCGCGTGATTGAAATTGCTCGCGTTGCCAAAGTTGTTAAAGGTGGTCGTCGATTCCAGTTTCGTGTAACTGTTGTAATCGGTGATGGCCGCGGAAGCATCGGAATGGGGATTGGTAAAGCCAATGCTGTTCCAGATGCTATGCGTAAAGCTTCAGAGCGTGCTCGTAAAAATGTTCGTAAAGTATTTACTTTAGGAACAACCATTCCGCATGAAGTGATTGGCAAGGTAGGTGGTGCTCGTATTCTGCTTAAACCTGCATCGTTAGGTACTGGTGTTATTGCTGCAGGTGGCGTTCGCGCTGTACTGGAAGTTGTTGGAATTCGTGATATTTTAACGAAATCTATGGGCGGTTCTAACGTGTTAAACAGCGTGATGGCAACTTTTGAAGCTCTCGAACAACTTAAATCTCCAGCTGAACAAGCTGCAAGACGTGGCAAAACAGTTGAAGAGATGATGCCTTTCTGGGAGCGAAGGAAGAAAAATGGCTAAGAAAACTGCATCTAAATCGATACGTATAACTTTAGTTAAAAGTCCAATTGGCTACGCCGAAACTCAAAAGAGAACTGTAAAAGCTTTAGGGCTTCGTCGGATGCACCAAACCATTGAACATGTTGATACTCCTGCTGTGCGTGGGATGATTAATAAAGTTGTTCATTTGGTACAAGTTGAAGAGTAGGAAGTATCATGAAACTCCATGATTTAATCCCGAATCCGGGTTCTAAGAAACAAAAAAAACGAGTTGGTCGAGGTATTGCTGCCGGACAAGGTAAAACTGCTGGTCGCGGTACAAAAGGTCAGGGTTCTCGTTCAGGTGAGGGCGGCGCCTTATATCGACAAGGTGGCAACTTGCCTTTCTTCCGTCGTTTGCCTTTTATGCGTGGTGAAGGATTTACCCCGCCATTTCAGGTTGAATTTAATGAAGTTAATTTGGATCAACTCTCTGAAGCATTTAAAGCAGGCGCTACAGTAACCCCTGAGTCGCTAGCAGATGCTCGTTTATTACGAAACAAAAAAGATCCAATTGTCATTCTTGGTCGTGGTGAAATCACTGTTGCATTAAAGGTGAGTGTTCATCGTGTTAGTGCGGGCGCCAAAAGCAAAATAGAAGCTGCTGGCGGCAGTGTTGAAATCATTGCTTAAGGAGATTTAAATTTATGAAGAGCACATGGAGGGCACTGCGATTTCTTTGGAAATCTGAAGATATTCGCCGAATGCTAACAACTACACTTGGATTGCTTGTGCTTTACCGTTTGGCTGCCAATGTTCCAGTGCCAGGCATTAATTTTGAAGTGTTGGCACAAATCCGCAGCCTAATGGCAGCCCAAGGTGGAAATTTCTTTGGTTTTCTAGATATGCTTTCAGGTGGAACTGTTTCCAGTTTTTCTTTGTTATCCATGGGTGTTTACCCATATATTACGGCTCAAATTATTATTCAGTTGTTAATTCCAATTATTCCACAGCTAGAAAATCGAATTAAAGAAAACCCAACTGAAGGTCGTAAATTGATGGAGCGCTGGACATATTATTTGGTTGTTCCAATGGCGGCTCTTTCTGCTATTGGTCAAATTAATATTTTCAATTCAATAGCAAACCAGGCTGGTTTTCCAAGCGTGCTTGAATTTAATCTCTTTGGACCCAATTTCTTGCCATCTTTAACCGCTTTATTGGCAATGTTAGCAGGGACAATGTTTGCTATTTGGATGGGTGAATTAATCTCAGAATACGGGATTCGTGGTCAAGGTTTATCTTTGATTATTTTTGCTGGTATTGTTTCTCAAATGCCTAGCAATCTTGCATCCATTTTGGCTGATGAACAAAATAGAATATGGTTGTTGCTAATGACAATTATTGTTGTTGTTGCAACCGTGTTTGTAATTGTTTACGTTCAACAAGGCCGCAGAAATGTTCCAGTAATGTATCCCGGGCGTCGAATGGGTAATCGAATGTCTATGCCTGTTAAAGCATCTTTGCCTCTTATGGTTAACATGGCGGGGATGATCCCATTAATTTTTGCTAGTGCTTTGCTTCAATTTCCAACGATTTTATCTTCTTGGTTCATTACCAGTGATAATGCGGGAATTGCTTCGTTTGCTCAAGGCGTTTCTAATATTTTTAGTGGTCAAGGGCCGAATGCTTGGGTTTATTGGGTAATTTACTTTTTGATGGTAGTGTTGTTTACTTTCTTCTATACTGATGTGTTATTTTCACAACAGAATTATGGAGATAATTTAAAACGACAAGGGGCTCAAATTCCAGGTGTGAATCGCGGTGTTCCAACCCAGAAATATTTAACAAAAGTTCAGCGACGCATCACATTCCCTGGGGCTTTGTTCCTAGGTATTATAGCTATTTTGCCATTTTTGTTGAGTTTGGTTCTCCAAAGTTTTGGCATAGGTTCGTTAAACTCATCTGCTGGTTTGTTTTTAGTATCTTCTTCTGGATTATTGATTGTCGTAGGTGTAGTTCGCGAAACCTTTGCAACAATTGATGCAGAATTAAAGTTGCATGGATACCAAGAGTCGATTCTCGTACGCTAGGAGAGGATTTTAATGCCTACGTACATCGTGATGCTTGGTCCGCCTGGCGTAGGAAAGGGCACACAAGCAAAGGTATTATCGAATAAATTGACATTACCGCATATATCATCTGGCGATATTTTTCGTGAGAATTTGAAAAACGGCACTGAATTGGGTAAATTAGCTCAAACCTTTATGGAAAAAGGCGAATTAGTGCCTGATGATGTAACAATTGAAATGATACGTGAGCGATTTAAAAAACCAGATTGCGTAAATGGTGCAATTTTGGATGGTTTTCCAAGAACGCCCGCTCAAGCAGAAGCGTTGGATAAAATGCTTGCAGATTTTGGCGGGAAGGTAGATATGGTGCCTTTTATCACCGCATCAAATGATACTTTGTTGGAAAGATTGACAGGGCGATGGACTTGCAGGGCAGCGGGTCATGTATTTCACGAAAAATTTAATAAGCCCAAAAAAGAAGGAGTTTGTGACCTTGATGGATCTGAGCTGTATCAACGTGACGATGATACAGCTGAAACTGTACTAAAGAGAATTCAAGTGTATTTAGCACAGACAACTCCATTGATTGAGTATTATAAGCTCCAAAATAATTTAATGGAAATTGATGGTGCTCAACCAATAGAAGTAGTATCATCACAATTAATGTCGTTTTTAGAGAGTAGATAGAGTTTATAGATTATGGACTGGGAACGCCAAATTAATATCAAAAATCCAGCTGAGATTGCGATCATGCGTGAAGCAGGTCGAATTAATGCTACGGTTTTGGCCACAGTTCGTGAACTTTTACAACCTAGTGTTTCAACAGCTGAGCTTGACGCGGCTGCCGAGCAAGTGCTGAAGAAACACGGCGCTGTATCCCCATTCAAAGGATATGGATACCCTCCTTTTACTGGTTCTATAACGGTAAGTATTAACCAAGAGCTAGTTCATGGTATCCCAAGTTCTACACGCCATTTGAGTGATGGAGATATTGTTTCGATTGATTGCGGCACATTTTTTGAAGGGTTTGTTGCTGATTCTGCTTTTACGGCAGGTGTTGGTAATATTTCTCCTAAGGCGCAAATGTTGTTAGATGTAACTGAAAAAGCATTACACGCTGGAATTAAAAAAATGCGAGCTGGAAATCGAACAGGCGATGTTTCCGCAGCGATACAAGATTATGTGGCTCGACATGGCTACCACGTTACGCGCGAGTATACCGGTCATGGAGTAGGGCGAGATATGCATGAAGGCCCCATGGTGCCAAATTATGGAAAATCAGGCACCGGTGTTTTTTTGAGAGCTGGAATGGTAATTGCCCTTGAGCCTATGGTATTAGTAGGTACTGATAAAACAAAAGTATTACCAGATAAATGGACTGTAGTATCTGCTGATGGATCGTTAACAGCACATTTTGAACATAGTGTGGCTGTCACCGAAGGAGATCCTCTAATCCTGACTGTCCTATAAATCCAAAGCAGAATAGATAGTTTGCTGGACAAATATAAAAAAACAAGTATAATTAAAACTTCGGCTGCTGCCCATATTTACGGGTAGTAAAAGAGAAGGAAGGCAATTAATGAAAGTTTCACCATCCATTCGAAAACGTTGCGCAAAGTGTAAGGTTGTTCGTCGTAGTGGCAAATTATTGGTCATTTGCGAAAACCCAAAACACAAACAGCGACAAGGGTAAAATAATATGGCTAGAATTGAAGGCATTGACTTACCACGTAACAAAAGAGTAGAGATTGGTTTAACCTATCTTTATGGGATTGGCCCAACGCGCTCACGGCAGATATTGGCTGAGACGAAAGTTAATCCAGATACTCGTATTAAAGATCTCACGGAAGCAGAAGTTGCTATTTTACGTGAGTATATTGCTAAGAATTACAAGTTGGAAGGCGATTTGCGTCGTCAAGAACAGTTAAATATTAAGCGATTGATTGAAATTGGTTGTTATCGTGGCTTGCGCCATCGCAGAAATTTACCTGTTCATGGTCAGCGTACTCGTACAAATTCTCGTACCCGTAAAGGCCCCAAAAAGACTGTTGCAGGTCGTGGCCGCCGCCGTGGTGCTAAGAAATAATCGGAAAAAGGATAACGAGGTAGTATGGCTCAGAGTGTACGTCAAGCGCGTCGATCAACCGGCGCCAAAAAAGCAAAGAGAATGGTATCCATGGGGCAGATTCACATCTTCGCCTCATTCAATAACACAATTGTTACCGTTACTGATACTTCAGGTAATACATTGGCTTGGGGTAGTTCAGGCTCTGCCGGTTTCAAAGGATCTCGTAAGAGTACCCCTTTTGCCGCTCGGTTAGCGACAGAACAAGCCATTAAAGCTGCCCAACAAATGGGTTTGCAAGAAGCGGATGTAATTGTAAAAGGCCCTGGTCCAGGTCGTGAATCGGCCATTCGTGCGGTACAGACTATGGGCATTAAAGTTAAATCAATTTCGGATACGACACCAGTTGCACATAATGGTTGCCGTCCTCCGAAAAAGCGTCGCGTTTAATTAAGACGGAGAGAGGTACGTTATATGGCGAAGTATCTTGGGCCGGTATGTAAGTTATGTCGGCGTGAAGGCGAGAAATTATTTTTAAAGGGTGAACGTTGTTACACCCCTAAGTGTTCTTTTGAGCGGCGCGAGTTTGCTCCTGGGCAACATGGTAAGGCTGGCGGACGTGGTAAGAGAATGTCTGGTGGTCGCGAGTCGGATTATGGTCGACAATTACGTGCAAAACAACGGGCTCGACGCGTATACGGTGTTTTAGAGCGACAATTCCGACGATATTATGCTGTTTCTTCTAAGCAACGCGGCTTAACGGGTTTAAATTTACTTCAAACCCTTGAAGCTCGATTAGATAGTGTTGTTTTCCGTTTAGGGTTTGCCACAAGCCGTGCTCAGGCACGATTATTGGTAACTCACGGTCATTTTACAGTCAATGGTATCCGGACAGATATCCCTTCTACATTAATTGGGGCAGGGGATGAAATTCAGGTTCGTGAGAAATCACGTGAATCAACTTACTTTAAGGAACTTGTTTCCTTGGCTGAAGCCCGAAATTTTCCAGCTTGGTTATCTCGAAATACCAAGAATTTGTCTGGAACAGTTCAGCGTTTGCCTGAACGTGCTGAAATTGACGCTAACTTAAACGAACAGCTAATCGTCGAATACTATTCTCGGTAATAGTGGTGTTGGCACCCTTGTGGCAATTGGCCGCTGTTTTCTCAAAAGAGAGAGGTGAACTGTGACCGGCTTAACCAATATGGTCATGCCAAAAATCGAGCGTGAAGCAGAAGCTCGAAATTACGGAAAATTTGTTGTAAGCCCATTGGAACGCGGATATGGCGTAACAGTGGGGAATGCTTTACGTCGGGTATTGCTCTCGTCTTTGGATGGGGCAGCCGTTTCTTCTATTCGAATTTCTGATGTGTTACATGAATTTAGTGACATTCCCGGAATTCGTGAAGATGTTGTTCAGGTTATGTTGCAGATAAAGCAATTGCGCCTGAAATTAAATGGTGTTGATAGTACCCGAATGCATCTTGAAGTTCGTGGTGAAGGTGTTGTGACTGCGGCAGATATTATTGCTCCATCTGAAGTAGAAATTATCAACCCTGAATTGTACTTACTCACAGTAGATAATCCAAAGACTCGTTTGGATATTGAATTAACAGTTGAGCGAGGCAGAGGCTATTCACCTTCGAACGAACGTAATGGACATTTGCCAATTGGTGAATTACCAGTAGATGCTATTTTTAGCCCAGTTAAACGAGTCAATTGGGAAGTAAATAATGCTCGCGTTGGTCAAAGCACTAATTATGATCGTTTGATGATAGAAATTTGGACCGACGGTACAATTTCTCCCGAGCGTGCATTAAGCTCAGCAGCAAAGATTATGATTGAACATTTACGCTTTGTTGCTGGCATTAACGAAGAAACACTAACCATTACAATGGAAAAGGAAGTAAGCGGCTCTCGCCTTTCAAGTGAAATGGCCGAAACTCCTGTCGAAGCTCTAGATTTATCTGTGCGCGTTTTTAATTCGTTGAAGCGAACAGGCATTACCACTGTGGGTGACGTTTTGGATTTACTTGAAAAAGGTGAACAAGCTGTTATGTCCATTCGTAACTTTGGTGAGAAAAGCCTTGATGAATTACGCGTAAAGATGATTGAAAAGGGCTATATTAAAGAACAAATGAATAACGCGGAGTAAAAAAAGATGCGACATCAGGTAGCTGGTTACAGACTTGGACGCACCAAGGGCGCTCGTATTGCATTGCGTCGAAATTTAATTAAACAACTTTTCACTCATGAGCGAATTACTACTACACGAGCGAAAGCGGAAGCCATTCGTGGTGACGCAGAACGAATGATTACGATTGCTCGCCGTTCGGCTGAAGCTGAAGAAATTGGTAAAGTAAATGCTCGTCGATTAGTAACTTCTCGATTGGGTGGCGGTAATGATATCGTTAAAAAATTATTTGATGATATTGCCCCTCGTTTTGCAACTCGCAATGGCGGTTATACACGCATGCTTAAATTGGGTTTACGCCAAGGTGATGCCGCTGAAATGGTATTATTGGAGTTGGTAGAAGAATAAAAGTTGAAAGGTGTGCAAGTGGTACCGTTGAACAACGCGAAGCACACAGTAGAACGTTACAAACTTATTCTTGCTTATGATGGCTCCGCTTTTTCTGGGAGTCAACGCCAAGCGAAATCTCGTACTGTCCAATCGGAGCTTGAATCGGCTCTCGCAAGGTTAGGTTGGCAGGGTAAATCAGTGATTTTGGCGGGCCGAACGGATAGTGGTGTACATGCCAAAGGGCAGGTTGCCACGTGTGACCTTGTTTGGCCTCGCTCGACAGATGAATTGCAGAAATCATTGAATGCGCTGTTGCCAGTCGAAATTGCTGTGCAGTCAGTAGAAATTGTTGACGAGTTGTTTCATGCTCGTTTTGATGCTACTGCACGGAGGTACGAGTATCGCATTTTTTGTAAGCCTGTACGCGATCCGTTGCGGGAGCGTTTTTTCTGGCGGGTTTGGCCCGCTTTAGATGAAGAAAAGCTTCATTTGGCAGCAACACGATTGATCGGTGAATATGATTTTTCTGCTTTTGGTTCCCCGCCCCGGCCCGGCAGCAGCACCTTTCGAAGCGTAACAGTAGCAAATTGGCAAAAAAATGAGGATGAATGGATTTTTAATGTGCAAGCCAATGCTTTTTTATATCGCATGGTTCGACGCATGACATTCATTCAAGTATGTGTTGCACAAGGCAAGCTTTCAGCGAGTGAAATCGCTGTCGCGTTAGAGAAAAAGCCTGGGGTAGCCCGTTTGCCCGCTGGCTTGGCTCCAGCACATGGCTTAAGCCTTGTTGAAGTAATCTATCCTGAGTAAGACTAAGTTCTTAATCAAAGAACGAATTATGTAAGTGGAGAGACGACCGTGTATAAATCGTATTATCCGAAGGCTGCTGAGATTGAGCGCGATTGGGTTGTAGTTGATGCCGCAGGTGAAAACCTGGGCCGTTTGGCTACAAAAATTGCGGCACTTTTGCTAGGTAAACACAAACCTACTTTTACTCCCGGCGTGCCCATGGGTGACAATGTAATTGTAATTAATGCCAAACACATCACTGTTACTGGCAATAAATTGGATGATAAAGTGTATTATCATCATTCTCAATATCCGGGTGGATTAAAATCAATCACCTTGCGTGATCAATTAAAAGATCATCCAGATCGTGTTATTGAATCTGCTGTTTGGGGTATGTTGCCTCACAACAAAATGGGTCGTGCTGTATTAAAACGACTCAAGGTCTATGCGGGTTCAGAGCACCCGCACGGCACACAGCTAGAAACGAAGTAAAGGAGCAAACCTTATCATGTCTCAATATTTTGAAGGTATTGGCCGCCGTAAAGAAAGCACCGCTCGCGTTCGAGTAATGTCGGGCAGCGGAAAATTTCTGGTCAACGAAAAGGAAGCTCAAGATTATTTCACTCGCCAAGGGGATATTCAAACTACTTTAGCGGGTTTTGATGCAGTGGGTCAGGATCGCTCTGGTTACGACATTTCAGTTTTAGTAAATGGTGGCGGTGTAACAGGACAGACCGATGCTGTTCAGTTAGGTGTCGCTCGCGCCTTACTCAAAATGAATGAAGATTGGAACGCATCCCTTCGCAAAGCGGGGTTATTAACCCGCGATGCTCGAATTAAGGAACGAAAGAAACCTGGTCTTAAGAAGGCCCGTAAGGCACCAACTTATACCAAGCGTTAAATTTATCTTTTTATAAGACAAAAAGACGTAATCATAGCGGCCCCTTAAAGGCAACTGGATTACGTCTTTTGTTTTCTCGGAGGAAACATGGCTGAAATAATTTTGTTAGGGCTTGGTCCAAGTGAAGCGAAATATTTAACACGTGAAGCCTGGGAAATCATCAATTCAGTTGATGAACTTTGGGTCAGAACCGATCAACATCCAAGTGTTCGTGAATTTCCTAAAGATTTAAAAATATATTCGTTTAATGCCTTATTTCAAAATAAGTCATCGATTCATAAAATCTATGACACCATTGCTCATAAAATTACCCAGCTTGGTAAGCGTCAGCAGGGTGTGGTTTATGCAATGCCGGGACAGCCAACCATAGGAGATGTAACTAGTTTACAAATTATTAAGTTGGCACAAGAAGAAAACATACCGATTAAAATCGTGAGTGGATTACCGCTCTTCGAGCATTCTTCTATTATTTCTGATACAAAAATTAATCCACCTTCAAGAATAATCGATGCGTATGAATTGATTTCTTACCGCACTGCTCCATATCCATTAAATGAACCGTTATTAATTTCTCAAATTTATGATCAAACAATTGCCGCCCAAGTAAAAAATAACCTAATGGCTGGCTACCCCAAAACGCATCCCGTTACCGTGATTCATCTCACTCTCATAAGTGAGCAAATTAATTTAAGTGAAATTGACCATCTACAGTCATGGAATGTGCAAAGCTTATTGTTTATTCCAGCCCTAGCCCATGGAACATCTTTTGAGCATTTTCAAGAGATAATTGCACGCTTGCGAGCCCCAGATGGTTGTCCTTGGGACCGCGAGCAAACCCACGAATCCTTAAGACAGCATTTAATCGAAGAAACCTATGAAGTAGTAGATGCAATTGATTCGCAGGATTTAATCAAAATGCGCGAGGAGTTTGGTGATTTATTGTTACAAATTGTTTTAAATGTTCAAATTGCAACTGAAAATGATGCATTTACAATGGCAGAAGTGATAGAAGGTATTCACGACAAAATTATTCGACGGCACCCGCATGTGTTTGGCGATATATCTGTAAATGGTGTAGATGATGTATTAAAAAATTGGGAAAAATTAAAAGCAGCCGAGCGTGAGAAAAAAGGTGAAAAAAATAAAAGCCTATTAGATGGCGTTCCTCTTTCTATGCCCGCATTAAGCCAAGCCCAAGAATACCAAGCCCGCGCGGCTAGGGTGGGGTTTGACTGGCCAAACATTACAGGGGTTTTTGATAAATTTGTAGAGGAAGTTGCCGAAGTCCAACAAGCCAAAACCGCAGAAAGTTTATCCAATGAACTGGGTGATTTGCTCTTTTCATTGGTGAATATTATTCGGTGGAAGGGTTGTGAGTCGGAATCTGTTTTGAGAGAAGCCAATCAACGATTTAAGCGTCGATTCTCATTTATCGAACAGCAAGTTCGCTTAAAAAATAAATCAATGGATGAAATGAGTTTGGATGATTTAGAATCTTTGTGGCAAGAAGCAAAACGGCGAACATAATCTCTGCTGTTATTTAATACTCCAAACCGAAACCTGATTTCGCCCGAGAGATTTTGCTTCATATAAGGCTTGATCGGCTTGAATCACGACTTCTTGTCCAGATTTCCCGTGCACAGGAAAAGCTGCGACACCGACAGAAATTGTGGTGGAGAGAGATTTGTTATCAAATTGAACAGTTGCCTTTTCAAAAGATGCCCGAATTGCTTCGGCACGCCGCCTAGCTACTTCAATTGACATATCGGGAAATGCAATTAAAAATTCTTCTCCGCCGTATCGACAGGCAATATCGGTAGATCTTGTATATTCTCTTAAAACCTCACTTAATTTTTTTAACATTAAGTCGCCCGCTTCATGTCCATAGGTGTCGTTGAATTTTTTAAAATGGTCAACGTCCAGCATCATAATACTTAGTGGTTTTTCATCGAGCTCGGCTTGCGCTATTTTTTGGTTTAAATGTTCATTTAAATAGCGCCGATTATGTAAGCTGGTCAATGGATCACGGTATGCCTGTTCTCGTAATTCATCCTGAATGGCTTCTACCTTAATTAATTGATGCTCCAGTGATTCTTGGGCTTTCTTTCTTTCATCAATTTCGTCTTGGGCTTCTTCGTACATTTTACTATTTTCAATTGCAATGGCAGCTTGTGTGGCAATGGTTTCAAAAAGCCGAATTTGAGCAGGATCATAAAGATTAGGTGTGTAGCTTTGGATAGATATTACACCAACCACTCTATCTCGCACAATTAATGGCACGCCAACATAGCTTCGAGTTGGATTTCCTCCAGCATGGATGATTTGATGTTTGTCTTGCACTTCTTTTTCTAGTGTGTCTGAAATATAGACTGTGCGCCGTTGAGCAATAATTTCACCACTAATCCCTGGTTTAATTTGTATATCTCTTGCTGGCATCGTAAGAAAGCTGCCGTTATCATAAAAAAATGGATGATGAATTAATTTGGTATTTTCGTCATAAATTGCGACATAAAAGGCATCTAACGGTAAGAGTTGTTGACATTTTTCTAGAACTTTTTTCAAAACGTCTTCAAGCCGAATATTGGAAGAAACGTCGAGGCCGATTTCGTATAAGATAGACATTTCATCTGCGCGACGGCGGGTTTCTTCATATAGCCGTGCATTTTCTATAGCAGCAGCAGCTTGTGAAGCAATGGTTTCAAGAAGTTGAATATCTTCATTATTAAAGGCTTTTGCCTGAAAAGATTGTAATGTCATTAATCCTGTTATTCTTTCGCCTTGCAATAAGGGAATTCCCAAAAAGGATCTTCCATTTTCGTCTTCCGAAGAACCATCAATTGAGTTTTGTTCATTCCAAAACTTAATTGTGTCAGAAATATAGAGGGTTTTTTTGTTTTCGAGCGTTTTCTTTGCTAGGCCGGGTTCTTTAATTAAGTCACGGTTTATTTTGTTTGGTGATGATTTCCCGCTTTGTTGAAATTGTAAATATTGTAGTTGTTGACTTTGTTCCTGGTAGGTTGCAACGCTAAAAATATCAATATGGGCAATTTGTTGACATCGATTTCTTAATGCCTTTAGTAATTTTTGCAGCTCTAGACCGCTACTTAAATCCTGGCTGGCCTCATAAAGAATGCGCATTTGTTCAACGCGCCGACTTGCATCTGCCTCGGCTCGTTTTCTTTCGAGTAATTCTTTTTGGGTTTGAATATAAAGTTGAGCATTTTGAATGGCTACAGCGATATTCGAAGCGATGGTTTCTAACACGTTAATATCTTCTGGTGAAAAGGCAAATTCTTTTTGGTAGTCTTGAATACTAATTACCCCAAGCGCTTCTTGCCCAGAGAGTACGGGCACGCCGAGCCAAGTTTTTGGAACACCAAACTTTTCTGAAAAAGTGAGAATCGCTCCTAGTTTCGGGCCATTTTCTTTAAAATTTTCATCAATAAGTAGTGGTTTTTTTGTTTCTAATACAAGGCTGGTAAGTCCCATTCCAACTGAAAGATTAGGTGAAAAAACACGTTTTTGATTGATTGTCCAATAAGGCACGTTAATCTGTTGATTTTCTTTGTCTAAAATTGCGATAAAGACTGAGTTTACATGAAAGGCTTGTTCTAATTTTTTACCAACTAAATTAACCAATTGTCCTAAATCTAATTCAGATGAAGCGGCTAAGCTAATATCATTAATTATTCGTATCTCTTCGAGTCTGCGATTAAGTAGTTGGTCAATTTCTTTGCGATGGCTGATGTCTTGTTTGAGTGCGACATAATTAATAATCTTTTTTTGCTCATCAAAGATTGGCGCAATGGTTGTTTCTTCCCAATAAAAACTACCATCTTTTTTCTTGTTAATTAATTCTCCGCG
>CAYOGW010000041.1:0-21789 GCA_964403635.1 uncultured Anaerolineaceae bacterium | reverse complement strand
CCCAATTACATTAATATGGCTCCCATTTGGGCGCAAGTAGGCTATGCTCCGATGTATTGGACGCAACAAGAAGTTGAAGATGCGGCTGTAAGCACGCTGCAGTTACTGCCTTAATTAAATAAAAAACCACTGCGAAGCAGTGGTTTTTTATTTAATTAATTTTGGCTGGTCTTTTTTTCTTTTTCTTCTTGGCGGGCTTTCAATGCTTCGTACACAGCAGGGACAACCGATACAACAACAATGGCAACCATGATGAGTTCAAAGTTTTGTTTAACAATGGGCATTTCGCCGAAAAAATGACCTGCAAACAAGAAAGTTCCAACCCAAACGATTGCGCCAACGACGTTGTAGGTTGAAAAATAACTATAAGACATTTCACTTACTCCGGCAATGAAGGGAGCGAAGGTTCGAACAATGGGTACAAAGCGGGCTAGGAAGATGGTTTTTCCACCGTGCTTTTCGTAAAAGGCATGGGTTCTTTCTAAATATTCTTTCTTTAGCCATTTAATTTCACTGCTAAATGCACGTTTCCCAATGGCGCGGCCAATAGAGTAATTAACAGCATCTCCGATGATGGCGGCGGCAGTGAGCAATAAAAACATAAAGTAAATGTTTAACCCGCCCAGCGACGCGAGCGCTCCAGCGGCAAACAGTAAAGAGTCGCCGGGTAAAAAGGGCGTAATAACCAAGCCGGTTTCAGCAAAAATAATTAAAAATAAAATCGCGTAGGTTAAGGTGCCATATTGAGAAATGATTTGTTCGAGATAGGTGTCTAAGTGTAAAAATATGTTAATTAAAGTTGTAAGCCATTCCATGTTATTCGTTTTCTCCATTTGTTTGGGGTTGAGTGCTCAAATTATACTCGCTTGTCATAGGGGTTATTTTTGGTTGCAGGCGGTAGTTAAAAACCAGTAGCAAGGCTAGCATTAAAATAATTAATGCGCCTAATATATATAAAAAGGGGATGTCTGTTTTTAAGTAGGCGGGTAAAAAGATGCGAATTTCTCTTGCTTCACTAAGCCCGTAGAGAATTGCGCTTGCGTTCCAAAGCCCGTGAATGAGAACCGTGGCAGTAAAAGAAAGGGCGAGTTGAATGTATTTCTTATGTTGAAAAGCATTAATTAATGCCCAGCCCATTAAGGCGGTATTAAAGATGTGTAGTAGGTCTGTGCCGCTGCGGCTTAAAACCAATGTTAGCCATTCGTTGGGGGCGGCGGCAGAAGCGCCAAGACTTTCAAAGAAGGCGTAGCCTGCCCCGCTGATGGCGCCTAAGGCAAAGCCTTCGGCTGGGTTTAGGGTTCGGCTTCCTACTAACCAAACGCCAATGGGTTTTAGTATTTCTTCTATCAGCGGTACCGCCAATGAAATAAAAGTAAACAAACCAAGTATATTTATTGGAGTGAGGATGGTACGCATAATAATGTTTACTAGCTGGGTTTGGCTCATTCTTTCTGCTTCAGCGATGAAGGTTGTATATTGTTCGATTAGATGCGGGCTTAAGCCAAAATAAATTAAGAAACCAGCGAGAATGGCAAAAATTAATAAACCTTCAGCCAGTATGATGAGCAACGGACCCACTGTAAATGCAAGGCTAAAAGTGTTCCAAGCGCGGCGGGGAGTTTCTAGGGGCAAATTGCGAACGGCTAAACGAGTGATTAAAGCAATGGGCATGGTTACCGCTCCAAGGTTGGCGAGCGGGAGGAGAAACCAATCTGCTGGGGCAAGGCTGGGGGCGTAGTATCCAAGCGCGAGCGAAGCCAGCCAAAGGATTATCAGAACTGGAAGAACGATGCGATCATCTAAATTTCGATTGAAAAATTCACTTTCGTTGTTAATTAAAATTTTTCTGATATTTAAGTATATAGATGGAATGAGAAGTATGCCGCTAAGGGTTAGACCTAGGCTTAAGATGCCAATAGGCATGCCCATGTCGTAGTCGTTGGTTTGGGCGCTGATAACCGTTGCGGAAATGCCAAAGGCGCTGGTGGTAAGCAGGCTAACCATAAAGAGAGCAAGCGTGGCAGCTAATAACCCTGCGGCAATTTTTTCGTTGGGGGTGGCGGTTTTGTTCATTGTTCCTCGATGGTGATACTAATTAAAAGGTCTCCGGGGGGTAAGGGCTGGCCCGGGGTTGGGCTGCGCGGGGTTAGGCTCTGAAGGACGTCCATACCGCTGACGACTTCGCCAAATATACTGTAATCTCCGTTGAGTTGGGGTAACGGGGCGAGGGTGATAAAAAATTGGCTTCCGTTGGTGTTGGGGCCAGAGTTGGCCATTGCGACTAAGCCTGGTCTGTCAAAATAAAGATTGTATGGAAATTCGTCATCGATTAAATAGCCGGGTCCGCCAATGCCGGTTCCGCTGGGGTCACCGGTTTGAGCAACTACACCTTCAATGACGCGGTGAAAGGTGATGTTTTCGTACCACCCTTGTTGGGCAAGAAAAACAAAATTGTTAACGGTGTTGGGGGCTTGGTTGGCAAAAAGCCGAATGACAATTTCCCCTTTTTCTGTTTTGAGATGGGCAAAGTAGGTTTTAAGCGGGTCTATCACCACGGCTGGGCAGGTGTTAAATTGTCTTTTTCCAAGGGCGATTAATCCTGTAATGTAGTCTAAGCTGTACTCATCCCGAGGACCGGCATAAATTTGACCATTAATTAAGATGAACGGAACGCCGGGTAAACCAATTTTTTTGCCGTTTTCAAAGGCTTCTAAGGTGAAATCGGCAAGTTGTTGGCTTGCAATATCTTCTTTGTATTGGGACATATTTAAATTAAGAGATTCTGCGGTTTGTAGGATGTGATTAAGGAAGTCACTTGCGCTGAGAGTTTGCCATTGTTCTTGGGTGTGATAGAGCGCTTGCTGCATTTCCCAAAATTTTCCTTGCAAGTGGGCTGCTTCTACAGCTTGCACGGCGATGCTGCTTTTATCAAACACAGAAAGCAAGGGAAAGTGGCGATAAATAATTTGCAGGCTGTTTGGGTGCTTGGCTTGGAGTGTGTGAAGCGTTAACGCCAAATTTGCACAGTTGGGCTCTTGTAAGTCACAGTAGGTAATGATGGTTACGGGAGCATTTTGCGGGCCTAGTGTGTGGTCGTTGGCATTTATGGTGCCAAATAAGGAATTTTCGTTGGGGGCAGGGGTAGGATTAAAATTAACCTGTGAGCAGGCTCCCACGGTTACTTGGGAACCAACCGGTGTGCTAGCGGCTGTAGAAGGGAAAGGGCTGGCGGGTGTTGTGGTTTGGTTGGGTTGGCTGCTGCAGCCAACGAATAGTAAACCTAAAAATAGGATACCTACCTTTAATTTGTGTAACTTAATCATTTGTGTTTTCCAATTCTCTTTTTAAGTCTTCAAACGAATCCATTTGAGCTATGATTTCTAAAAATTCTTTTAAACTGGCGCTGCGCGCTCTTAATTCTCGAACCGCTGGCCCTACAGGGTCTTCACCGGCTGCTCCACCGGGGCTGGCAGCATACGCGCCATAAAAGGCAAAATAAGCTTGGTTTAATTTACGAATCGCGTACCCGTTTTCCCAAAAGATTTGGCGGCGGCTTTCCATGTAGGCTTCGGCTTCTTCAATTTTACCTGCGGCAAGTAATTCATCTGCTTTGATGCGCGTGATGTGCATTTCTTCTCTAAAATCGAAGTTGTTTTGGCTTGGTTTTAAATTAATTTTTTTGGCTGGGTTAAATCCATATTCTGGGTAGTAGGTTTTTAAGACCCATTTTCCAAGTTCTTCTCCAGCGATGGATGCAACTGTTTCGTTCATGGTGCGTAATTCTGAAGTGGTGCTGTAGTTCATGCCAAGTGGTCTTTGCTCTAAATAAAGATGAATCCATTCATGGGCAATTACTTGGGTAAGCCAATCTAATGCTGAGGTGCGCATGACCATGGTTGGGTAAAGGGCAATGCCGCCCACTGGTACAACCAAAGAAGAAACATTTAAAGATGAATCGATTTGGTTCTCTAACTGGGTGGCTTGTTCCGTTGTCAATTCTGGGTTTAGTAAATAGCTTGTTTCTTGAGCAATTAAATCTCGTCGAGAAATGACCAAGTTCTGCGGTAGGGCTGTCACATGGTAGAGCACAACGGGAATAGGTTGCCCGCCGAGGGTGAGCCCGCTTTCATTAATCGCTTGAGTAATTTGATATTCCAGAACGGATTCCGCGAAAGGACCTAGGTTCAATAAGCTGCGCGTAACCATTGCTTGTTTGCTTCTTAAATTACTTGATGCTTCTTGCGGGTCTGATACATTGGGGTCGGCAAAAATTAAATCAATTTCTTGGGTAATTTGATTATGCTCATCAACAAGATTTAAATAATCTAAAACAATTTGATGCTGGCTTTTTGGGTTTATATAATTGGGGCTTTCAATAGCGGCAATGTTAAGTTTTAACCATATTGCCTCTCGAGTCCAGGTTGCATAATCAAATGCAAAGGGTGAGGCAAGGTTGTAAATTTTTTGCACGAGGCTTCGTTTTTGAACTTGGCTGGTCGTTAATAGAAGGGTTAAAACAAGTAGGATTACGGCTGTAGAAAAGCGAAAACGAAAACGCATTGGCTGATTATACCCAAGTGTAAAAGGTGCTTTTGGGAAAACATTAATTGTATGAATATTGTAAAGAATTTATTTCCTTTGTTGAATTAAGTTAGAATAATTACTTGTGAAAAAATATAATTGTAGGAGAAATTAAATGAAACTTAATCGAAATTATGTCATTATCGGTGTTGCCGTGTTATTAGTAACCATTGTTATTGCCATTGTTGCTAATCAAAGCGGCGCTTCTGATACGACTTTTCAGACTGTGGCAGCAGAACGGGGAAGTTTAAGCGCCTCTGTCGGTGCAACAGGTACAGTGCGCGCCAATCAATCTGCTGAGTTGGTATGGCAAACAAATGGAACCGTAGAAAACGTATATGTAACCTTGGGACAAACGGTTTCTAAAGGAGAGTTACTGGCTAACCTAGACCGTACTTCTGTTTCTCAGAATATTGTCTTGGCTGAGTCAGAATTAATCAGTGCCCAACAAGACTTAGAAGATTTGTTAATTTCAAATGAATCACAAGCCCAAGCCGAGTTGGCTTTGGCTCAAGCACAAGATGCGCTTCAAGATGCTACGGATAAGTTAGATTCAACAGCTTATGTGCGCGCTTCTGAAACATTAATTGAGAATAAAGAATCGGAATTGACTTTGTTAAACAAGCAAATTACCAAAGTTCGCCAAGTGTATAACACTGTGGCAAACTTACCAGACGGGGATACGCGTAAGGCGCAGGTTATTTCTCAATTGACTTCTTTAGAATTGCAAAAGGATGCTTTGGTAGCAGAATTAAATTGGTATAACGCCAAGCCAGATGAAAATGATGTTGCTCAACGAAAAGCCAATTATGAAGTGGCTAAAGCGCAATTATTGATAGCAGAGAAAAACCTAGCTCGCTTGAAAGATGGGGTTGATCCTGTTGCTTTGGCTTCAGCAGAGGCTCGAGTCGCGGCGGCTCAATCCACTTTAAATTTGGCTCGGATTATTGCTCCTTTTAACGGCACAGTAACCCAATTAGACTCTTTGCCAGGTGATTTGGTTTCGGCGGGCGTATCTGCGGCTCGCTTGGATGATTTAACCCGATTGCTGGTTGATGTTGAAATTTCTGAAATTGATATTAATGATGTAGCAGTTGGACAACCCGTTAATTTAACCTTTGATGCGATTTTAGGAAAAACCTATAACGGCACAATCGTAGAGGTGGGCCGCGTTGGTGTAGTTACCCAAGGGGCGGTTAATTTTATTATTACCGTAGAGTTAAC
This sequence comes from uncultured Anaerolineaceae bacterium, assembly GCA_964403635.1. Taxonomy (GTDB): domain Bacteria; phylum Chloroflexota; class Anaerolineae; order Anaerolineales; family Villigracilaceae; genus JANJTV01. Next base: position 15,984 of record CAYOGW010000041.1, on the reverse strand, counting down.
CGATGCCGATGAAGCTGTAAAACCGGGCATGACCGCGGCAGTATCTATTTTGGTGAAGCAGTTAGACAATGTATTGCTAGTGCCTAACCGCGCTGTTCGGTTTGTAGATGGAAAACGAGTGGTGTATGTGCTGCGAGATGGCGAAGCTCAGCAAGTAGAAGTACGTTTGGGTTCTTCTTCTGATTTGGTGAGCGAGGTCATTGGAGGGGATTTAATTGAAGGCGATTTAATTATTCTCAATCCTCCAACAACGTTTTCTCCGCCGCAGCCGGGGCAAGGTGGGCAGGGCGGAGGCAATTAAGATGGCAGAAACCACACCTGTTGTCGTTGCTAAAAACTTGACCAAAGTTTATAAAATGGGAGAAATGGAAGTTCATGCTTTGCGTGGTCTTTCTACAACCATTAACAAAGGCGAAGCCGTTTCTATTATGGGGCCGTCTGGTTCTGGTAAATCTACCTTAATGAATATGCTTGGGTGTTTAGACCGCCCTACCACTGGAGAGTACATCTTAGATGGCGAGCAAGTTGCTGATTTAAGCGACGATCAATTGGCGGATATTCGTAACCGAAAAGTGGGTTTTATTTTTCAATCGTTTAACTTGCTTTCGCGAGTCTCCGCGCTTGCCAATGTAGAGCTGCCATTACGCTATGCCGGAGCAACCTCTGGCAGAAAAGATCGTGCGCGGGCGGCATTGGTCGCTGTGGGTTTGGCTGACCGCTTAGACCATAAACCGTATGAGCTCTCGGGTGGGCAGCAGCAGCGTGTCGCCATAGCTCGGGCGTTGGTAAATGACCCCGCCATTATTATGGCTGATGAGCCGACCGGTAATTTAGATTCAAAAGTTGGTCAAGAAATTATGGATTTATTGCTGAATTTAAACCGTGAACGAGGCACCACTTTAATTATCGTGACTCATGACCCAAAGGTTGCTGCTCAAACTGGCCGAATCATTCGCGTGCGCGATGGTGTCATTGATAAGGAGAGCAAATGAGCTTTTTACAAATATTGTTCGAATCTCTAGAAAGCTTAAATGGCAATAAAATGCGTTCTGGCTTAACAATTTTAGGGATTGTTATTGGTGTTGCGGCTGTTATCGCCATGTTAGCCATTGGTCAGGGCGCGCAAGATAGCATCACGGGTTCAATTTCTGGGATTGGTACAAATTTATTATTTGTATTTCGTGGCAACCAGCAAGTAGATGTTCGTAACCCACGCCCTTTAACCATGCAAGATGCCGAAGCCATTGCAGACCCATTTGCAGCGCCTTCGGTTAAAGCGGTTGCTCCCATATTACAAGGAAACAACATTGAAATTAACGGTGGTGGAGAAATATCTACCGTAACTGTTAATGGCGTAACGCCAGAATATGGCCCATTGAGAAAATATGAATTAACTGAAGGCGAATTCATCAATCAAGAGCATTATCTTGGTCGGGCTTCGGTGGTTATTTTAGGGTCCGAAGTAGCCGAGAAACTATTTGGTCGAACATCGGGGCTGGTCGGAGAAACTGTCCGCATTGAAGGGCAGCCATTTCGCATCTTGGGCGTGTTAAAAGAATTGGGCGGCGGCGCGTTTGGTTCACAAGATAATATTGCCATAATTCCGCTTTCAACGGCGCGCACGCGCATCATTAATCGCGGTTCAGACCGAGTGGATGTCATTATGGTCGAAGCGGTAGATGCAGAAACAGTTCATCAGGCGGCAGAAGAAATTGCTCAAATTTTACGAACCCGCCACAGAACTGAAATTGGCGCAGACGATTTTACGGTGCTCACCCAGTCCGATTTTCTGGAAACTGCCTCCACCATCACAGGCGTATTTACTACCTTCTTAGGCGGTATTGCGGCCATCTCGTTACTGGTTGGCGGCATTGGCATTATGAACATTATGCTGGTTTCGGTAGCAGAGCGAACCCGAGAAATCGGTCTTCGCAAAGCCCTCGGTGCTCGTAAAAGAGATATTTTGATTCAGTTTTTAACAGAGTCATCTTTATTGAGCTTATTTGGCGGCATTGTCGGCATCATTTTAGGGTGGTTAATTGCATTCGTAGTGGGGCAAGTGGCAACCGCCAACGGCACACCTTTTTCTCCGAACGTCAGCCTAAGCGCAGTTGTTTTGGCTACCTTGTTTTCTACAGCGGTAGGGTTGTTTTTTGGAATTTACCCAGCCAACCGCGCCGCTAGCTTACAACCAGTAGAAGCGCTTCGTTACGAATAATTTATAGGGGCCGTTGAAAAACTGCCCCTGACTTTTTAATGATAAAAATAATTGAAATAACCGCTGAACGATTGTTGGAATATTCCAGCGTTTCAATTGCTTTTCAAGTAAATGAAATATTAACCGTCAAACCAGTGGATTCTGGCTTAGGCGGTTTTGCTTTCTCCCCCCAGCTGGTACCCCCTTATATTAAAGAGTACGACGCTTTCGGGAGTCCGCTAGAATGGCCTTCAACGTTTGACATTTCTCAGTGGGGGATTTTCCTCGCGTATAGTGAATCAAACCTTAATCCTATCGGTGGTGCGGCGGTTGCTTGGAACACCAATGGGGTTAATATGCTCGAAGGCCGTCTCGATTTGGCTGTGCTGTGGGATCTTCGTGTGCAGCCAGAATTTCGTCGAGGTGGGGTTGGTAAGGCGTTGTTTCATTGGGCGGCGGATTGGGCGCGCGCAAAAGGTTGCACAAAATTAAAGGTTGAGACGCAGAATATTAACGTTCCTGCTTGCCACTTTTATGCCAGCCAAGGGTGTATGCTAGGCGATGTGCGACGTTTTGCTTATGAAGATACCCCGCTGGTAGCCGATGAAGTGCAATTAAATTGGTATTTAAATTTATAGCGATTAATTAAGAGTTAATTAATCGCTCAACAACTGAGAACCAAAGAAGGTAAGGGTTGCTTCTATAAAATTGGAGTTTTGCCATCAGGCGGGTGAGAAAAAGGGGTTGAGGGTTGTAGAGCTTTAGTCTTACTTCCAGGTTGGTTGTTAAACCATTTGAGCTAGGTTGAAAAATCATCATTTCTCGAAAGATAAATGATCCATCTACATTTTCGACTGTGGTGTATTCAAAAGGCCGCCAGTCTAAAATGGTCTCTTGCGAAACGCCTTTGCCATGCGCGCAATGGTTGTTAGAACCAGGGCCGGTGCGGTTGCCTTTGTCTCGAGCGCCCATTGTCCAAGTAACGTTTTGCTCACCCATTGTTTTATTGCGATTTTTAATGTCGGTTAACCAATCCCATACCACGTTTACGGGGGCATTAAGGTGAAAAGGGATAATCATATCGGCGTCTTGGGCTTCAATCGTTACACGTTGGCTGTTAATTAAAGTTTCGTAACGCGGTAAAAGATTAAGCGTATACGTTTCTACTGTGCCGAGGTGATCGTAAGTTTCTTCGGAACGATAGAGTTCTTCTTCTGGCAGGGCGGTGGTTTGTACGCCTACTTTTGTAAATAAAACATAGGCACTCCAACCGGTTTTTTCGGTAATACTGTTTTTCATTAATCGGTGAACCAGGTTTACATCTGACCCGACAAGCTCTGGAATGCCAGATATTTTTTGTTCAATGTAGTCGCCATGGTGTAAGAAAAACTTTAATTCCAGTGTGCCCATGTTATGACAGGCGTTGCATTGGCAGGTTGTGCTTCTCAGCGAAGAATCGCGGCGGCGACGAAAAGCGATATAGGTACTTTCTATTAATTCCAGTAACGATTCTGGTCGGGTGACTTTGCTTTCTTCGATGTTTGCAAAAACAGCATCCCCTTCTAGTTTGGCAATGTTTAAGACGGGCTTGAATTGATTAATAATAATTTCTAGCAAATCGCTAAGAATTTCATTGGCATGGTCTAATTCGCTTTTTGCTAAATAACTGGTATAGCCGGTGATGTCTGCTAATAGAAGGTAGCCATGTTTGGTTTCTGCCATTTTGCCTCTAACGGTTTTACCGGGCAATACTTTCACAAATAACGGTTTGCCCAATATTTAATTTGTAATTTCCAGTTACGGTTACGCTGACACCAAGCGCAGCGCGGCAGTCGCGAGCAATTATTTGAGTCAGTAATTCTAAATCTCTTACTTCTTGTGAACCAATAAAGGATTGTATATATTCGTTGATACTGTAAAACTCTAACAATTTTTGTTTGGGTTGATATTGAATGGTAACGGTGCTGCCTACAATGGGGTTTTCGGTTTTAGGGCAGAGAACTGGCATATTAATTTGGTGAGTTTGTTGGTTAATTTTGCTGATTTTTGGGTTGTCAATTGTTTTAAGAATCATACTGCGGTTATTATTCCTTTTGGTTTGAAATCATACTTAAGAACGACTCTACCACTTTTGGATCAAAATGTGTGCCAGAAAGGCTTTGTATATGTTTGATTATTTTATTTTCTGGCCAACCTTTGCGGAAGGGTCGGTCTGATTTTAATGCATCCCAAACGTCAATGACAGCGAACACGCGGGCAGCCATAGGAATTTGCTCTCCAGTTAATCCGCGCGGATAACCAGAACCATCCCATTTTTCGTGATGACAGTAGGGAATGTCTAAGGCTTGGTGAAGATGTTTAATGGGTTGCAGCATGTCGTGCGCCAGTTGCGGGTGCTTTTTCATCAGAGCCCATTCTTCGTTGGTTAATGGCTCTGGTTTCAGCAAAATCCCATCTGGCATTCCTATTTTTCCAATGTCGTGTAAAAGGGCGCCGCGGCGAATATGGATGGTTTCGCGTTCTGAAACGCCGCAGGCTTTGGCAAGTTGAACGGTTAAATCGGCGACGCGCTGGGTATGTCCATCAGATGTATTGTCGCGCAAGTCCATGGCTTTAGACCAACCTTCAATGGTGGCATCGTAGGCAATGGTGAGTTCGGCGTTGGTGTTTTGAAAATTTTGGAAGAGACGGCCATTATCAATGGCAATAGCCGCCTGCCCAGCTAACGATTCTAAAAATTCAATCCAATCTTGGCTAGGTTCTAATAGAGAGCGATTAAAGATTTCTAAAACACCCAGTATTTTCCCTTTGGCAATGAGCGGCACGCCCAAATAACTGATAAAAGATTCTTTTTGCAACAAATTAATCCGTTTAAATTCTGCATTGGGGTCAATTAAATTAGGAAGAAAAATGGTGCGCCGCTCAAGGATAGCGCGCCCAGCGGGTCCTTCGCCAAGCCGCAGGGCGGTGTTTGATTCTGCGTTGTTAATTGTGAATCCGCGTGTTAGCGCATATTCTAGGGTTCGGGTAGCTGAATTAAAGAATAATACGTCTGCGGCATCTACGTTGAGATGAGTGATGATTTGGTTGAGCAGAATATCGAGCGTGATGCGCACATCAAAACTAGAACTAATTGAGTTATCAATTGTGTGCAATGCTTTAAGGCGCTGTAGTTGTTGTTGAATTTGTTTTTCGGTTTGTTTGCGCTCGGAGATGTCTGTAATGGTTACAATAACTCTTGAATAGTCCGCCTGGGCATCGGGGGCAACGGTCCATCTTAAATTAATGTTAAGGATATCTCCATTAACTGCTTTATCAATTCCTTCCCAAGTACAGGTTAATTCTTCGTTGGCAATGGCAATAATTTCTTCTTTAAAGCTGAGCAGGGTTTCTTCTAATAAAATTTCTTGCAGGTTTCCAAAAAGCTGTTCTTTGCGCTCGGCTTTGTAAAGGGTTAAAACGGCTTTGTTCACATCTACCACGGTGACCATAGAAGCAATATGAGCGATTTCGTTTGGGTATTTGTTTAAATAGGTTCTGATATCTGTAAAATTTTCTTGTTTTTTAAGTGCATCAATGTATTTTTTCGCCTTTGAAAAATCTTCTTCCCAAATGGCTAAGGGAGAATCTTCAAATAAGATGCGATATCGCTCTTCGCTTTTGAGCAAAGCATCAGCAATTTTTTCTCGTTCCGCAATTTCTGCCAATGCAGATTCGTAAAGACTGACATTTTCTAAAACAAGAGAAGCCAGCTTACTAAAATGGGAAAGAATTTCCATTTCTTCAGCGCTATATGTGCGGTTGTCATCATCTGTTCTGGCAATGATTAATACGCCTGTTATGGTATTTTTTTGTTTTATTGGAATACCAACAATGGCTCTTAATCCATCGCTAGTGTAATTGGGGTCTCGCAACTCCCAAGCTTCGTAATGCTCTACCACAACCAAATTTTGTGTCTGCCATACCTGCCCTAAAACGCCAATGCCTGGTTTTTGCTCTCGTTCATTTAAATGCAAAGATGCGTTTTGGGTAGTCGCTCTTAATAAAAGGGTTTCGCCGTCATCTAAATAAATTAATCCATAGGTTGCACTTAATAGAGTGGCTGCTTTTTCGCAAAGTGTGCTTAGCAGTGCGTTTACATTTTTGCTTTCTAGCAGGTCTACTGTGATGTTTTGAATAGCAGCCAAATAGTCATTTTGTTTTTGCAGGGTTTTCTCGGTTTGCTTTCTTTCGCTAATATCTCTTACAAATGCCAATATGGCGGGTTTTTCATTAAATACGAGCGATTTGGCGCTCACTTCTCCCGGGTAAAAACTTCCGTCTTTGCGGCGATATTGCGATTCTAGCAAGTAGTTTTCTTGGCCGCGGATTAATTCAACGCGATATTTCCAGTCGCTTAAGTTTTTTATGTGAGCTGCAACATCATAGACCGTTAAGCTTAATAACTCTTCGCGGGTATAACCGAGGCTTTTGTAAGCGCTGCGATTGAAATCTAAATATCGTCCGGTTTCTTCATCAATTAAAAAGATGGAATCATTGGATTCGTCCATCACTTCTCTAAATTTAATTAAAGAAGCTTGGGCTTGTTTAAAGGCTGAGATATCTGTAATGGTTCCTAGGTGACCAATAATTTCTCCACGTTCATTTAAGAGAGTTTGAGCCTGACCAGTTAGCCAGCTAATTTTTCCTTCGGGTGTTTGAAAACGATATTCTTGATTAAAAAAAGTTCCTTTGGCGGCGGTCTCAGCCCAAGCCTTTTCCACATTTTCGCGGTCTTCTGGGTAAATGGCATTTATCCAGCCTTGTCCATAAGCTTGATCTGGACTTATACCGGCTAACTCGCACCAGCGTGTATTAACATAAATACAATTTCCGTTTTTATCTGTTTCAAATATGCCTACAGGCGCATTTTGAGCAAGGGTGCGAAAGCGTAGTTCACTGTCGCGCAGGGCTTGTTCAGCAAGTTTTCGCTCGCTTATATCTAAAATTATCGCTACAAATACATCTTTACCGTTAAAAGTTCCTTTTTGTAAGTGAACTTCAACATCATAAAGTGTTTTATCTTTGCGTAGATGCTTGGTAACAAAGACAAGTTTCGGTTTTTCTGCGGTGATTAATGGATTAAGCAACTGAGTAAATGTATTTTTGTTAAATTCGGGCTTAATATCTAACGGGGTTCGTTTTCTTAATTCACTAAGGGTGTAACCAATATTCCTGCATGCCTCCGCGTTGACTTGTAAAAAACGCCAGGTTTTAACATCGAAAACATAAATTTCATTTAATGATTTTTCTACCAGTTGATTTAATTCGGCTTGGGCCGCTTCGGCTTGTTTGCGTTGGGTAATATCTCGCACAAACGCTGCGATTAAGGGCTTATTTTCAATTGTTAATACGGTGATACTTACATCTAAATCAATAACTTTTCCGTTTTTTGCCTTGTGTTTGGTTTCAAATTTGGCTCGGCCATGAGTGGTTATCGTAGTAATACGATCTTTAATTTCTTTTGGCGAGAGTTGTTGTTCTACATCTTCAATGTTCATTTGAATAAGTTCTTGGCGGCTATAACCAATTAATGAACAATAAGATGGATTAACATCAATAATCTGACCGCGTTCATCCGCAAGGATATAACCATCCAAGCTAGTATCGAGCAATTGTTGCATTTGATTCGCTTTTTCTAACAAGGCTCTTTCGATTGTCTTTCGCTCACTAATATCTCGAACAATCCCTTGCAGTTTTTGTTCTCCAATCATTTTGGAGCTAATTTCTACATCTATGGCGGTGCCGTTTCTGTGCCTTAATCTTCTTTCGCTTAAAATTGTTTCTCCAGCCTTTAATCGATCTAGTTGAACTGGGATGGGGTTAGGCTCTGGAATAATTAAATCTCGCAGGTTAAGTTGCAAAATCTCATCCCGCGAATAGCCTAATAATTGTTGTCCTTTTTCATTCACATCAATATATCTGCCATTTAAATCGGCAATAAAAATAGCATCAGATGCCTTTTCAATAACTCGATCCCTTTCTTCAATGTCTTTGGTAGAAATAGAAGAAAGTCTCTCGGTAACGATACCGATATAGAGCAATAAAATGCTTCGCGCAGCCACCACAACAGGCTCAAAATGTTGGTTTGCAAAAAATAAGGAGAATGGATAGATACCCGCCATTAAAATGGGAAATAGACGAGATAAGGGTTGTTCAAGAACAATGGGATAGATTGAAACTAAAACAAAATACCACAGCAAAAAATAACTGGCGGGCCCACCGGTTAAAAAGATTAGTGTAGTACTTAATAAAAGCAAAAGACTGGCTCGCCATTGAGTGAAATCTCGTTTGCTTTTTTGCTTGGTGATTAAACTAAAAACCCCTAACATGGAAGTTGCTGTTAAGAGAAGCCAAACAGTTAAGCTACCTCCTAATTGCAAACTAATAAAAATCCCGTGTGCCGCTAACAAGGCAGGCGTATAGGATTCTATTTGCGCCAATTGCCTTTTGTAGGTTAGAAGTCGGGAATTATGCATGCCTGCCTTTTAGGAGAGTAATATTAATTAAATGAAGGGCTGATTATTTATACCTTAATTATTCAGAATTCATCATGGTCAGAAAAGCCCGTACAATTTGCGGGTCAAAATGGGTGTCTGTTTGATTTTTTATATAGGTTAAGGCTTCTTCTTTTGTCCATGCTTTGCGATACGGGCGGTCACTGGTAACCGCATCCCACACATCTACTATGGCAAAAATACGCGCTGAAAGCGGAATTTGCTCTCCTTTTAAGCCGCGCGGGTAGCCAGAACCATCCCATTTTTCGTGGTGGCAGTAGGGAATATCAAGCGCTTCTGCCAAGTAAGGGATTGGCTTAATTAAATCGTAAGCAAATTGCGGGTGTTTTTTCATCATCACCCACTCTTCATCTGTTAATTTGCCGGGTTTTAATAAAATCGTGTCGGGAACACCCATTTTGCCAATATCATGCAGCAAGGCACCGCGCCGAATATTTACATATTGTTCTTCATCAATTTCAAAATATCTTGCTAGGCGTAAGGTCATGTCGGTAACCCGCAGGGTGTGCCCTTCGGTTTCTTTGTCTCGTAAATCTAGCGCGTGAGACCATCCTTCAATGGTAGCTTCGTAAGCAATCGAAAGGTCAAAATTAGCCCGCTGTAAGCCTTCAAAAAGCTGAGCATTATCAATGGCAATGGCTGTTTGTCCGGCCAAAGTTTGAAAGAAATCCCACCATTCGGCAGAGGGTTTAAGCGCCGCGCGGTGAAAGAGTTCTAAAACACCTTTCACTTCTCCTTTTACAATGAGGGGAGCGCCAAAATAGGTAATAAAGTTCTCATCATTTAGCAGTGTTTTTCGCATAAAAATATCATTGGCTTGTCGTAAATCGGGTATATATTTTGTTTTGCGTTCTGCCGCCACTTTGCCAGATAAGCCTTCGCCAAAGCGAACTCGGCTTTGGCGGACCTGATTGCCAAAAAAACCTTTTCCATCGGCATAGGTTAACATGTAAGTGTTTGTGTCTAATAATAAGATAGTAGCAGCATCTACCTTAAGCTGGGTGGTGATGTGGTCGAGCAGTACTGCCAGAGAATATCTTAAGTCTGTACTAGAAGTTATGACCGAATCGATTGCTCTTAAAGCAATCATATTTTGTAAATGCCGTTCGGTTTGTTCGTGTAACGCCGCTCGTAAGAAGGCGCTGGCAGACATATCGGCAATAGAAGTAAGCAGGTGAATATCATCCTCGTTAAATTGGTCATTTCTGCCAATTACCATTGCGCCGATGGTTTGCTCTTGGGAATTTAAGGGCACACAGGCAGCGGCTTTAATTTCTAATATTTTAGCGGTTTGATTGAAGAGTTGATTTAATTGGCAATCGTTATTCCAACTGGATTCTCCGTTTAAAATAACTTGTCCTACCACGCCCTCTCCCAGCTCGAACCGTATTCCGTTATGGCTGGCAAATTCTCCCTGAGCCAGCTCCACGATTAATTCGCTTTGATCCTCATCTTTAAAGACAATTGCGGCGCCTAGCCCATCAAAAAGTTCTGTAATTTTCTCTAAAATAATCCCCATCATTTCAGGGCGAGATTCGGCTTTTCGTAACGCCGCGCTGATGTTAGCCAAAATTTGTACTTCCCGCGTTTTTTGTTTTCTTTCTGTAATGTCAATAAAAACGACAATTGAACCAGAAAATTGATTGTTTTCGAAAATGGGGCTGCCGCTTATTAGTAGGCTAATTCGCTTGCCATTTTTGTGTAAAATGTCGGCTTCGTATTTTGTGGATTCACCTATTAAGCGATGACGGTCTGCTTCTATAATTAAATCGTGCTGGTCTGGGGGTATGAAGAAGGTCCAGTGCTGCCCAACGAGTTCTAGAGCGGTGTAGCCAGTAATTTCTTCTACGGCGGGGTTCATAAAAGTAAAGTAACCGGCTGCATTCTGCACCACAATGCCTTCCGCCATATTGTTTAATAGGTTTTCGTCAAACTCTTTTAATCGTTTAATTTCATTTTCGGCTTGTTTTCTTTCGGTTATTCTTTCAAAAGCTACCCCAAGGTTGTTATTGGGCAGCGGAAAGGCTTTGACATCATAAACGGTTTCTAAAGTTTGCGAATCGGATTCAAAGTAGGTCAGCTCAAATTTAATGGCTTCTTGTGTTCGTACTACTTCGGCATATTTTTGAGGAACATCTTTTTCTCGCAAGTCTGGAAAAGCTTCATCTAGCGGTTGATTAATAATTTCATTCGCGGTGGTTCCAGATGCGATTAAGGCGGCCGGGTTGGCAGAAATAACTTTAAAGGAGTGGTCATCTTCTAAATTTTCGAGATGTAAAACATACAGCCCGATTTGCATGTTTTTAACGATGTCGGCATATTGGCGCAGGTGAAAATCCGCTTCTTCTCTTTCGGTAATATCTCTTAAGATAACGGTAAACAGTTTTTGTGTTTTGTGTTGAGTCTGAGATATAGATGCTTCAATGGGGAATTCTTCTCCGTTACTTCTTAGTCCTTTTAAAGAGCCTAACTTGCCCATGGCGCGGCTGGTAACGCCGGTATGAGAAAATTTTTCTATGTGTTGGCTGTGGTTGCCTCGAAAGCGTTTTGGTATAAAGCGTTCGATGGGGGAGTGTATGGCTTCTTTTTGTGAAACCAAAAACATTTTTTCAGCCGCCGGATTAAATAAAACAATTTTTTGCTCTTCATCCACGGTGATAATGGCATCCATTGCTGAGTTAATAATGCCTTCAACCCGCAAATGAGATTCTTTTAGTTGTTGCTCTGCAAGTTTTCGTTCAGTTACATCTTGTGCCATGCCGCGCACAACCGGTTGAGAAACCCCGCTGGTGCGTACAGTAGTGTAATACTCCCAGTAGCGGGTTTCGCCCTTGGCTGTGATGATTTTCATTAAGCCATTGGCGCGCCCCATTGTTTTGTTGCGGTTAATATAAACGGGGAAAATTCTGCGCACATCGGGTGACAGTAAATCAAAAATATTTTTTTGCATCAGCACATCTAGCGGGTAGCCCGATTTTTCAACCATCGCTCGGTTGGCAGAAAGAATATTCCCATTTAAGTCGTGAGTACAAATCAGTTCTTGGCTGTTTTCTACTAAATCACGGTAGCGGTCTTCGCTTTCTGTAATGGCTTGTTCCATTTGCTTACGTTCGGAAATATCGATAATCGCGGCTACAAAGCCAATGACTGTGCCGTTTAAATCGAACTCTGGGGCATAGTTAACGTGCATTAATAAATCGGCTTCGTTTTCTCTGGAAATTACCATGTCATATTCGGTTGGGAACCCCGCTAGGACACGATTTATATGTGGTTCGGCCCGCGAGAATATTAATTCACCCATGACCTCTTTTACATATAGCCCGATTATTTCATGTTGAGTTCGATTAAATAAATCGGCATAGGGTTTATTAACAAACGTATACCGTTTTTGAGCATCACATTGCGCGATTAATACTGGCGCATGGTTAGAAACAAAACGCAATTGCTCTTCTTGTTTTCGAAGGTTGCTTTCGGCTTTTTTATTTTCTAAAACCAAAGCCATCTGGCCAGCAACAGAATTAAGCAGGGTTAATTCTCGTTGGCTGTAACGATTGGGTTCAAAATAATCTTGTACCACCATCACGCCAATGGTTTCATTTGTTGTTTTTAATGGTACGCCCAGCCAAGAAGGAGAATTGGTGCCAACCAGTTCTACCTCGCCAGTGGCAACTAGTTTTTCAAAAGCATCTTTATCATTTAATAAAAGTGGTTTTTGGCTGCGAAACACATACGCGCTTAGGCTTTTTTTGTTTTTTGTTGGCTGACCAATTGGGTCAAATTCATCGACAGCATAAACCTCTTCAAACCAATCTTTTTCTTTGTTGTAAACCATTACAAAAAAATTCTTTGCATAAAGAATTCGATTGATTGCTCTGTGGACCAAACTTAAAAAGTCGGGTAGTTCTTTGGTTGTTGCCGCTCCTTGCATAATTTCTAACAGCACTTCCCGCAAGGTTTCAGCCGCTGTTCGCTCAGTAACATCTTCAACAAGGGCTTGTATCGCTGGTTGATTGTTAAAGGTCGTAGTAGTTAAAGTGAGCAAGGCATTGTACGGTGTACCGTCTTTTCGCTTAAAAAGGACAGGATAGTTTTGCAAAACCCATTTGGTTTTAAAAATGTTCAAGGCTTCTTCGCGTTGATTTAAGTCATAATACAAACCGCTTACGCCGCCTATTTTCTCTATATCCTCTTTGCTGTAACCGCCTGGGGTTAAAATGGCTTTATTAAAAGCCAGCAACTCCCCTTTAAAATTGGCTACCCCAATGCCAATAGGAGAGTTTTCAAAGAGCGCGCGAAACTGTTGTTCGCTGGCTTTTAAGGCTTCTTGCGTTCTCTTTTTTTCTTTTTCCGTATTATATTTATCGATCGCATTGCGGATAGAAAGAGGCAGCCCCTTAATATGATGTGGTGTTTTAATCACATAACTGGCCGCGCCCATCTTCATCGCTTGTACCGCGATTTCTTCTGAGCCAGTGCCAGTCACAATTACTACAGGAATCTCAGGTTTGTTATCTTGTACAATTTTTAATATATCTAAGCCGTTGTAACCTAGTATATGAAAGTCGCTTAACACAAGGTCAAATTCTTCATTGGTGAGTGTTTTTTCAAATTGAGCGCGAGTAGAGACTTCAATTAATTCAAAACCATTCGATTCGTTAATCAAAGAATCGCGGACCAATTCACGGTCTAAGGGGTTGTCGTCTACATATAAAATGCGAATTGGTTGAGTCGTCACAATACGTTCTCCGGCGGCGCCACATTCAGTGAAAGCCAATACCCTTCTATTTTATTAACCACAGCTAAAAATCCTTCAAACGAAACCGGTTTCACCAAATAACTATTTGCGCCATAGTCGTAAGACATTGCGCGGTCACCTTGGTCACTCGATGAAGTTAAGATGATAATCGGAATCCGTTTTAGAACAGGAATTTCCTTAATTTGACGCAATACTTCAAAACCGTGGATGCCGGGCAGCTTTAAATCTAACAAAATAATATCGGGCATCGGGTACTTTTCTGTGTCAGAATACTCTCCTTGGCGTTTAAGGTAATTAAGGGCTTCTTGCCCATTGGTTACTACCTGAATTTTGTTTTTTAGTTTGGCTTCCTTAAAGGCATCCAGTGTTAATTCAATATCCATGCGATTATCTTCAACCAGTAAGATGACAGCAGGCTTCTTCATTTTCATCCTTTGGGTAGGCGTACAAAAAATGTACTACCTTTATTTAATTGAGATTCTATCCATATTTTTCCATTGAGTAATTCAACCGATTTTTTAACAGTGGCTAGCCCAACGCCAGTACCGGGGAATTCATCATCAGCATGCAGGCGGGTAAAAATATCAAATATTTTTTCTTGATGCTCAGGCGGAATTCCAATCCCATTGTCTTCTATCTGAACCACCACATGTTTCTCTCCGTCTTCAAAGCGAATCCGCACCTGCGGGCTTACTTCAGGCGCGTGATACATCAACGCATTTTCAATTAAATTGCTAAAAATTTGTGTCAGCAAGGTATGATCACCTTTTACTATAATACTATCTGAGCTTATCTCAAGTATGCCATGTTTTTCTTCCAGTTGATGTTGCATATTGCTCACTATTTCGTCAAATAGTGTATTTAATGAAATAGGCTTTATTTTTAAGCTGGACCGCCCTAAACGTGAATAGGTTAACAAGTTGTCAATTAAACGGCTCATTCGCTCGCTGGCTGTAACAATATTTTCAAAATAATGCTGGCCTTCCTCGTTTAAAGAAGCCTTATGGCGGCGCGCGATGATTTCGGCAAATCCGCTAATGGCTCTCAAAGGAGCGCGTAAGTCGTGAGAAACAGAATAGGAAAATGCTTCCAAATCTTTATTTAATATTTCAAGTGCAGTCGTGCGTTCGTGTACACGTTCTTCGAGGGTTTCATTAAGAGTTTTAATTTGTTCAAATAGCTGTGCATTTTGAATAGCAATGCCGATTTGTGCCCCGGCGGTCTCCAAAACTTTTTCATCCGATTCGCTATAAGCGTCTTGCTTCTCGGTTTCAACATTAATCACACCGATTATTTTCTCTGATATTTTTATGGGTACACATAGCTCAGATTTAATACTACTTCTTAAACCATAATAGCGAGAATCTTTTCGAACATCACCGAGCCGAACAGTTTGGCCATGTTGGGCGACCCAGCCCGTAATCCCTTTGCCAACCTTTAAGTCATGGCTTTCGATAAACGCTTTGTCAAATTCAGGTGAGACAGCGGGTTTTATACTCTCAGTGCTAATTGCAAACGGAATGAGTTTTTGGCTCGATTCTTCAATCAACAAAACGGCGGCGTAATTGTAGTTAAGGATTTTTTCTAAAGATTCCGTTACTTTATCTGCCAGAGCTTGGGGCGAAAGCGTTTTTTGTAACTGTAAGGCTGCTGAATTTAAAGTGTTGAGTTGCAAGAGGTGTTGTTGAATCGCATCTTGCGCTTTTTTAAGCTCTGTACTGTCTGCAAAAGAACACATAACTTGGTTTAACGAACCATCATCATTTAATTGTGGTTCTGCATCTACTAAAAGCCAAACCCGAGAATTGGTTGTAGGTCGATATACTCCCATAACAATGCTTCGAACGGGTTTTTTTGTAGTAATGGCTTGCGGAACCGCGAAGTCTTCATTAGAAAAAGGTGAGCCATCTTCACGAATAACATTCCAACGCGCATCATACGCTGTGGTTCTGAACAATTGTTTTTCAGTTAACCCTAATAATTCGAGGCTTTTTGGATTGCATAGCAATACTTCTGATTTAGGGTTATTTAATATGACGCCAATTTGAAGATTGTTTACCAATAAGCGGAATTTTTCTTCGTTTTTTCCAAGCTCGGTATACAACTGCGCCCGCCCAATAGCTGGGCTAATTGTCTGACTGATTGCGATGAGCAAATTTAAATCGATATCAGATAGATGGATGGTTTCGGTACTTTCGACGTTTAAGATGCCAAAAATTTTTCCTCCAACGATAAGGGGCACACAAATTTCAGAAGTAACTCCTTCAATGGCAGATAAAAAGGCGGGTTCGTGGTTTACGTCCTTAATTAAAATAGGTTCTCCGCTTTGGGCTACCTTCCCGGCAATGCCATCCTTTATTTGAATTTCTTTAATTTCGTGGTCGTAACCAACCTGATGTTGAAGGACTAATTTTTTATCTGATAAGGCATATAAACTTACATAACTATAACCAAAAACTTGAGCAATATTTTCT
>CAYOGW010000040.1:13728-21821 GCA_964403635.1 uncultured Anaerolineaceae bacterium | reverse complement strand
GTTTTGCTGACCCTTGACGAATGGCTGACAATTGGTAAAATGCGCTTATCTTAATTACTCTTTGAAAGGAGGACAAAAATGATGCAAGTTAAATTCGCACTCTCATTTGTAAATCATGCGCCTCCTGTTAAGGTGATTAATTAAGCACTTCTAGATTAATGCAACCGCAGGGCGCGCAGCCCTGCGGTTTTTTGTTAAGCTTTTTTAACCGTAGGGATTCCTACGGTTTTTTTAATTCTGGAAACTAAAATGAAACTTAAATATAAGAACCAAAGTTTTGAAGCGTTAGATGAAATGGAAGAAGTTGCTTTTGAGCCAATGCATCCGCGTAGCCAAAAGAGAAAAATTAAGCAGGCTTCTACTTTAATTAATCAACAAGACGATAGCAAAGCCAGCTTCAAATTCACCTATAAAGCCGCCCGTTTTGAAGAAGGCTGGCTGCTCAAATCGCTGGGCGGTTTGTTTGAGCAAGGCTGGATAACGGATGTGCTGCGTAAAGTTAAGGGCGGCAAAGAAGCCTCGGTTTATCTCTGCCGCTCGGGGGCAGCTTTAAACACCCCCTTTGTCGCCGCCAAAGTCTATCGCCCGCGCTCGCTTCGTAACCTTAAACAAGACCATATCTACCGCGAAGGGCGTGTCGATTTAGACAGTGAAGGCCACAAAATTGTCAGAGAAAAAGAAGTACACGCGCTTTCAAAGCGCGGAGATTATGGCGAAGAACTGCGCCATCAGTCTTGGATCGCCTACGAGTTCAATAGTCTGCAAGCCCTCAGCGCGGCAGGGGTAGATGTGCCAAGGCCTCATACTTTGGGGCATAATGCCATATTGATGGAGTACATCGGAGATTTCGCACTTCCTGCTCCAGCGTTGAGTGAAATCTCGCTGGGCAAGCCCGAGGCGCAAACCGCTTTCGAGCGGCTGGTTCTAAACGTAGAGCGGATGCTTCAAAACAACTTTATTCATGGCGATTTATCTGCTTATAACATTCTCTACTGGCAAGGTGAAATTAAATTAATAGACTTTCCACAGGTGGTATCGCCGCAAAATAATCGAAACGCGTTCAAAATTTTTGAGCGAGATCTGCTGCGGGTTTGTGAGTATTTTATAAAGATGGGTGTTGACGTTGACCCGATAAAACTAGCAGATGGATTATGGAAGCGGCGCGGGTTAAACAATACCAATTTGCTCGACCCGCTTTACTTAGATGAAGATAATCCGCAAGACCGCCAGTTATGGGAAAAGCAAAATAAACCTTAATTAAAATAAAAAGGCTTCGCAATTAAGAAGCCTTTTTATTTTTTCCCCACAAGCCATAACCTGCGTTTCTGCGTTCTTCTCTGCGGTGGTGTTGCTCGTGGATCTCATGCACATGCTGTACCTTCTCTTCTATCGCCGCGTCTAGCCAGAGTTTGCCTTTTTCAGCGGTGCCTAGGCTGCCAGCCCCGTACGCTCCCGCGATTGAATCGTCATCCCAGGGCGGGTTAGCGATTAAGGCGCCGCCTTCTACCCAATCCATAAAATAATTGGGCGTGCTCACAAAATCAATGTCATCGATCACACGTTCCATGTGCACCAAGTCTGGGCGTAACGCCAAAATCATCGAAGTTTCTAATTCGCCCGCGTGCCCCATCCCGCCGATTTTTGAGTCGCGATATTTTTCTAAGGCGGCTACCCCAATCGAGCCGGAAGTATGCAGCCAAGCGGTGGCGCAGAAAATACGCTTGTTTCGGTCACCGGCATATTTGACAACATTGACGAGGAAGGAGCAATTTCCGCCGTGCCCGCTCATTAAATAGAAGCGGTTAAAGCCTCGTTGAACCAAGTGTTCAACCACATCCAGCCAAAAATCTTCAAAAGCGCGCCCGCCCGCGTTGAGCGTACCGGCAAACGAAGCGCGGTGCGTGCTGACCCCATACGGCATGACAGGGAGCGTGTAACCAAAATCACTTGCTTTTGAAACAGTTCCTTTGGCAATCGCATCAATGATTAAGGTGTCCGTAGAGAGGGGCAGGTGGTGGGCGTGTTGCTCGGTGTGACCAATGGGCATCAGAATCACTTTTTCTTTCTGCGTGTCAGAAATTAATTCGGTGTTCTGTGGGTTAACCCGAAAGCGAAGTTGAGCCGCGCCTAAGCCAAGTTCTACATTTTGCGGTGTTAATGCATAGACCTGCGAGAAGCCATCATCACGCAAGGAATTAATTAAATTGCTGATATAAGTGGCTAAGAGCGGCTCTGAAACCTCCAGCCCAGAACCACGCCAGCCAAACGGAAAGGCCGGAAGTACAGCCATCTGCTTGGGCGCGTTTAGGGCTTGTGTAACCAAAGGCCAAGGGTAGCCCGCTCCCAGCGGCAAAACAAGCGGCGTGTTTCTGGGAAGTTGATGCACTTCGGGCCAAGTCAATTCATCATACGAGAATGTTGTTGTCATAGATAATCTTTCGTATAGTCAATAACCTTCAACTTAATTAAATACTATTACTTGGCAATAAATACCAATCCAAAAACTGACATATACGAGAATATGCATCCAATTTTTGAAGACGGCGAACAAACCCATGCGGCTCTAGCGGGTAGGTTTTGTATTCAAAGGTCTTATTTTGCTGCCTCAGCGCTTGCGCCCATTGTTCAGAACTTTCAGGCGGCACAATATCATCTTTTAACCCATGCAATAAAAGCATTGGTTTCTGAATATTTGGCACATCAAAAATGGGGGAACCTGCCAAATAAACATCTTTATTTTCTGCTGGGTGCCCGAGAAAAATTTGAGTGTAATACCTTAACTCGCGAGAACACAACGCCCAAGAATTAATTACATCGCCATCGCCATATTTTGAAATGCCGCAAGCGAAACGGTAGGCAGCATCTCTGGAAAGGGAGCAATTGGTTAAATAACCACCATAGCTACCACCCATGATGCCAATTTTTTGCGGGTCAATTTCTTCTATGGTTTTTAAATAATCTGCCGCCGCCAAACAGTCTTGGGTATCTTCTAAACCCCAACGATTGTAGTTAGCATGCTCAAACTGCACACCATAGCCGGTTGAACCGCGATAATTGGGCATCAGCAGGGTGTAGCCTTTGGCGACTAAATATTGCGCCAGTTCATCCCAGCCCAATGTGTATTGAGAAGAAGGCCCGCCATGGACAGAGACAATCGCAGCGCCGTTTGATTTTTTCGGTCGAAACAAAAAAGCGGGAATTTCTAAGCCATCCGCGCTAGGATAGCGAATTTCTACTGGCATACATTTTTCGTTGGCTGTTAAAACAGTAGAAGCGGAAAATGTTAATTGTTCATGCTGACCCGTTGCGACTTGTAATTTATAAATTTCAGGAAAATCAATCGGGCTTTCAAATTCAACTGTTAAAAAAGCGCCGCCAGGGCTCCATTGCGGTCGGCTGTGCCAACCTGGTTCGTCTCCTAAAATATCTAAACTGCCGCTGCGAACGGTTAGTAAGCCCAATTCACCAGAACCGGCACGATTAAGCACGCATGCCAATTGCCGCGAATCGGGTGACCAAGCCAAATCTGAAATATCAAAGCCTTCATTTGAAATCTTTTTCAATCCGCTGCCATCCGAGTGAATTAACCAAACATCATCATGACCGCCTTCTTGCGATATAAAAGCCAGCCACTTGCCATCCGGCGACCATTTTTGCCCCCATGCTTTAATTTTTGGCTTGCCATGTAAAGTCTTAATTTCGCCGCTTTCTACATCCAAAAGACAAATATCCATGCGATTAAAATCGTCAAAGGGGCGCAGGGCAAAGGCAATTTTTAAACCATCTGCCGATGGTCGCGCATCCCAATGGTCAGCATTTTTATTAAATGTCAGTTGCTTAAATAAACCAGTGGCTGGATTAATTAACGCAAATTGATCGGCATCTTCTTTTTCAAAACTAACGATTAATTGCTGCCCATCCGGCATCCAGCGGGGTGACCACGCGCCATTTAAATGAGATGAAATATTTTCCGGCAGGCTGCCCCCAGCCGCACCCACAACCCAAACATGCCCTTGGCTGGTGAAAGCCAACCGGCTGCTGTCTGGGCTCCATTGAGGGACTTCATCATTCCAAAACAGGGTTGGTCCGCGCCCAATGGATAGGCGAACTGGCCAACCGCCAGTATGAGGTAAAACATACAAATCGGCCAAATCATCTGCTTCCCAAAAAAATGCAATTTGCTTCCCATCTGGAGAAAGGGCATGGTTATAAATGCGCTTTAAAGAAGTAATTAGCTCTAAACTCCAACCTGCAGGGCTTTTAATATCTGGGCGCGGCATAGAGGGCCAGCCGTTCCATTCAAATTTCTCTTCAATGCGAATAGGATTGCTCATGAACTATGCTCCTCAGTAGTGATTAAATGGACTGCTTTTATTAACCAATTCTCATTATTTATGCCAATTGTATGATGATTTTAATAAATATATCCAGTTTTAGTTTTTTTCTTGTACAATAACTTACAAAGTACCTTAGGTAAAAATCGTCGTTCCAAAGAATACATTCATCTCTAAGGAGGAGAAAATGCAAAAGAAAACCTTGTTTTTACTTTTTATTTGCTTAACACTTTTACTAAGCGCCTGTGGTTCAAGCGAGCCCAGCATCCTTAAAGTAGGTGTAGCAGGCAGCCCAGATACATTAAATCCGGGCACTGGTTTGCTGGCTGAATCTTATATTATTTACAGCATGGTATACGATTCGATGTATCAATACCAATTAGATGGCACCTATACACTTGAAGCAGCCGAAAGCGTAAGCACATCGGATGATGGTAAGGTTTGGACATTTAAACTTCGCCCCGGCCAAAAATTCCATGATGGAACGCCATTAACGGCTGAGGATGTCGTCTTTTCTTATAACCTTTATCAAGCAACAGAAGATTTTCCCTATATGCCGAGCTATACGTCTTATTTTGAAAGTGTAGAAGCAAAATCTGCTGATGAGGTGGTCATTACACTTTCAGAGCCTATCCCCAACATGGAAAGCCAATTAATTTACTTGTTTATTTTGCCAAAACACATTTGGGAAAAAGTAGAAAACCCCAGTGAATTTGAAAATTTAGAAATGATTGGCTCCGGACCTTTTAAATTAGCTGAATACAAACAAAATGAATTTGTTCGCTTAGAAGCAAATAAAGAACATTTCTTAAATCCGCCAAAAATTGATGGCGTTGTTTTTCAAACCTTTGACAATAAAGATGCCATGGTGCAAGCCTTGCGCACTGGCGCAGTGGATATGATTAACGAAATTCCACAGGCAGCAGTGGAGTCTCTTCGTCAAGAAGCTAATATTAAAGTAGTTACTGGCGCGCCATTAACACCAGACATTAGTGACATCATTATTAATCAAGCCGACCCAGATAACTGCCCCGAAGGCGGTCTATGTACTGGTCACCCCGCATTACGCGATTTAACAGTCCGCAAAGCGTTGGCACATGCAACCGACAAGGAAAAACTTGTAGACATCGTTTTGCTTGGTCTTGGTGACCCTGGTAAAACCTTGGTGGCCGCTGGCTTGGGCGATTTTTATAATACTGAATTAGTCGATTACGAGTTTGACCCAGCTGTATCCAACGCAATGTTGGATGAAGCCGGTTATTTAGATGTTGACGCGGACGGCATTCGAGAAATGCCAGATGGCAGCAACCCGCTTACGCTGCGAATGAACTATCCGAGCGACAGCATTAATGCCCCACGCATGGCAGAATTGCTAAAGGAACAATGGGCTCAAATTGGTGTTAATGTGGAAATTCAACCATTAGACCCCGACACCTTAAGTTCTGTTTGCTGCCCCACCTTTGATTACGACATCATTTTATGGGGTTGGTATTCAGACCCAGACCCAGGTTTCTTGTTAAGCGTTTACTTAAGCTCTGAGGTTGAATCTGGTTTAAATGAAACTGGTTATGCTAACCCAGCCTATGATGCCTTATACAACAAGCAAGCCGTTGCTCTTGACCACAGTGTTCGTCGAGATTTGGTATGGCAAATGCAAAAGATAGTACTGGATGATGTGGTTTACATTATTCCGTTCTATAACAATGCCACTCAAGCGTACCGAACCGATACCTTTACCGGCTGGCTAGACCAAGGCGATAGGATTGCTCTGGATGATGTCACTTCCTTTATTGCTGTAGAACCTGTTCGATAAACTGATTAATTAAACGAGAGAGGCTTTATATAAAAAATAAAGCCTCTCTCGTTGGAGATTTTATGAACTCTTTCTGGGTGCTTACAAAACGAGTGTCGTGGTCGCTTTTCACTATATTGCTGGTTATTACATTAAATTTCTTTTTATTCCGTGTTTTACCCGGTGACCCTGCGCGCGCCGGCATTCGAGACCCGCGTTTAACTGTTGAAGCGGTAGAAGCCATTCGTGTTCGCTTTGGGTTAGATAAACCGGTAATTAATTGTTTTCAATCCCTAAACCCCATTGAATTGGGCGATTGTTTTGTAAACCCTTTAGAAACTCAATTTTTTATTTACGCAACAAATTTAATACAAGGTGATTTTGGCATTAGCTTTCACTCTAATCGCCCGGTTAATGAGTTGCTTGGCGAAAGTTTATTCAATACACTGGCATTAATTGGCGGCGGACAAATTTTTTCTATCCTTTTTGGCATTATCTTTGGCATTATTGCCGCTTGGAAATCTCGCACAAAACTAGATTACACCGCCTTAATTATCAGCCTAGTTTCTTGGAGTTTACCCACCTTTTGGCTGGGTATTATTCTGCTCTTTTGGGGAAGTTCGCTCGGTTTACCTATCAGCGGTATGAGCACCCCGGGTTCGAGTTGGCTGCCCCCCCTGAGCCGGTTCGGGGATTTCATCGCCCATGCGATTTTACCTACCTTAACCTATACCATTGTCTTTATGGGTGAATATATGCTTATTATGCGCTCTAGTTTACTAGACGTGCTTTCGGAAGATTATATTTTGACGGCAAAAGCCAAAGGGCTGGGTACATTTCAAATCCTTAAGGACCATGCCTTAAAAAACGCCCTGTTGCCGCTGGTAACCATTATTGCTATTAATTTAGGCTTTACTGTGGCGGGCGCTGTTCAAATTGAAAGCGTCTTTTCTTGGCCGGGGTTAGGCGGTGCTATTTTTCAGGCGGTTGGCAGAAGAGACTTTCCTGTTCTGCAAGGGGCATTTCTATTAATCGCGATCAGTGTAATTTTGGCAAACTTATTTGCAGATCTAACCTACTCTTATTTAGACCCGCGCATTCGGACAGAATAATATGGCCGCCATCACTGAAATCATAAACAAACCCAGCCTTAACCCAGTTAACCAGTTTTGGAGCACCTTTTGGCGTAACCGCATGGGCATGATTGGGCTAGGGCTGCTGCTTAGCATTCTGTTTCTATCCATTTTTGCTGTCATTCTTTCACCCTACGACATCACCACCTCAGCTACGCTGACCAGCGCAGATATCTATAACCCGCCCAGCCCGCAGCACTGGTTTGGCACCGATGATGCTGGTAAGGATGTTCTCTCTAACTTTATGCAAGGCGCAAGAGTATCTTTAATTGTGGGTTTCTTTGCATCCGCCATTTCAATTTTAGTGGGCGGTATTTTGGGCTTAATCGCCGGTTACTACGGCGGTCGCACAGAAAATTTAATTATGCGCTTTACAGACAT
The DNA here is from genome assembly GCA_964403635.1 of uncultured Anaerolineaceae bacterium. Classification (GTDB taxonomy): domain Bacteria; phylum Chloroflexota; class Anaerolineae; order Anaerolineales; family Villigracilaceae; genus JANJTV01. The sequence goes on along the minus strand of CAYOGW010000040.1, from coordinate 14,181 downwards.
TATGCTAGTTATCCCAGACCTGCCGCTGATGGTGGTCATCGTCGCCCTTACCAAGCCATCCATCTACAACATTATTTTTGTAATTGGCTTGCTCGGCTGGACCACCACCGCCCGCATCGTACGTTCGCAAACCTTGGCTGTTAAAAATCGAAAATTTGTCTTACGCGCCCGTTCGATTGGGGCGGGCAATATGCATATTATTCTGCGCCACATATTGCCGCTGGTCTTGCCCTTACTGGTTGTCAATGCTGTCTTGGTTATATCCTTAGCCATTCTTAACGAAAGCACCCTTAGCTTTTTAGGGTTAGGCGACCCGACAGCGCTCTCTTGGGGACAAATGCTTAATTTTGCCTTCTCTCGTGGAGCCATGTCTGCGGGAGCTTGGTGGGCGTTGGTAATACCTGGTTTTGGGATTGTGTGGGTGGTTTTAGGGTTAACTTTGCTTGGACAAGG
>CAYOGW010000040.1:6620-13628 GCA_964403635.1 uncultured Anaerolineaceae bacterium | reverse complement strand
ATGATTGCGATGGCGTTGGCTTGTAACCCAAAAATTATTATTGCCGACGAACCGACAACCGCGCTGGATGTCATGATTCAAGCCCAAATATTAGATTTGCTTGAAAATCTCAAAGAAAAACTTGGTCTTTCGGTCATTTTGGTAACTCATGATCTCGGCGTGGTCGCAGAGATGTGTGATACTGTTTTGGTCATGTATGGCGGTGTAACCGCAGAATATGGCAATGTAGATGAAATATTTAATACACCAAAACACCCCTATACCATTGAGTTATTAAAAGCCTTTCCAGACCTAAGTCAACCAGAAAAACGTTTGGTATCCATTCCAGGCTCGCCGCCACGCTTAGATAACCTGCCAGCCGGCTGCCGTTTTGCCCCTCGTTGCCCAAGCGCATTTGAACGCTGTCATATTGAAAAACCAACCCTGCATGGAAAAAATCACATTGCAAGCTGCCATTTATTGGAGAGCATCTAATGAGCAAAAATGTGCTAGAAACCAATCATCTCAGCAAGTATTTTTCAGTTGGTAATCAATCCTTATTTAATCGTCAGGTTTCTCAAATTCGCGCTGTAGATGGCGTTGATGTTTGGCTTAAACGGGGTGAAACCTTGGCTGTCGTCGGTGAAAGCGGTTGCGGAAAATCGACTTTAGCACTTCTCTTAATGGGCTTAGAAGAAGCAAGCGGTGGCGATATATTAATTAACAATCAAGACATTAAAACAACCAACAAAAAAGCATTAAGACGCAAGATTCAAATGATCTTTCAAGACCCCTATGAATCTCTCAACCCAACCCAAACCATTGAGCAGATTATTGCTGAACCATTAGAAGTTCACGGACTAGCCAAAAACGCAACGGAAAGAAGAGAAAAAGTATTGCGGGCGCTTGAAGACACTGGATTAAAACCAGCAGAATCGTATATTAACCGATTCCCGCATCAACTTTCTGGTGGTCAACGTCAAAGAGTTGTGATTGCCAGCGCGTTGGTCTTAGAGCCACAAATATTAATCGCAGACGAGCCCGTCTCAATGTTAGATGTATCTATTCGTGCTGAAATCATTAATTTACTGTTCGAACTTCGCGAAACCCGTCAAATCTCTGTTCTATTTATTACCCACGATCTTGGTTCTGTTGGGCATTTTGCAGATCGTTTGGCAGTGATGTATTTAGGAAAGATTGTAGAAACTGGCCCTACCAAAGAAGTGCTTGATAACCCCAAGCACCCTTATACACAAGCGCTTATTTCAGTCATACCAGTACCGAACCCGCGTCTTCGTCAAAAAAGGGTTATTTTACAAGGAGAAACCCCCAATCCATCCAATATTCCTAGCGGGTGCCGGTTTCATCCCCGCTGCCCTGTAGCCGAAGAACGCTGCAAAACAATCACACCTGTTTTTGTTGATGTCACCGAAAATCACCAAGCGGCTTGCCTGCTGGTTTAAATAAAAAGACGGTCTATAGCTAGACCGTCTTTTTATTTAATTAATCAATCGTCGGGAGCAATGCCGCAGCGCTATATTCTTGTTGGCGCTCTTGCCGAAATTGCTGTGTATATAAACGATAGTAGTGACCTTTTTTCTTCAGCAATTCAGCATGCGTTCCCATCTCAGCAATTTGACCTGCTTCAATCACCAAAATTCGATTGGCACGTTTAATTGTGCTTAATCGGTGCGCAATCACAAAAGAGGTTCGTCCTTTCATTAAGGCTTCCATGCCTCTTTGAATTAATGCTTCTGTTAATGTATCCACGCTAGAGGTGGCTTCGTCCATAATGAACAATTCGGGTCGAGCCAAAACGGCGCGGGCTAAGCTGATTAATTGCTTCTGGCCCGTAGAGAGCAAATTGCCGCCTTCCCCAACATTTTCATCGTAACCTTTTGGTAAGGTCAAGATAAAGTCGTGCGCCCCAGCGATTTTCGCGGCTTCTTCAACCGTCGCATCATCTGCGCCCAACTGCCCGTACCGGATGTTCTCGCGAACAGAGCCGGAAAATAAATGGGGCGTTTGCAGCACAATGCCAATGCGGCTATGAATACTTTGCAAGGTGTAATCGGTGTAATCTAAGCCATTAATTCGGATGCGACCTTCACTCGGTTCATAAAAGCGACAGAGTAAATTAACAATGGTCGATTTTCCGCCGCCGGTTGGGCCAACCAACGCGATGGTTTCGCCCGCCTGAACTTTCAATGAGAAATCGGTTAATACAGGCTTGCGGTCTTCGTAATAGAAATTAACGTGGTCAAATTCAATTTCGCCCAGCAGAGTTTTGGCTTCAACCGCTTCGGGTTTGTTATGCACATCTGGCGGCGTATCTACCAGCTTAAAAATTCGCTCTGCCGAAGCGATCGAATGTTGCATCTCTGCGTACACGCGGGCAATGTCTTGAATTGGCCACATCATAAAGGTGAGATAAGACACAAAGGCATGCACGCCACCAATGGTTAATAATCCAATTTGAGATTGCAACCCACCATACCAAACGATGCCGCCCAAAGCCAAGGCTGAAATAATTTGAACGACAGGCAAGAACAGTGCTGAGAGCCACGCCGCGCGATACGAGGCTTTATACATATTGCCCGTTAATAATTGGAATTCTTTTAAATTCTCATCTTCTCGTCCTAAGGCTTTCACCACACGCACACCTTGAATATTCTCGTTGTAAGAGCCGGTGATTTTAGAATTGGCTCTGCGCGAGGCGCGAAACTCTACCAAAATTAATTTTCGGAATTGAATGGCGATGTACATCAACACTGGGATAATGGCAAAAACAATAAGCGCCAAGCGCCAGTTGATAATGGCCATAAAAATAACCGAAGTTAATATGTTGGTGACAGCCCAGGTCGTATCGAGTAAACCCCAGGTCATCAAATCTGCCACGCGTCCGGTATCAGATGTAACTCGCGCCATTAAACGGCCAACCGCATTTTGGGCGTAGTACGAAAGCGAAAGCTCTTGCAGGTGATTAAACATCATCTTCCGTAAGTCATATTGAATGCGCTCACCCAAAACTCCCGCCAGGTAAATAAAGATAAAAATTAACCCAGACTGCAGAATCTGAAATCCGCCATAAAGCATGGCTAAATTCCAAATGACTTCTTTATTTCCTAGCTCAATGCCGTCATCAATAATATGCTTGTTGATGTAGGTAAAAGCGCCATCTAATGCGGATGTCAACAAAATCGCGATAAAAAAACCGGCGACCCAAGGCCAGTGAGGGCGTAGCAGGCCAACAATGCGTTTAAATACTTCTCCAGTTAGCTCGCTGGTATGTTCTTCTTCTTCGAGTTCAATTAATTCATCACTCATCATTTATCTCCAAATTAATTGGCGGTAGCCAATTCTTGTTCTAGTTCAACATCTACACGAGTTTGAATATCATATATTCTTCGGTAAATGCCTTTTGTTTCTTTTAGCAAGTCTGCATGCTGACCTGCTTGAACGATTTCACCTTTATCCAGCACTAATATCAAATCAGCATTCATAACCGACTGGATGCGGTGAGCAATAATAAAGGTTGTGCGGTTTTCCATTAATTGGTTCAAGGCAGTGCGGATTTCTGCTTCGGTTTCCATGTCTACCGATGAAGTTGAATCATCCAAAATTAAAATTCTAGGGTTTTTCAACAAGGTTCGAGCAATGGTCACACGCTGCTTTTGCCCGCCAGATAGAGTTACACCTTTTTCGCCAACCAAGGTATTGTAGCCATCCGGAAAGGTTGTGATGACATCATGGACCGCTGCCGCCTTTGCCGCTTCTTCAATTTCTGCCTGCGAAACATCTCTGCCAACACCATAACTAATGTTCTCTCGAATGGTGCGGCTAAACAAAAAGGGTTCTTGCTCCACAATGCCCACTTGTTTTCGCATGGTTTCCCGCGAGAAATCTTTTAATTCCACGCCGTCTAACTTAAGCGAGCCGCTGGTGTAATCATAAAAACGAGGCAGCAAATTAACCAAGGTTGTTTTACCAGAGCCAGTAGAGCCAATTAATGCCACCACTTGGCCTGGTTCAACCTTAAAAGTAATATCCTTTAAAACTGGCAAGCCATCTTCATATTCAAAGCCAATTTTGTCAAAAGTCAAACCGCCTTTAATCTCATGCTCTTTTTCGGTTAACCCTTCTGCCAAAGGCTCTCGCTCAACCTGAACAATTTCCATCAAGCGGGCGTACGAAACCAACCCAGTGGAGGTTTGGACAATTAGACGACCCAAATTACGAATCGGCCAAATTAACCACACCACCATCCCTACATAAGCCACATAGGTGCCCGTTGTTATTTGCCCATCAATCGCAAGGAAAGAAGCAAAGATAAACCCGCCCAGCATCTGAAAGCCCAAAACAATATCGGAAAGCGGCCAAAACAAAGAGTGCATTAAGAGCAATACTTTGCCGCGCAAATACTTCTCCCAGTTATCTTTTTCAAACTTATCTTTCTCATACTCTTGCTGAGCAAAAGCCTTCACAACACGCACACCGGTTAGGTTTTCTTGCAAGGTGGTCGAGAGCGAAGCTTCTTGTTCTTGATATTTTTCGTAGGCTTCGGTTACCTTCTTAAAAAACCACAATGAAACCACCAAGATGGGAGGGATTGCAATCACAGAAACAAGGCCTAAATCTAAGCGTAGCTGCAAAATGGCCGCAAAATTAATCACAAAAAGTAAGATGATTCGCCCTACGCCAATGGCTTGCTCGCTGAAAAATCTGCGCAACGAATCAACGTCCGATGTAACCCGCTCAATCAGGTCACCCGTGGGCGTCTTTCCGTGATACACAAAACTCAACCGCTGAATATGGTCGAACAAAAAGTCTCTTAATCGGCGGGTAATCGATTCAGCTGTATAGGCCGCCATGCGCCCAGAAATAAAAGCGAAGCCGCCTTCCACCAAAGCCAGCCCAACAAACCCCAACGCAATCCACAAAAAGGTTTGCTCCATACCGTTGCTTAATGGTTGCGCATCGCCCGCTACCAAATCGGCAAAATAGCGCAATAAAAACAAGGTAGTAGTCTTTGCCAAAGCCGAAATAGCCAAGGTGACCGTCGCGCCGGCATACACCCAATGATAATCAGCCATCATGCGCCATACACCAACTAATCGGTTGCTATGAATGGCTTTTCGAAAATCAAATTCTTTTACTGGTTTCACATTCATGTCTTACTCCATAAAATATTAATAAAAAAACCGCGTGCACCAGTGCGCACGCGGCCAATAAATAACAGGCAAGCGGTTGACGTTAACAGTCAACAGGCGCACTTCGAGATGGAATCATAGCTCCGCCAAAAACATCTGCGGGTAAGATTTCATTCAAGTTATATGTGGTAAAGATTTCCATCGAAATGCAACCTCCTTTTCTTAAAATTAGATTAACGACCAAAGTGTATCACTGGCTTAATTTAATTGTCAAGTATTTATAAAGATAATTCAACAACATTCGTTTCTACGCTGGTGGTTAAGTCATTAATCCATTTTTTAGAAATAAATCGCCATAACCCAAACACCAATTTACACAGTTCTTCAGTGAGAGACAACAAATACACCAGGTGAATGGGGAGGTGCAGTATAAAAGCGCCAATCCACGCCAATGGAACACCCACAGCCCAAATGACAAAACCATCTAAAATTAAAGAGAATTTCGTATCTCCGCCAGCCCGCAATACGCCAATAATAATTACCATATTCGCGGCTCTTAACCAAACTGCCGCAGCCATCACAATTAAAATATTTTTCGCAGCTTCAATCACTTCAACAGAAACGCGATAAACGCCAAAAACCACATCAGACAATGCAAAAACTGCAAGCCCCATCACAATGGCTCCCAATATTTGAAGCGCAATGGAACGACGACCGTACTCAAAGGCTTGGTCTAATTCGCCTTTGCCAATTAAATTGCCAACCATAATGGCTGTGGCATTCCCAATGCCAATAAATAAGCCAAAAGCCAGCTGATCAATCGTGCCAACAATATTCATGGCTGCGATAGCGTTAGTACCTACCCGCGCGTAAATTGCGTTGTAAGTTGTAATACCCAAAGACCAAAGCAATTCATTGGCAATAACAGGCATTACTGGCTGCATCACTTTATATATAAAGGCAATATTAAAAGAAAACAGTTCTCTAAATCCTGCCGCAATAGGGCTGTCTTTTTGTAAGTACACAACACCGACAATTAATCCACACTCTAGCACGCGGGAGATTAACCCACCCCAAGCCGCGCCTTGAACCCCCAATTGTGGCAAACCAAACTGCCCAAAAATAAGGCCATAATCCAAAATTGTGCCAACCGCCAAAGCCAAAATTGTTACAACCAAGGGTAAACGCACATTACCAATAGACCGTAAATTAACCGCATAGGCAAAGGTAACGGCAAAAAATGGGTAAGACCAGCCAAACACTCGCAAAAAATCGCTGCCAATTTGAATGACCTGCGGGTCTTCTGTGTAAAAGCCCAATACACTTTCTGGGAAGATGACTGCCAAAATAAAGAAGAAAAATGCCCCAGCCAACCCTAAAAAGAGAGCCAAGCCAAGCATTTTACGAATATTAACAATATCTTTCTTGCCCCATAGTTGCGCCGTAAACATCGCCACGCCGCTCATAATGCCGAACAAAACTAAATTAAGTAAAAAGAAAACTTGCCCCGCCAAGCCAACCCCAGCTAAAGAAGTTTCGCCTAATTGACCAATTAACACCACATTAATTAAATTAAGCGAAGACATTAATAAGCTTTGTAAGGCAATTGGTCCCGCAATTCGCCACAATTGGCTTAAATATTCGCGGTCAGAAAATAATTCTTTAATGAATACCATTAATTAATCTCCATAAAACAAAAAAAGCCGTTCCGGCTTAAAACGAAAAATAATTATAGTGCAGGTTGTATAATTTCTAACATGCAAGCCTTTCGCTTAACCCCAGCAGGTTTAATTAATCAAAACTCCCAAACAAACAACTTAGATGAATTTACTCAGCAGTGCCCAGCCGGTTTGTACACCACATTTCGTACTTACGCGGG
>CAYOGW010000040.1:0-6520 GCA_964403635.1 uncultured Anaerolineaceae bacterium | reverse complement strand
CCCATGTGATTGAAAACGGAGTTAAGGTAATAAGCACGCCGGTACAGCGAAAAACACCAAAATTAAAATCAACCACATTTATCCATGAAAGCCAGCCTATCCGTAAAAAATTAAAACCTGATGTATACGAGTTGCTATTATGCCAAGATCATTTTGTTCTAGAAGGAATGACCAGTAATTTTTACATTGTTCATCAAAACAAAATCATCACTGCCCAAAAAGGGATTTTATTAGGCGTTACGAGAAGAATTACCTTAAGGTTAGCAAGAAAACTTGGCTTAATTGTTGAATATCGTATGCCTAGCCTTAAAGAACCATTTGACGAGGCTTTTATCACATCCAGCTCGCGCGGGATTGTGCCCGTTGTAGAAATTGACGGAATTCCAGTGGGGAAGGGGATTCCTGGCGAAATGGTCAAACAGTTGCGGGCTGCGTACGAAGCGTATATCTTTGAAAAGGCAGAAGTGATTAATTAAATTACTTCTTATTAAATATTTCAAAATATTCTTTATTTAATTCTTCATTAGAAAGATGTGCATACCGCTGGGTAACAGCAATGTTGGCATGGCGCGCCAACTCTTGTGCTAGTTTTAAATTGCCAGATGCCCTTAAAACAGTGGTTACAAAATAATGTCGGAAAGAATGGGGCGTAATCTTTCCTTTTGCATCTGCCCCTAACGCTTGAACTACCCGCTCAGCCACAATATTGCGCCCAGTGGTAGGGGTAATGGTCTTAATTTTCTTTCCTGCGCCTTTATCGTGCCGCGCAAAAAGCGGTAAAGAGCCAATCGGGCGTCCAGAAGCGCCATCCAATTGCATACGAAGGTCTAAATACTCCTTAATTGCACGCATAGAACGGTTAGAGAAGCGCACAATGGCTTCTTTGTTGCCTTTGCCAATAATAATGGCGTGTTGTTCGCTCCAATCAAGGTCACCACGTCTTAAATTACAGGCTTCATGCACCCGTAAACCGGTATCCGCTAGGGTTAGTAGCAAAGCTTTGTCTCTTAAATTAATTAAATATTCTGTCTCATCGGCAGGGTGGGGGAGGGGGGCTTGAAAGTAATCCAGCACGGCTTCTATTTCGTTTCTTGGAAATTGCGGTAATCGCTGCCCAACGCGCCGAACTCGTTGGCGAATAATTTCTTTTAAGCGGGGGAGGTTGATTTCGGCAAATTGCTCTGCCATTAAGAACTGAAAAAAACGAGTAACCGCGCCGATATACAACTGTTCTGTGGCAGGCGCAAAATTGTTTAAGTATTCTAAAAATGGAATAATCATGCCTTCGTTAAGTTGATTAACGGGACTTTCTAACTCGATTCCTTTTTCTTTTTGCAGTTGAATGAATAGGCGAACGCCCTTCGTGTAACTTAATAAGGTGTTCTTGCTGCGGGTTCTAGCGATAATTCGCAAGAAATGTTCAATGGCTTGGTCTATCGAAACAGCAGGGGCTTGTTGTCCTGATACATTGGTTTGGTTTATTGTTGTCATCTTATTCTCTTTTGTTTTCATAAATAAATTAATTAATTGATTGATTGATGCTTAGCAAAATAAATAATAAATTTGATTAATCTAAGCCCTACTCACTTATACGAAGGGTAAATTATGATTTCGGTAATAATACTTATCGAAATCATAATTTATTTTATACATAATTAGCCATTAAGTCAATCCCCCAACCATAGGTTTGACACCCTTTTCATTTGTGGATAAGATACAGACCATGTTGCCAAAAATTGATCGTTTAATTCGTTCTAGACGCCGCAGCTTAGCATTAATCATTGAGCATGACGCCAGCCTAACGGTACGGGCTCCGCATCATTTATCAATTCAAGAAATTGAAAGGTTTATTACAAACCGTAAGGAATGGATACTTCAGAAACAAGCTTCCTTGTCTAACTGCCCCCGCCCTGCTTTAAGAAAGTTTGTAGACGGAGAACATTTTATTTATTTGGGAAAAACTTATCCATTAATAGTAGTTAGCGAATCCAGCAAAAAATTAATTTTTGAAAATGGATTTCAAATCACATCCCCTGCCCTAAAGACCGCCCCTGTATTATTTGAAAAATGGTACCGCGCCCAAGCCCGCAGTTATATTTCTAACCGCTTGGACGCCTTTTGTTTACAACATAAACTAAGTTACACGAAGCTCTTGATTAACTCTGCCAAAACGCGCTGGGGGTCATGTAGCAGCAAAAATGGCTTGGCGTTTACCTGGCGGTTAATAATGGCACCACCAGATGTGGTGGATTATGTCATTTTGCATGAATTAGCACACACAGTAGAACACAATCACTCAGCTAAGTTTTGGTCTATGTTAGAGAAATTGCTACCAAACTACAAACAAAAGCGTATGTGGCTTAAGCAGTTCGGGCATCACTTATCGTTGGAGACACTCCCTGTTGATTACATTACTTTTCCCGTACAATTACTTGAAAACGATTAAAAAGCATGCTACTGTTAATCGAATCTGCCAAATTACCAATCATTACTCAAGGAGAATAAAACATGAATATCTCAGCAATGTTCCAAACTTGGATTGACGCAGTAACAAAACCCAACGAAGATAATTACTATGCGCTTGCCGAATCTCCCCATGCAAAATCAAGCACAGCAGCTCTGTGGGTATTTATTGCCCTTTTTGTTGGTGGTTTTATCGGCGGTCTGTTTGGTCTGGTTCTACCATCCAGTAACCCTTGGGGGCCCGTTTTAGAATTAATGAAGGACGCTCCCCCAGAATTAAGAGAATTACTTAATAATGGTGGTGGTAACCCGGGCGGATTCGGTGCTGGTTTAATTGGTGTCATTTGCGGCGTGCCATTTGGAGCTTTATTAGGCGTTATATTCTTTTGGATTGGGACCGCCATTCAAAACTGGATTGCCCGTATGTTCGGCGGCGTTGGTGAGTTAGAAAAGTTCTTCTTTGTCAACGCAGCTTATATGGCACCTATTTATTTAGCCAGCAATATCTTAAGCAATATCCCGCTTGTTGGATGTATCAGTGCTTTACTTGGCTTCTATTCTCTTTATTTAAACTGGCTAACTATTCGCACTGTCCACAAAATTGATGGCGGGAAAGCATTGCTTGTTTTGCTCATCCCTTCGATAATTATTTGCATTTTAATTATTTGCCTTACAGCCGTTACGTTTGCAGTATTAGGGCCAGTTATCGGCAATGTCTTTGAGCAAATTAATCAAGGTCTTGTCCCATAAGCCCCAACCCATTAAAATCTTCATAATCAAGCTTACAAGGCAGGCCTTAATAAGCCTGCCTTAATTATTAGAATGATTTCTCAAAAAGAGGTAAAAATGCGAAACAAGATTGTTATTCTTTCATTAGTTACAACGCTTATATTAAGCGCTTGTAATTTGCCAGGTTCCACAGGAGATGGAACACCTACTTCTGGACCAGACGCAGCCTTCACAATGGCCGTGCAGACTGTAGAAGCACAATTAACTCAAAATGCTTTACTAAACCCCCCAACGGCTACTGTTGCTCCTGCAACGGAAACACCAATTCCAACACCCACGAGCACAACGGCATCAATCCCAACGACTGCGCCGGTATTTCCTACCAGCCCACCCGTCAGCAGCTGTGATTCTGCTGTCTTTGTAACCGATGTCACCGTCCCAGACAATACGGTTCTAAACCCAGGACAAGTGGTGACAAAAACTTGGCGCATTCGAAATGCTGGAACTTGTACTTGGAATTCATCTTATTCGATTGTATTTTCAAGCGGCAGCAACTTAGGAGCCACCTCCCCCACTTTCTTGACGGGTAGTGTCGCGCCGGGAGCAACTGTTGATATTTCCATTCCGATTACAGGCCCAGCAGCGAATGGCGATTACTATAGTTACTGGGAGCTACGAAACCCATCCAATGTGAACATGCTGCGGTTTTACGCGTTAATTAAAGTAACAGCCGGCTCAGGAAGTTCTTCATCCAGCAGTTCTAGCAGCTCATCATCTGGGCCTTTCGCCGTAACCAGCGTTAGTATGTCTTCTGGCGGCAGTTGTGGTGCATTTACTATTACTGCGAATATCACTGCAAACGGTCCAGGAACTGTTGAATATACATGGCGAAGAAGTGATGGCGCAACTGATACAATTGTAAAAACTATCGTATTTAGCGGCGCAGGTACCCAAGCTGTTAATACATCGTGGGCTGTAAGCGCTTCTGGCAGCCACTGGATGGATATTTATATCGATAGCCCCAACCATCAACAACTTGGTCGCGCAAACTTTAGTTGTCCATAAAAACTTAATCAACAAAATAAAGACCTGAGCCATGGCTCAGGTCTTTATTTATTCTGGTATCCAATCCCCTGTTTTCAGCGTGCGATAGGCTCCGGTCCATGGGATTCCTAATCGGTGGCCAGCCGGAACATCTACTTTAATTAATTTTTGTGCTGTTTGAGACATCACTAAGGCAATTGTGCCCCAATCTTCTGTCAATATTGCATCTCGCATTTTTACAGCATAGATACCCGCCCATTGCCACTCCATGCGAAAGCGGTCTGCTTTAACCCAGTAGTCTCTTTTTTCCCAAGCCGCAACGGAAACATCAATGGTTTCTGAAATGGCCTTTAAAGCCAAAGCTACAAACGCTGCTAAATCTCTGGCTGTGTCATTTGGCTCACCCTGACGGGCTAACTCGCGGACAGCAAGGGCCACTGCTTTTGTCATACGGGTTCGTTCTTTTCCGGCGCTATCTGGATTATAAATTCTAGACATTAAACTGCTCTCAAAAATAGATTTGGAAGCGGCATTATACATGATGATTGACGCATCTTGCTACACGATTTATAATCACGTGCGCTCTGTTGGGGACGTGCTGGAATTGGCAGACAGGCTTGACTTAGGATCAAGTGTCGCAAGACGTGTGGGTTCAACTCCCACCGTCCCCACACCGTATAACGGAAAATTATCAAGTTCAATGTAGTCAGGAAGGATGTTGCTTTGAAGATTGAAACACAACCCCGCGAAGGTCACCAAGTGGAAATGATGGTAGAGGTGGAAGCAGAACGCATGGAAGCTGCTCGCCGCCGCGCCGCTCGAAAAATAGCTGAGAAGACCAAAATCCCTGGCTTTCGCCCGGGCAAAGCCCCCTACGAAGTTGTTCGCCGCCATTATGGGGATGCAGCAATTGCAGAAGAAGCGATTGAAGTATTGGTAGATGAAATTTACCCATTAGCCCTACAAGAAGCAAAAATTGAAGCCGGTGCCATGGGCAGCCTTGAAAAAGTGGAAAGCCTAGACCCGCCAACTTTTAAATTTGTCGTACCATTAGCTCCCACAGTGGATTTAGGAAAATATTTATCCGTTCGTATGCCTTATGAGTGGAAAAGCCCCGACAAAGACAAGCTCGAAGCATCCTTGTTAGATTTGCGCCGCATGTATTCAAGCACCGACACGGTTGACCGCGCTGTTCAAATTGATGATTTTGTTTTAATTGACTTGCTGGGCACGAAAGCCAAAACAAAAGCCGATGATGAACCTTTGGTAGATCGAAAAGGGTTTGCCATCTTAATTCGTAAAGATGAAGCGGAAAAAGAGTACCCCTTCCCCGGTTTTTCTCAAAAATTGGTAGGAGTCAAGCCGGGCGAGAGCAAAACGCTTTCCCATAAATATGCCAAAGATTACGCGGAAGATGAGAAGCTGGCTGGCCAGACGGTAGAATTCACAGCTACCGTTAAAACCGTTCGAGGGGTGACATTACCAGAACTCGATGACGATTTTGCTAAGAAAACGGGTATGGGCGAAACGGTTGCCGAGCTAAAAGAACGCTTGAAAGAAAATGTTGAAAACGAATCGCGCAATGAGTATGACGATATGTTTTATGCCGATTTAATTGAAAAAATTAAAGAAGGCGCCATTATTAACTATCCTGCTCAAGTATTAGCGCATGAAACCGAGCATGTTGTGGAAGATATTAAACGCCGCTTAAGCAGCCAAGGGATGGATTTTGAAACTTATTTAAAAATCCGTGAGAGCAATTTAGAGAAATTTATGGAAGAAGAAGCCCGCCCCGTTGCTCAAAAACGTTTAGAACGCGGTTTAATCATGGATGAAATTGCCAAGGTTGAAAAATTAGAACTGGACGAAGAATCTTTAGAAGCTGAATTCCAGCAGACTTGGACCAACTTGGCGCTTTACGACCAAGAGTTTGCCAAGGCCACCAAAAATGGCACCAAGGCATCTAAACAATTGGTAGACGCCGTCGCGATGGACTCAGCCAACCGCTTAATGACTCGCCGAGTGTTAGAACGATTAAAAGAAATCGCATCCGGCGAAGCCAAGCCAGCCAAGAAAGCCAAAAAAACTGAAGCAGAGCCTGCCGCAGAAGTAAAAGAAAAGGCAAAGCCAGCCAAGAAGAAACCCGCAAAAAAAAGTGAATAACCCAAAAGGGCGAGCCGTTATGGCTCGCCCTTTTTTATCGGGGTTATTGTTGACGTAGGCGTAGCGGTCGTAGCCACCTGCCCCCATGAAATGGGGGTGCACTCCGGCGGGGATGATCGAG
>CAYOGW010000039.1:17197-21837 GCA_964403635.1 uncultured Anaerolineaceae bacterium | reverse complement strand
ATGCTGGCCTGTCTTATCCATTATTCCTTAATGATGATTGGGTTTATTCAGGTGAAGGGGTGATTGATTTAAGAAGTAATACAGTTATCTTAGATCCAGCAACTAGTTTGTATTTTGATCGGGCAGACGGTTTTGAGCGTTTCGATTTAAATGTAGTTTTCTCTGCAGATGGACGTTATATTTCTATGGGAGAGCGGCAATTGGATTTTGCCGCGTTGGACCAATCGCATCAACTTGTGATTCAGCCGAGGCAAGAAGATCTGTTTGAGACTCAAAAAGTAGATGCGAATGACATTTCTCTTGATTTAATGAATGACCCGGCTTCTTTGGGTTTTGAAGACCGTGTCACACGGTCAACCACCAGCGCGCAGGGGCATTGGTTAGCGGCGGCCGCCTATGACGGCTCTTTGCGTTTATGGGATGCCGCAGAACCTTTAAAGAATTTTAAAAAGTGGTTACCAGATGGGTTTATGGGAGTTTTTGGTCTAAGCAATGATGGGAAATGGATGGTGATTGATTCTACTTTGTGGTCTCTGAAGGACGGGAGACCTTTTGAAAAACAAGTGCTGGATGAAGAGCTTAACCCGAAATTATTGGTTTTTAGCCCAGACAGCCGTTGGTTGGTTTCATTAAAATTTAATATTTTAGATACGGGCGAATCGACCATTCAGACGCTGTTATATGATTTAAGCCTAGCCCCAAATGAGATTGCGGCAAAGGGCACAGCCATTGGACCGCTTTCTGTGGCAAGCGACACCGTGATTCAATTTTCGCCAGACAGCCGTTGGGTAGTGGTTTATCCCAAAGGGTATGTTTTTGGTGAGGCAACCCCCTTTTTATTTGATTTGGTAACCCAGCAAAGTACTACTTTGCCATTTAATCCGCTACAAGTGGAATTTATGGCCAATGGAGAAAATATTGTTTTGGTTCGGAAGGATGCAGACCAGAACAGCATTAGACATGAAATTTGGAGTTTGCCGGTTAATGGGCAGGAATTTGGTTTTGTAGACGAACTGGTGATTGACAGCGGCGCGACCTTGGTGAGCCGTGATGGACGTTGGTTAATTAATATTCCATTTGAAAGCTTTGATAATCCGTTTTATCTGAAAGAACATGAAACATCAGACATCAACGTTGATGGTCAGTTGTGGGATTTAACCTGTGTTTTAGAACAGCAACCTTGCTCGCCGCTGCCTATTCAGGCAAACCGAGCGGGCTTCAGCGCTGATGCGCGGGTGTTGTTTACCGGTGTGGTTAACGGGCAAGAGATGAGCTATGAGATTTGGGATTTGCAAACGGGTAGCCCGAAAACGGTCTTTGCATCTGCTACTGATGCGGTGCTGGTGCCTATTTTTTCTCAAAACGCGGCTTGGGTTTTGCTAGGAAAGAAAGCGGCTGGTTTTACGCAGGGAAATTCTTCTTGGTCATTACCCTTCTATTATTTAAATAGTATTAGTTTTACGACCTTAGACGGCTATGGCTACATCAGTTTAAGTGGCGGCGGGGGCGGCGGCAGCGCGATAGGGAGTTTTCAGACCGATTATTTTGTAGACGCGGTGGATGTGCCAGCGGCGCAAGCGTTTAATTTACGCGGGCATGAGTCGAATATTTCGAACACGTTTGTAAGCCCCAATGAAAAATTTATCTTGACGTTTTCTGGCGCAGCCCGAGATGATGACGGGCCTGCCGAAAATGTGTTGCGGCTGTGGCGGATGGACACGATTAAGCTGGAGCCGAAAACGAGAGGCGTGATATTGCCGTACCAGAGCGAAGAAGAGGATATTTTTAAGCTTACTTTTAGCCCCAACAGCGAGTGGATTTATACGATTCAAACGAATTGGCAAAGCCAGCAAACCACGTTGTATTATTACCCCACTTCGATTGAGGTGTTAAAAGCGCAAGCCTGCCAAAGCCTGGGGCGCAATTTGATTATTAATGAATGGGAACGGTACTTCCCGAACGAGCCTTACCGCCAAACCTGCCAGAACTTGCCGGTGCACCCTTCGGTTAAGTAAGGGGTAAAATATTTACTTGTTGGTTGTTAAAGAAAAACAATTATTTTCAGGAAAGTATATTGGGAGGATTTAAAATGATAGAGTTTAATTCATTTGATTTGTTAAATTACTTTTTATTTAAAAAATATCAGTTTTTTGAAGATAAAGTAATTATTAAAGTGAAATCGCTTCTAACAGAATTGGATGATGAAATAATATATGAGAATATAAAAATAATTAGTTTAATAAAGTATAGAAATATTAGATGGTTTAATGCCGGTATTTTTATTTTAGCTATTTTAGCACTTGTGCATACTTTTGCCGGTTTTATTTATCGAGCCTTACCGTATGCTGAAATGGTAGAAAAAGTAATTATTGTTTTAGGGTATATGCTTATTATTCCATCATTTTTCCAACGAGAGATAATGTTCTTCTTAGATGAAAACCGAGATGTTTTATTTAGTTTTGTAATTAATAAAAACAATCGTCCTTCTGTATCTAAAATAATTGACTTAATTAAACAAAAAACAAAGAATATTGAAAGTCTAAATTACGACGGTTCAGCACCAACTGAAACCCCAGCTTATGAAATTGTTCAGCGGGATTTCCCAGATATTTTTAAGGTCTCCATTACAAAATTCTACGATGATAAAATAGTGTTT
Source organism: uncultured Anaerolineaceae bacterium (assembly GCA_964403635.1). GTDB lineage: Bacteria > Chloroflexota > Anaerolineae > Anaerolineales > Villigracilaceae > JANJTV01. Next base: position 19,181 of record CAYOGW010000039.1, on the reverse strand, counting down.
TCTATAAAAAATTTATTGCAAGAATTTACTGGCGAAATAAAATATAGTGAATTAAGTAAGAAAATAGAAAATATTCGTTCTGTTGACCAGACTTGGGGAGTACTTTGGAGTAATGGAATGTTCATAATTCTTGCTCTAGAAATTAGTAAACGATTATTCTTTCCTAATTTTTTGGGCGGGTATTGGCTCTATTTTTTTATTGGTTTTGGTAGTTTATTAATTTTGATGTTTTTGTTGGGTTATGTAAAGTATGATCACTTACTTTTTTTAAATAAAAACAACCATATCCTTTTGACGATTAAACAAGATGCTTCAAACTGGGAAAAGTTGGACGAAATAATTGAATTCGTTGAAGGAAAAATACCAAGTTGAAGAATAAAACATAATTTTATAAATTGTTTCGTTAATTAATCTAAAAACTCCCGCAAGGGAGTTTTTAGATTAATTAATATCGTCCGCGTTCGGTGCGCAGGCTGGCATCGGCCAGTTGGTTCTCTCTGGCGGGGAAGACCTGCACCGCGCAGGCTTTAAACTCGGGGATTAAGGCTTGCGGGTCGAGCGCGTCATTGGTCAGCAGGTTGGCGGCGGCTTCGGCAAAATGCCAGGGCATAAAGACCACCCCCACCGAGCTTTTTTCGGTCACACTGGCGCGCACCACCAACTCGCCGCGCCGCGAGGTGACCTTAACCGCCATGCCGTCTGTAATGCCATGCATGACCGCGTCGGCGGGGTGAATCTCTACGCGCGCTTCGGGGTAGAGCGCGTCTAAATCGGAGTTGCGAGTCATCGTTCCGCCGTGCCAATGTTCTAGCAAGCGGCCGGTCGTCAAAATAAACGGGTACTCGTCATCGGCTTCTTCCATAATTGGCACATAGGTCAGCGGGGTAAACTTGCCGCGTCCACGCGGGAAGTTCTCCGCAAATAGGAAGGGTGTGCCCGCGTGATTCTCGTCCCAAACCGGATATTGCAGACCAACCTTATCAATGCGCTGATAATTAATCCCAGCAAAGTCGGGCACCACCGAGGCCATCTCAGCCCAAATCTGCTCGGGGTGGGTATAGTTCCATTTAACGGCAGTACGCCCCAAGCGCAGCCCGATGCGTTTTCCTAGATCTGAAAGAATCTCCCAGTCTGGTTTGGCAGCGCCGCGCGGCTCTTGAGCCTTACGCACACGCTGCACACGGCGGTCAGTGTTGGTAAAGGTGCCATCTTTTTCAGCGAACGGCGCGGCGGGTAAAAAGACATCCGCAAAGGCACCGGATTCATTAATAAAAATATCTTGCGCTACCAAAAACTCCAGCTCGAGCATGTGGCGGCGGGTTTCGTTTAAATTGGGCTCAGACATCATGGGGTTTTCGCCCATAATGAACAAGGCGCGCACGCCGCCCGGGTGGGCATGCCCGAGAATTTCGGTGGTGGTTAAGCCCAGTTTTTTGCTTAATCCGCCGGGTTCAATGTTCCAGGCTTTTTCCCATTTGGCGGCGTTTTCGGGGTTATCCACACGCATGTAGCCCGGGTAGTGAAAGGGCATGGCGCCCATATCGCTGGCGCCTTGCACGTTGTTTTGGCCGCGCAGGGGGTTTAAGCCGGTGCCTTGGCGGCCAATGTGACCGGTGATGAAAGCTAAGTGAATTAAAGCCAGTGCGCTGGCGGTGCCATGCGAAAGTTGAGAAATGCCCATGCCCCAATAGATGGCGCCGTTTTTGGCGTTGGCATACAGGCGGGCGGCTTTGCGAATGTCATCGGCGGGCACGCCTGAGATTTCTTCGGCGTATTCTGGCGTGAAGGTGGCGAGGCTTTCTACAAAGGCTTCGTAACCTTCGGTGCGATTTTCGATAAAGGTTTTGTTAATTAAGCCTTCGTTAACAATCACATGCGCCATGGCGGTGAAAACGGGCACGTTGGTGCCGGGCTTAAGCGGCAGCCACAACTCGGCAAAATCGACCAGTTCAATGCGGCGCGGGTCAATCACAATCATTTTTGC
>CAYOGW010000039.1:0-17097 GCA_964403635.1 uncultured Anaerolineaceae bacterium | reverse complement strand
TCACGGCTGGGGGCGGGAGTGCCCTCGAGTAAATATCGGCGCACCAAGGGCTGTGTGGTTCTTTTCGGATGGTAAATATAATCATAGCCAAAGCGCCCCTTCACACATAAATTGCCTTGATTAACGACTGAATCAAAGGGCGAAGTAACTTTAAAAACATACTCATCCCGCACATGCAAATCAAGCGCGCAGCCTACGCCGCAATAAGGGCAAGTGGTGGAGACAACTTTTTCTGGCTTAATCATTGTTTTTTCTCCTTTTGCGGCCCGAACTCATCACCGTTATTTCTTCTGGCGAGTGGCCTTGCTCTAGCAGCATTTCACGTTTGGGTTTCAGCGCGCCGGTGGGGCACACGCCTACACATTGGCCGCAGAACACGCAACTGGTGGCTGGCATGGGCGCGTCAAAAAAAGTCGCAATTTGGGTTTCGTAGCCGCGTCCGCTAAAATTAAGCGCAAAGGTATATTGAGCATCTTCGGCGCAGACCTGCACACAACGCCAGCACAACACGCACTTCTCGTAATCTCGAATGTACATGGGGTTGTCGTCTTTTACTTCTACTTCTCGCCGTTCGGCTTCAGGGAAGCGTTGCGGGTCAGCTTTGTACTCTTTAATCATATGTTGAATTTCGGGCGCGTCAGATAAATCCACGCTGGAATCCAACATCTCTAAAATGGTTTTTCTGGCCCGCACAACCTTCTCCGAGCGGCTGTGCACCTGCATACCTTCTGCCGCCAAAACAACGCACCCAGGCTGAAGAACGCGCATGCCTTCTACTTCCACCACGCACATGCGGCACAAGCCATTGGCGGTGGTTGCTTCGTGGTAACAAATAGTCGGAACATCCGCGCCTACTTTTGTAGCAGCTTGCAGGATGGTTGAGCCTTCTTCAACAGTTATTTCTTGGTCATCTAAAGTAAATTTGATACTCATTTGTTACCTGCCATTTCAAAAATATGCGGGAATTGTTTCATCGCGCTTAAAACAGCCGTGCCAGCCGTTTGACCCAACCCGCATAAGCTGGCGTCTGTCATCGTCCAGCCCACGTCTTGTAAGCGTTCGCGGTCACCCGGCAGCATTTCTCCGCGGGCAATGCGGTCTAAAATCTCTTTTTGGCGTTGGCTGCCCATTTGACAGGGGTAGCACTTGCCGCAGCTTTCGTGGGCGAAGAAATGCCCCAAACCTTGTAATACTTGCCTTATATCTCTGGTTTCGTTAAACATCATCACCACGCCCGAACCGAGCGGCAAACCTGCGGCTCTTAAATCTTCAAAGGTTAATTTCACATCCAAATGCTCGCTGGTAGCAAAAGCACCCGCCGCCCCACCGAATAAAACCGCTTGCAAACTGTTGCCGCTGATGCCACCTGCCATTTCTAACAAGTCTCGCAAGGTAGCGCCAAAAGCCACTTCGTAAACGCCAGGCTTGATTAAATCACCAGAAAGGCAAAACAATTTGGGTCCGGGGCTTTTTTCTGTGCCAATTTTGCGATAGGCTTCGGCGCCATGTTCAAGGATATAAGGCACATTGCAAAGGGTTTCGACATTATTAATCACAGTCGGTTTGTCGAATAATCCGTTGGTGGTAGGGAAAGGGGGTTTAATGCGCGGGAAACCGCGCTTGCCTTCGATACTTTCAAACAAAGCCGTTTCTTCGCCGCAGATGTACGCCCCAGCGCCCAGTCGAATTTCAATCTCAAAATTAAATGGGCTATTTTGAATGTTTTTTCCGAGTAAATTTGCGGCGCGGGCTTCGTTAAGCGCGTTTTCTAGTACAGGCAAAATATAGGCGTATTCGCCGCGCAAGTAGATATAGCCTTTGCTGGCACCAATCGCATAAGCGGCAATGCACATGCCTTCAATTACTTGGTGCGGGTCATCGAGCAGCAGAACGCGGTCTTTAAAAGTGCCAGGCTCAGACTCATCCGCGTTGCAGACGACATATTTAATATCACCGGTAGCGTTAAGCGCGCCTTCCCATTTAATTCCGGCTGGGAAGGCGGCTCCGCCGCGCCCCACCAAGCCAGATGCTTTAATTTGTGCAACGATTTCGGCGGGTTGCATGCCAAGTGCTTTAATGAAGGCGGAATATCCGCCGTACTCTTTCAGCGAGGTGGTTTTGCCTTTGCCGCAGTTTTTGGTTAAGATGCGGGTTGACCCATAGACAAGCGATGCGGGGCGGTAAACGTTATTTTCCCAAATGGCTGGGGCGTGCTCGCAAAGCCCTAGGCAGGGAGCCGCCTCGATCGTGGTAGAAAGGTCTGGGCTGGTTTCGCCCGCTTTTAATCCTGCTTTAGAAGATAGCTCTTTTAATAACTCGTTGCCGCCTTTTAATCGGCAGGCTGCATCGGTACATACACGGGTTACATTTTTGCTGGTGGGTTTGTTATAAAACAGGCTGTAAAACTCTATTACGCCGTGCACATCGGCTAGTGGAATTTGCAGGTTTTTTGCAATTTCGGTCGCGGCTTGTTCTGGCAGCCAACCGTAAATGGCTTGGGCGGCGTGTAAGGCGGGCAGTAAACCAGAACGACCGAGAGAATTAAGGAGAAGAAGGTCGTTTTTTAAGGGGGCTAGGTCTATGGTTTCCATTTTTTACTCCATTAATAAATATTATAGACCTGTTTCTTTGGGTTCTCTATTTATTTAAATAATATTTTTAAAGACTCATTTTTCACTAATCTAATGGGAGTATAATCATTTTTTGTTCAGTTCTGAACGATTAATTAAATATTCAAGTTGATAGGAGTGTAAGCTATGTATATCGATCCCAATTCCGGTGGCATGTTGTTTCAAATTCTCGCGGTTGCTTTTACAACGGTGAGCGGTTTCTTTTTGGTTTTTTCTGGCAAAATCCGCGCTTATTTTGCAGAATGGCGCCGCCGTAACCGTAAAGATGCGGGCGAAAACGCTATTGAAGAAAAGAAATAGTTAGAGTTTTAAATGCGAGCTTTATTACTAGGGTTTGATTCTTTTGACCCAAAAATATTTGAAAAATTAGTTAAAACTGGCAGTCTGCCGAATTTAGAAAAATTAGCTGAAAAGAACGGTTACTCACGGCTTCAGGTAAGCGCTCCGCCGCAAACCGAAGTCTCTTGGACGAGTATTGCGACTGGGGCCGACCCAGGTGAGCACGGTATTTTTGATTTCGTGCATCGCATTCCATCTAGCTATCAGCCGTTTGTCTCTATTTTGCCAACGCAGACCAATGCTTTGGGCACACAATTTGTGCCGCCCTATAAAACGCATACTTTGTTTGAAGAGGCCATTGACCAAGGATACCCAGCGACCGCGCTTTGGTGGCCTGCCATGTTTCCTTCCCGCCCAGAATCTCCGGTGCGGGTTTTGCCCGGTTTAGGCACACCTGATGTGCGTGGTCAGTTGGGTGTGGGGGCATTGTATTCAACAGATAAAGACGCGCAAGAAGCAAACCGTAAGACCCCAACAGAGTTATTGGTGGGCCAAGCCCCTAATTACAAGGGGTTCATCAAAGGTCCGCAAGTGGATAAAAAAGGGGAGAAGTCACTCGAGGCTGAGTTTGAGTTGCGTGTGATTGATTCTGAGCGGGCAGTATTGCAAATTAAAAAACAGAGCATTGAGTTACAGTTGGGTCAATGGAGCCCCATCCTAGAGTTAAGTTTTAAGGCGGGTTTCTTTTTTGAATTGCATGCCATTACGCGAGTAATATTGACTTCGCTTAATCCATTAAAACTTTACTTTCTCCCAATTCAAATTCATCCATTACATGCGTTGTGGCGTTATGGCGGCCCAAGCGGATTTGTTAAGGAAACTTGGAAGTCTGCTTCGCCTTTTCTTTCTTTGGGCTGGCCGCAAGATACAACTGGTTTGGAAGATGGCTGTATCACCGATGAGCAATTTTTAACGCTCTGCGAAGATATTTTTGCCGGTAGAGAAAAAATTCTACGTTATCACATGCAGAGCTTTAAAGAAGGTGTCTTGGCATCTATTTTTGATGATTTAGACCGTGTGCAACATATGTTTCGCATACGCCGCCCAGATGTAGTGGAAGATTGGTATAAAAAATTAGATGCTTTTGTTGGGCGCACCCGTGCCGAAGTTGATTCGTGGGGTGGAATGAAACCACACTTTATGGTTTTGTCTGACCACGGCTTCTCGGATTTTAAATATAAAGTACACGTCAATAAAAAATTAATCGACTTGGGTTACTTGTCGGTAAAAAATGGGCAAGATGCCAATAACTTAAATGATGTCGACTGGCAGAAATCAAAAGCCTATGCTATTGGTTTGAATAGTTTATATATCAATTTAGCTGGGCGTGAAGGGCAAGGTATTGTTCCGGTAGCCGAAGTAGAAGAAACAGCCAAAAAATTACAAGCAGAATTAAAAGCCTTAAAAGGGCCAGACAAACAACCCATCTTTAATAATGTTTATTTAAGGCACGAAGTCTTTAATGGTCAATTAAGAAGTTACGGGCCCGATTTGGTGCTCGGATACGCGGAAGGATATCGCGCTTCTTCGGATACAGGTTTAGGGCGTTGGGGGGCGCAAAGTATTTTTGAAAATAAAGATCATTGGGAAGCGGATCACTGCATTGATTCTAAATTGGTGCCGGGGGTATTATTTTCCAGCAATAGTTTAGATGATTTTCCGAACCCTTCTTTTCGTGATATCCCCGCTATGGTGGTGGGAAAGTATTTGGATCACAATAATACAGCTTCACCGGTGGTATCGAGTGAAGAGGATAAGAAAACGGTTGAAGAAAGGCTTAAGGGTCTTGGATATCTTTAAGTCAAGGCTGCCAAACCAAAAAGATGTTGGACTTGTTTTTGGTTTGGCAGTTTTTTTAATTTTTAGCTGGATGATAAGGGCATTTTTGTATAAAGTGCCATCTTTTTTATTGTTTATGGATTTAGGAGAATTGACGTCTGTTTTTGCTTATATGATGGCTTTTGCTTTATTAGAAAGTTTAGCAGTGAGTATTTTAATAACCTTGCCTACAATTTTTCTGCCACAAAAATGGTACAAAGACGGTTTTGTATATAAAGCCGCGATTGTTTTGTTTGTTGCATTGGTTGTCTCTATTCGTTATCAAGAAGCACTTACAACAAAATATTTGGGCGATAGCATTCTTATACAGTGGGTATTTTTTACAGGTTTGGCGGTTATATCTCTTATTTTTATTGCCCATAAATGGATCGCGTTTCAAAAAATGATGGTATTTTTGGTTGAACAAATCAGTGTGATGTTATTTGTTTATATTCCATTGGGTATTTTTTCTCTTCTTATTACTATGATTCGATTAATCAATTAGGTTGATATTTACTATGTCTAGCGTATCAAGACGTGATTTTTTAAAACTAATGGCTACGTTGCCCGCTTCTGTTATTACACAACCCTTATCTAAAATGATGCCGGATGGGGTAAAGAATAAAGAACATGTGATTGTGATTGTATATGATGCTTGGGCTGCTCGAAATGTTTCTTTGTATGGCTATGCACGACCCACCATGCCGCATTTAGAAAAGTTTGCTCAAAAAGCAACCGTTTTTCACCAGCATTACTCCACTGCTACTTTTACAGTTCCGGGCACGGGTTCTTTATTAACAGGAGTTCATCCATGGACGCATCGCGCCTTATCTTTGGGCGGCAGGTTGGCGAAAACTTATCAAAATAAGCAGGTTTTTAATGTTTTGTCTGCAGCTTATACTACAGTTGGGTACGCTCAAAATAAGTATGCTGATTTTTTCTTATATGAAGCGGAAGACATATTAACTAATCATATTCCGAATGGCGCTTTTAATTTAAGTCGCCAAATGGCTTATAGCCTGCCTATATTTAAAAATGATGCATATATTGCTTTTTCTAGTTTGGATGACAATATTTTACAAAAGGGGCTTGGTTATGATGGTTCATTGTTCTTAGGTCCCTTGTTGCGATCGTTGTTTTTAAGAAATCGATTAAAAGACCAAATTCAACATGATGGGGAGTATGTTGATGAGCGTTTGCCGGATAGTACCGAACAGTTTTTGTTAAAAGACGTTGTCAACGGCGCGATTAACATCCTTGAGAATTTAACTGAACCATCTTTTGTCTACATTCATTTTTTCCCGCCGCATGATCCATATCGCCCAACCAAGGAATTTGAAAATTATTTTCTAAATACTGATGAAACCCTTGTCAATAAACCACTTCACCCGCTCTCTACTCAAAAAGATGGGTTTGGTGTATTAAAAAATGCAAACCGTTTATACGATGAGTATTTGGCAGCGTGGGACGCTGAAACAAGCCGAATCTATTCTTATTTAGATGATTCTGGTTTAAGAGAGAAAAGCCATATTATTATCACATCAGATCATGGAGAGATTTTTGAACGTGGTGAAAATGGACATTTTACTCCCGTGATGTATCGACCTTTAACGCACGTTCCGTTGATAATATCGAGCCCAAATAGCACTGAGAAAAAAGACATATATACCCCAACCAGTAGTGTAGATATATTGCCGACTATTGCTCACCTAACCGGACTGCCTCGTCCAGATTGGGCTGAAGGTGAATTATTACCCGGCTTTGGCGGAGTAGAAGATTCAACGCGTAGTATTTATAGTATGGACGCAAAGACAAATTCCTCTTTTGCACCCTTAAGTAAGTTTTCTATGTCTTTAACTAAGGGAAGCGCTCGGCTCTTGTATTATCATTACGACTCTTACAAAGAGTTTGAGTTTTATAACTTAGCGGAAGATCCAGAAGAAATGAATAATTTATTTACTAAAAACCCAACACTTGCAACTCAAATGAAAGAAGAACTTTTACAAAAAATTGCAGAAGTGAATAAACCCTTCGAGAAGTAGAGCCCATGTTTAATAACTTAAAATCACTGTTCAAAAAACCATCTGCCCCCATTATTGTAGTTTCTGGGCTGCCTCGTTCAGGTACTTCCATGATGATGAAGATTTTAGATGCTGGCGGGTTAGAAATCTTAACCGACCACATTCGCACGGCAGATGACGATAACCCAAAAGGTTATTATGAGTTTGAAATTGTAAAGCAAATGCCAGCCGGAGATTTTTCTTGGCTGCCGCAAGGGCCGGGCAAGGGTGTCAAAATTATTTCTTTCCTCTTACAGTATTTGCCAAAACAATATCAATTTAAGGTCATTTTTATGCGCCGCGCCATCAGCGAGATTTTGGCTTCTCAGACCCAAATGCTCAGCCGTCGGGGAGAAGATTCGAACACGGATGATTCGACCATGGAAGATACCTATCAAGAGCATTTAAAACGCACCCGTGTTTGGCTGGCAAATCAACCCAACATGGAAGTACTTTATGTGGATTACAACGCCTTAATGGAAGCGCCTGATGAACACATTAAAAAAGTACATGCTTTTTTAGGGTTGCCGCTTAATTTAGAAAACATGCTGGCTGTGCCAGATAAATCCCTTTATCGTCAAAGAAAACCTTAATTAAAAATAGAGAAACTTATGCGCCCACTTGAAAATATTCGAATTTTAGATATTACTCGCGCCTTGGCTGGACCATACTGCACCATGATGCTCGGAGATTTGGGCGCTGATGTGATTAAGGTAGAACGCCCAGGGATTGGTGATGAAACCCGCGGCTGGGGTCCGCCATTTGTGGGTGAACCTTACGGACCATATAAAGGTGAATCGGCTTATTTTTTGGCGGCCAACCGCAACAAACGCAGCATCACGGTGAATATTCAAACTCCCGAAGGGCAAGAGATTGTCCGCCAGTTGGCTGCCGTTTCTGATGTGCTGGTAGAAAACTACCGTACCGGTGATTTAGAAAAACTCGGTTTGGGTTATGAAGACTTGCACAAACTTTACCCGCGCTTAATTTACTGCTCAGTCAGCGGCTATGGGCGCACCGGCCCCTTTGCAGACCGCCCAGGCTACGACGCTATTTTGCAAGCCGAAGGCGGCATGATGAGTATTACCGGCCCAGTAGAAGGCCCGCCTTCGCGCGTCGGCATTCCCATTATTGATATTACTTCGGGCATGTTTGCATCTACTGCAATTCTTGCCGCTTTAAGAGCGCGAGATATTACCGGCCAAGGTCAATTGGTGGATGTTTCGCTTTTTGATTCGCATATTGCCTTGCTGGTAAACGTGGCTTCGAATTATCTGGTCGGCGATTTACCCCCAGCCCGATTAGGCAATGCTCACCCCAACTTAGTTCCTTACGAAGCCTTTGCGGCGCGTGACGGCTGGTTTATTGTTGGCGCTGCCAACGAAAAGCAGTGGGCACAACTATGTGATATGTTAGCCCGCCCAGACTTAAAAACAGATGAGCGTTTTAATAGCAACGGCAATCGGGTTGCGAATAGAAAAATATTGGTCGATGAACTTAATCGTGTTTTTTCTGAACGAAATGTAGATGACTGGTTAAAAGAGTTGGTACAGGCCGGGCTGCCCTGCGGGCGGATTAATTCCATCCCAGAAGTTTTTGCTCACCCCCAAGCCCAAGCCCGCCAAATGACACTCGAAACGGAACATCCATCTGCTGGAAGTGTGCGCTTAACTGGCTTTCCCTATAAATTATCTGAAACACCGGCGGGCTTAGAAAAGCCGCCACCTATGCTGGGTGAACATTCTGAAGAAGTGCTGATGACCGTTTTAAATTATTCAGCGGAACAAGTTTCTGAATTGCGAAACAAAGGCGCAATTTAATTAACGCCAGCGTTTAATTCGGTCGGGAATACCTGTATCCCCTAGCTCTTGGCAGAAACTTTTTAATTCCTCTGTTGCCCCCTGCCAGCGTAAATCATCTAAGGTTTCTTTAAGGGGTACATCTTTTCGCAAGGTAGACAGCTCGCGAAAAAGCAGTGCATCTTCATAATTCTCTTGTAAATTTTTAATTAAGGTTGTTGCTCGACCAAGCCCTAGGTTTAATGCTTCTGGGTCTTGGGGAATATCTTCGATATGTTTAAATTGAGCTAACACCACACTGGCAGATTTTGCCCCCCAGCCTTGAATGCCCGGGTAGCCATCCGCCGAATCGCCAACCAAAGCCAAATAATCGGGGATGGATTCTGGTAATACACCAAATTTCTCCATTACACCGGTTTCATTAAGAATAATGTCGCGGCGGCGGTCCCAGCACACAATTTTTTCACCAACCACCATTTGCGTTAAATCTTTATCGGGTGAGCAGATTAAAATTTGTTCTACTTGCTCATCTTGATTAAACCGAGCAGCGGCGGTTGCCAAGGCGTCATCGGCTTCAAACTCCACCATTGGCCAAACCACCACACCCAGCTTTGCAACGGCCTCCTCAGCCAAAGCAAATTGATTAAACAAAATGGGGTCTATCCCTGCGCCCGTTTTATAGCCCGTATAAAGTTCGTTGCGAAATGATTCAATCACATGGTCAAAAGCTACGGCCATATGGGTGACATCTCGTTTGGATAAAAGCGCGATTAAACTTTGCAGTAGGCCCAGTGTTGCCCCCACTTCTTGACCGTTTCGCGCCTTTCTGGGCTGTGAGCCAAAGTGAGCTCGGAACAATTCGTAGGTGCCGTCGATTAAGTGGACTTTCATGCAAAGCTCCTTCTTTAATTAAGCAGGCTGATATCTTTGGTAGGTAACACCTGTTGGCAGTGAAGAGGATTCAATTAATTTTAGATTCAGTTGTTTCCCTGCTGGGAAGAGTCGTTTGCCAATGCCCAGCACCAGTGGGTATACATGCAAGGCGTATTCGTCCACCAAGTCATGCGCGATTAAGGTTTGCAATAAAATACTGCTGCCATCCATAAGTATATTTTTGCCAGGTTGATTTTTTAATTTTTGCACTTCTTCAACCACATTTTTGCTAATCAGAACAGAATCACGCCAGCCATCTGCGGATTTTAAAGTTTCAGAAACGACATATTTTTTCATGCCTGCAAATGGGTCTTCAGCAGGGTTCGGATCAAATGCTTCGCCATGCGTTTGCCAAGTTTTTCGCCCCAGCAGTAAAGCATCCGCGTCCTGAAACAAGACTCCAAAATGGGCACCAATCTCATCATGCCAAAATGGAATCGTCCAGCCGCCATGCGTGAAACCGCCGTCTGTATCCTCTGTTGGGCTACCGGGCGCTTGAATGACACCATCTAAAGTTATGAATTCATGAACAATTAGCTTTCTCATTTTTTCTCCTTTATAGTTGATTAATTAAAAATTCTGCAGCACGAAGGTATTTTCGAAAGCGAGCAAGCAATCCGCTTTGCCCGCCTGACCATTGACTAATTTCGGAGATATTCGCTGGTCAGTGATTGTTTCGCGTTTAATAGCTCTTTAGGTGTGCCTTCAAAAATGACTTCTCCGCCTTTGCTGCCACCTTCCGGACCCATATCAATTATCCAATCCGCATTTTTAATCACGTGCAGATTGTGCTCAATGACGATGACCGTGTTGCCGGTATCCACGAGGCGATTAATCACCTCCATCAAATGCCCAATATCAGACATGTGCAAACCCGTTGTGGGTTCGTCCATGATGTAAATACTTCCCTTTTTATGTAATTCGCTGGCAAGCTTAATGCGCTGGCATTCGCCGCCAGATAAGGTGCTAAGGGGTTGTCCTAAACTTAAATAATCCAAGCCTACATCGCTCATGGCTTGCAGCTTACGAGTCACTTCTTTAATTTCAAAATATTCAAGCGCTTGCTGAACATTCAGCGCCAGCACATCACTAATCGATTTGCCATTCAGCTTATATTCGAGTACATCATCTTTAAAGCGTCTGCCTTCGCATACTTCGCAGGGGCTTTTGGCTTCGCTTAAAAAGGCCAAGTCTGTGTAAATAACGCCCAATCCCTGACAATTTTCGCAAGCACCTTTGGAATTGAAACTAAACAACGAAGCGTTAACTTTATTTACTTTTGCAAATTCCTTGCGGATATCGTCCATAATGCCGGTGTAGGTAGCGGGGTTGGAACGGCTGTTGACGCCTACTGCCGCTTGGTCAATCACAATCGCATCTGGGTGTTGTCGTAAAAAGACTTGGTTAATTAAAGAACTTTTGCCAGAGCCAGCTACCCCAGTGACAACGGTGAAAATACCAGTCGGAATATCCACGTTGACATTTTTTAGATTATTAACTTTGGCATTTTGGATAGCCAGTTTACCCGCCGCCTTGCGGAATTCTTCCTTTAACGGAACATTCTGCTTCAGGTGTTGCGCAGTTAAGGTATTTGACTTTAGTAAATTTTCATAACTGCCTTCAAAAACAATTTCGCCGCCACGCGTGCCCGCGTGTGGGCCAATATCCACCACATGGTCAGCAACTTTAATCACATCGGGGTCATGTTCCACCACAATGACGGTGTTGCCTTTGTCGCGTAATTTTTGTAACAACTCATTCATGCGATGAACATCACGCGGATGCAAGCCCACGCTTGGCTCGTCAAAAATGTAGATCACGTCTGTAAAACTGCTGCCCAATTGCTTGACGATTTTTACACGCTGCGATTCCCCGCCAGAGAGTGTATCTGTCTCTCGGCTGAGTGAAAGATACTCCAGCCCAATATCTTCTAAATGTTGCAATCGTTCGATTAGTGTTTTGATGATTGGTTCTGCCGCTGAATCTTTAAAGGTTTTGGCTACTTTAATTAATTCTGTAATTTCCATACTAGTTAGGTCTGCAATGTTGTAGCCATTAATTTTGCTCGCTAAGGCGGCTTGGCTTAATCGCGCCCCTTTGCAAAGCGTACAAGGACCCATCGTCATATAAGGCTCAACTTGTTTTTGAGTCCGTTCCGATTTTGTTTTTAAATCTTGTTTAATATATTTGTTGACGAATTTATCAACAATGCCTTCATAGGTTAAGTTAATGTCTTTTGCGCCTATTTTTGTTTTAACTTTTAGCGGTTCGCTGTGTAACAGCAAATCCATTTCTTTCGAAGAATAGTCAGAAAGTTTTTTATCGGCATCAAATAAACCGGTATTAATCACAAGACTCCAGCCCCATGAGTCCACCGCATATTCCGGAAATAAAATCGCACCTTCATTTAAAGATTTCGAAACATCCAAAAACATATCCATATCGACATCTAACTTGCGCCCCAAACCATTACATTCTGGGCACATGCCTTTCGGGTCATTAAAACCAAAAAGGTTGGCAGGTCCTACATGAGGTTTGCCAAGCCGCGAAAACAACAAACGCAGTAACGTATTAATATCTGTAATTGTGCCAACCGTTGAGTGCGAACCGCCGCCCATCTGTTTTTGGTCCACAACAATCGACATACTTAAGTTTTCAATCGCATCCGCATCGGGTTGGGCGTACTTGGGTAAAAAGTTCCGTACGAACATGCTAAAGTTTTCATTCAGCAAGCGCTGTGATTCGCTGGCAATCGTATCAAACACAATCGAAGATTTTCCTGAGCCTGATACACCAGTAAAAATGGTAATTTTTCGTTTTGGTATTCGCAGAGAAACGTTCTTTAAATTATTTTCCCTAGCACCGCGAATCTCAATATATTCTTGAGGCATGTTTACTCCTTAAATAATTTAATTAATTGGAATTCAATCTTATCAATTCGTTAATGATATGTTCAAGTTCGGTTTTTTTCGCTTCTATCTCTTGCCTATCGTTGAAATACAGCATCCGTCTATCTTTATACTCGCCTTCTAGTAATTTGCTATTCACTTTGGGAATATACGGATTATGAAATACGAGATGAACGCGCTTGGTTTCCCGCAGATTAAAAGTGACAAGATATTCCCCTTTGTAATTAAAGGAGGGTCCTTTCCATTTAATTTCTTCATGGATATCTTTGTTCACGCCTTTGATGATCGAACGCACTGCCTCCACCTCCGCTTTAAATGGGTGACTGAGATTCTGAAGAAACTCGTCTACTTTATCGCCTCGGCTGACAGGTGAGCCTTTCTTCTTTATTTTTTCATCAGTTTTTGCTTGTTTAAAAGCCCACCCTTTAGTTTTTAACGCTTCACCAAGCAGGCGTATTGCTTTTGGTCCTACACCATGCAGTTGAGCAAGTTCCGTTTCAGTCACTTTGGTTAACTGAGAGAGCGTTGTGTAACCTGCCATTGCTAAAGCACGCGTGGCAGGAGAGCCAATGGCTGGCAGGTCAGATTCTTGTTTTTTGTTCTCCATCTTTCTCTTTCTTTATACCAGTTCAGGTTGAAGCAATGGTTCACTTTCACTATTCATATATCTATTGGATAGCAGTTTGTAATATTTGCTATTCATTGCAACGATGGTCATTATCAGCCCGAGAATCCCTGTCAGTGTGAAAACCAAGGCGATTCCGCGGTCTGCCCCAGTTCCGAACCAGCCGCCGATTAAATCTACCCCTCTACCAGTCGTCATAAAGGGGATGAAGAAAAGCTCGGCAATCGGGCCAATCATAAAGGTGGTCAGCGGCGAAGCAGACATTTCTACGCTTTGAGCAAAACCAAAAACCCGCCCTTGTCTTTCTAATGGAACGACTCTTTGAATGATCGTGTGCTCGGCTGCTTCAATAAATGGAACAACACTTAAATAAATAAACATGCCAACGGAAAGCAATACAATAGAGGGCTGAATGGTGAATAGGCTAGAAATTATCCAAATGCAAATATTGGCTAAGAACATGGCCCGAAGCGGGTTTTTACCCAGCCCAAACTTGGCAATGAATAACCCGCCAACAATGAACCCAAGGCTCAGCACTGAAAAGAGCACGCCCCAAACTTGAACCGATACAAGCGAAAGGCCATAGGCATCTAACAAGCCCATAAACACGCCGCCCAAAAAGTTATTAAAAGTAGAGAAGAAAATTAAGGCAATTAAACCTGGGATGGCGGTAACCACTGTGAACGTGCCGCGCAAGTCTACTTTGGGGGGCAGACCGTCTAAGTGAACAATTTCGTTTTCTGGAATTTTCATAAAGGCCAGATGTACCAACGAAATTGCCATAACCAGTATGGCGAGCATTAAGACCAAATACATGCCTGAATGCCCAACCAAGAAACCGCTGATGGCAGATGTAATTAAGAAGATGACACCAGTGGTTGTGCCAACCAAACCGTTGGCTTTATCGCGTGCCTCTTCAGGGATGAGAATGGTGACCAAGGTTGGCATTGCAATTCCGCGAATATTGCCAGCGATGACTCCTAACAATAGCAGTGGAACAAACAGCCACAGCGTAAGGCTGGTAGGGTTCTTCCAAGTTTCGGCAGGGCTATTTAAATAAATTACAAATCCAATAACATAGATGAACAATGAGATTAATCCCGAAAGAATCATGACATTCTTTTTCTTGTTATGGTCCACCAAGCTACCAAACCAAATACCAGAAACAGCCACAGTGACCAAATAAATTCCCGAAACAACCGAAGTAGCCGTAACCGAACGGGTTTCAAGATAGATAAAAAATATCAACGCAAACCAAACGGTCATATTGGTAACACTGGCTAAAAGCGTATTAATTAAAATTTGATAAAAAGTTTTCACAATAAACCTTTAATGATGTTGAATTTGAAGAATGAAATCAGAGATTGGTACTATAACAAAATCAGCTCCCTTTTGTCCGCTTCATAGGGGAGCTGATTAAATGAGTTAATTAATTCTATGCTTGGTCATAAGCAGCCTGCAAACCAGCAACATCTAGCTTTTTCATTTGCAGCATGGCATCTAAAACGCGCTTGGCTTTAATGGGGTCTGGGTCGCCCAGCAGCTCGCCCAATTGCTTCGGGACAATTTGCCAAGACAAACCAAACTTATCCTTAAGCCAGCCGCACATGCTTTCTTCGCCGCCGTTCGCAATCAGTTTATACCAATACTCATCCACTTCGGCTTGGTTTTCACAGTTTACAAAAAACGAAACCGCTTCATTAAATTTAAAATGGGGGCCAGCATTTAAGCCAATAAAAACTTGCCCTTCTAATTCAAAACTTACGCTTTGCGGCGAGCGGCTAATTACCTTTGCATTCTTAAACACAGAAACATAAAAATCCATGGCTTCTTCAGCTTGCGTGTCAAACCATAAAAACGGGGTAATTTTGTTCATTTCTTCTCCTATTTAACTTTCCAAATGGCGGCAAATTTCTTGAAATACTTGGGGTCTTGCTCGCTTTTAATTAATCGCAGGGCGGTTTCTTTGGCGCTTTCGTCTTCGGTGGTTTCGTACACTTGTTTTAAGCAAATTAAAATATCACCCCGAATCATCGTCCAGTTTTTTTCGCTTAAGCAGTTCTCAAAACGTCTTTCTAAACCTTGTAACAACTTTTTCCGCTGCGTTTCTCCGGCTAGGCCAATCTTCCACATGCTCTGCAAACAGTGCCGCGCGGTTACAAAACGTTCATCTTTGGTCACCAACCATAAAGCCTCCATATCCTTAACCATTCTTTGTTCAGGGTCACTTAAGGCAAGGTTGCAAAGCAACTGCGCGGCAATTGCGCGCACATGGTTATCGGCGTGTTTTAAGGCTTTCATTAATTCATCCCAAACTTCGTAAGCCCAAGGCACCGGTTTTTCGGTGATGGTCATTAAACAGGCGTACGCCTCGTTTTGCAGGGGGCGGTCTTGAGCGTAGATATTTTTAAAATAAGTACGAATAGCGGCTTCCATAACTCTCTCTCCGGTTTAATGAATGATTAATTATAGAACATTAATTCTAAATATACAAGTGTGATTCTGGCTGGCTCACCCCAACCGCCCACCGTTTAATGTCGTTATAAACCCGCTGAGAGCATCTGCGCCAGAACTATGCCCGACAGATAATATCTTTTCAAAAGTTAGCTTAATTAAATCAGCATCTTCGGCTAACAAACTGTTAAGAAAATCATGCCATAAATATCCCGCTTCACCCTTACCAGTTGATTTCAACCATGCCGCTGAAAGTGAAGTGGTTCGGCTTGCTGTTTCTGCTGCTATTTTCTCTGTTAATGGCTGGGCTACTTCTTGCGGGTGGATGACCCAAGCTGCCAGCATCGCGCCTACCAGCACATCATCTCCGCTGGGGGTTAAACCTGGCCCCAAGCCTGCTAGTTTTTTGGCATTAATTAAGGTAGATGACAAATCTGTATTAATTAAACTCTCGGCCAAAGGGTTAATTAAGGTTAATGCCATACCCGCTCGAGGCGCAGCAATCTCAAACAAGTTTAATGAAAGTGCTTGTTGTTTAATTAATAACCGTTGTAGATATAACTTTTTCCAGTTGGGTTGGGCATGCCATAGTTGAGCCGAATTGGTTTGGATGATTAAACTGCCAATGCTTAAATGGTTTTCTCGAATATGAATTTCAGAATTTAAATCCAAATATTCTGAAAAATTAATCGGTTGATTAATAACAAGATTAAATGGTCCGTTGCCAATGCTGGGATTAACCACCGAGAGAATGGCTTTATTTTCGTTCATTAAATTGCAGCTGTTTTCAAAAATATGTAAGATGCGCGGCTGGCGGGTGGTTTGCAGCCATGTTTGTACATCTGGTGCGAGTGAGATGCCTTTAATGGCTGGCATGTTGTTTTTGAATAAACTGGCTGAGTGAAGTGGGTTCACGTTTTAACAGCCACGTTAATACTTGCGGGTTGCCGCTAAAACCAAACTGGTCGTAGTAGTTAAACATGTTGATTAAGTTTTCGCGGGCATAGGTATTTAAACCAGCTGCGTTGGCATTCCACTGATGAATGTCTTCCTGCACGGCTGTGATTTTTTGGCCAAGCGCTTGGCTGATAATTTCGGCAACCTGAGTATAGGTCAGCGGCGGGGTACCCACCAATTCGTACATGCTATTTAAATGGCTGGGCTCGCTTAAAACAATTTGCGCGGCTTCGGCAATATCGGCTAAATCTACAAAGCTAAAAGGTTTCTCTACACTATAGGGGATTTTTAAAACACGTGTTTCAAGCATATTTTTCCAGTTTGCCAGCAAGTTTTGCATGTAGGGCGCGGGCTGAAAGATGGTATACGGCAAGCCTGATTCAAATAACATTTCTTCGACACGCATTTTTTGCCAGTGATGATTCATGCTTTCAATGTGCGGGTGCAAAACCGAGTGGTAAACAAAATGTTGAATGTTATTTTGTTGGGCTAGCTTAATTAATTGCCTGCCAATTTCAGTTTCGTGCGGGCTCATGTTGGGGCAGATGTGATAGATTTTATTAACCCCTTGCA
>CAYOGW010000038.1:18457-22138 GCA_964403635.1 uncultured Anaerolineaceae bacterium | reverse complement strand
TTCAGCGGCTGGTCATTTTTCCCGTTTCCGCCGGAAAGCACCGCCTTGACATTATCCACACTGCCATAGCGTTTGACATCACTGAGCAAGGCGGCCGGATTAATACTGTAATTAAAGCCCACGTTCTCAAATTCTAGCTGACCTTTAACATCTTCTAAAACCAGCGCGTTTTCTTTTTCGGTAATGTCTTGCGGCAAATCGATCACTTCAAAAACACGTTCAAAAGAAACCATGCTGGTGCTGAACTCTACCGGCGCGCCAGCCAGCCCTTGCAAAGCGCTATAAAGCTGACCAAGATACGAGCCAAACGCCACAATCGTCCCAACCGTAAAGACGCCTTCGATGACATACCAGCCGCCAAGACCATAGACCAAAGCCGTTCCCACCGCGCTGACAAGACCAATCATCACAAAGAAAGACGAGCCCACCACCGCGCGGCGAATGCCAATATCGCGCACCCCAGCCGCCCGCTGTTTAAAGCGGCTTTGCTCGGTGTTGGCTCGCCCAAACAATTTAACCAGCAGCGCGCCGCCGATGTTAAGCGTTTCGTTCATGTGCGCGTTCATTTGGGCGTTAAGGTCCATGCCTTCGCGGGCAATATCTCTTAATTGCTCACCAAGGCGGCGCGCCAGCCAAATGAACAAGGGCAAAATTACAATACCAACCAAGGTTAACCGCCACTCTAAAGTGAGCATCACCGTCAATATGGCAATGGTTTGAACAATATTGGTCACGATGCCTACAATGGTGTTGCTGATGGCGTTCTGCGCGCCGACCACATCACTGTTTAATCGGCTCATTAATTCACCAACTTTGGTATTGGTAAAAAAGCGCAGACTCATGCGCTGCAACTTGCTAAACAAGCCTACCCGCAGGTCATAAATGACACCTTCGCCTACGGTGGCATTTAATTGGCGTTGAATGACATTAACCGCGCCGCCAAAAAGCGGAACGAGCAGCAAAGCCACCGAGAAAATGGTCAATTGATTAAAATCTTTGTTTGGCAGAATCGTATCGATTAAGTAACGAAAGATCAGCGGTGAAACAAGGCTTAACGCGCTGCTAAACAAAATGGTAATTAGCATACCAACAATTTGCCAACGGTAAGGGCTGGCATAAGCCAAGACACGCAACAACAGTTCTCGGGTTACTTTTGTGGGTTTGTCATCCCCAGAACGAATATAGTTAAACCAACCGCCACCATGCATGTGCTTCTCCTTAATTAAAGAAAATACCAATAAAATTTCTTTTAAGACTATAAAACCAACCTGCAAAATAAGCAACCAATCGCTTACTTTAGTTAACGAAAGTTTGATACGAAAGAGCAAAGGTTATAATACTTTTAGCTTAAAAGATTGGAGATTTTTTCAATGACCGCTCAAAATAACCCACTCCTAGGTGCTTGGACATTGGTCTCATTCGAATTCCGCACCGAAGACGGCGAAATCATCTATCCGTATGGCAAAGATGCCAAAGGCTCTATTATGTACGACCCCAGCGGCAGATACTCCGCGCAATTAATGCGTAACGACCGACCCCAATTTGCCGCTTCTGACCAATTAAAAGGTACAACGGAAGAGATTGTAGCCGCCTACAAAGGTAGCATTTCTTATTTTGGCAGCTACGAAATGGATTACGAAAACAAAATTGTGACTCACCATGTCGAAAGTTCCATTTTCCCAAACATGGATGGCACTTCTCAACGCAGAGAATATGCCATCACCCCTGGACACTTACAATTAAGCACCCAAGCCTATAACTTAAACAACAAACGCGGTTTTGCTGTTTTACTATGGAAGAAAGCGGGCTAACGAATGACTGTTTCTAAAAACTCAGCAATTTCTCTACGAGAAGTGACCCGCGACACGGTGCGCGAGATTACCCGCTTAAAAGTAACCCCCGCGCAAGAAAGCTTTGTCGCATCTAATGCTGTTTCTATTGCCCAAGCCTACTTTGACCGAGAAAAAGCTTGGTTTCGCGCCATCTATGCCGATGAAACCCCAGTTGGCTTCTTGATGCTCGCTGACAAACCAGACGAACCTGAATACTACCTGTGGCGTTTGATGATAGATGAAAAATATCAAAAAATGGGCTTCGGCCAACAAGCCGTCGAACTGCTGGTAGAGCATGTTCGCACCCGCCCAAACGCTACTGAGTTAGTCGTTAGCTGTGTCCCCGCCGAGGGCGGCCCACAAGCCTTTTACGAAAAACTAGGCTTTGTCTCTACTGGCGAAATGCACGATTCTGAACTTGTTTTAAAACGCCCACTTTAGGAACCAAATGCAGACTCTTAAAAAATACCCATTAATCTCGTTTTTCACCCTAGCTTATCTCATTACATGGACTTTACAGTTAAGTGGTATCTGGCTGGCTGGGCAAAGTGGAATCGCCATCAGCAATGAAGACAACTTGCTGCACTTCATTAATTTAATGAACGGCAACTTAAATAGCCAACAAACCTTGGCTTATTTAACCTTTAGCTTGGGCATGGGACCTTTATTTTCAGCCATCATCATGACAGCCCTTTTAGAAGGCAAAAGCGGCTTGCAAAACTTGTGGCAGCGCAGCACCCACTGGCAAGTCGGTTGGAAGTGGCTGCTGACCGCACTAGCCATTCCACTCGGGTTAAGCCTTGCCAGTGTTGGGTTGGGGGCGTTGCTCGGCGGCGGATTAAACGGATTTGCTTTCAAATTAGAACCCAGTTTATTTATTCCATTTTTCATCTACATGTTTATTTTTACCGGCATCGCCGAAGAACCCGGCTGGCGCGGCTTTGCTTTACCGCGCTTACAAAGCCAATTTACCGCCGCCAAATCCAGTTGGATTTTGGGCATTCTATGGGGTGTGTGGCACTTCCCTTTTATTATTTATTACAACTATGCCCTCGGCTTCGGCCCATTGATTGGTTCATTAATCGGTTTAACGCTCGGCATTGTCGGCTGGACGATGGTCAACACCTGGCTCTACAACAACACCCGCAGCGTTTTCTTGCTCATTTTGCTGCACGCGTGGGGCAACACCATTCAATCCTATTTGGTCTTATCTTCTAACAACTATCTCGCTCAAACCTTGTACGGCGTTTTGCCATGGGCGATTGCAATTTACCTCTCTAAAAAATACGGAGACGAAAACCTGTCGCCGAACCCGCGGCCAAAGGCTTAATTAAACATGGAACTCTCGCTCATTTTTCAAACCATTGGTACAGTCATCATGGTGGCAGGCGTTGTCTTTAGTTTAATTAACCTGCGCAACTTTCATGCCAGCCGCCGCCGCGAAAGCGCGATTGTTTTGCTGAATTCCTTCCAAACTGGTGATTTTGTTAAAGGCTTACTGGTCATGTTTGCCTTGCCAGAAAAATTTGGCAAAAAAGAAATGGATGCTCTGCCCGAAACCGATTTTTTAGCCCTTTATATGCTGCTCGGCACATGGGAGCGGCTGGGTATTTTGGTTTATCATCACGAAATGGATTTAGATTTATTAGATGACGCTTTCAGCGGACCGGTCATCCAATCTTGGCAGAAGATGAAAAAGTTCGTTTTCGAGTTTCGGGCTTCCGTTCAGCGTGATACCGCTTTTGAGTGGTTTCAGTGGCTGGCAGAACGCCTGCTCGAACGAGAATCGGGCAAAGAACCAACCCCCGCGTATATTGCGCACAGCAACTGGAAACCCAAGAAAAAATAA
>CAYOGW010000038.1:16625-18357 GCA_964403635.1 uncultured Anaerolineaceae bacterium | reverse complement strand
GGGCTAGAAAATGATTTTATCGGCGACAGCAAAAATCACGGCGGGCCAGACCAAGCGGTTTACATCTACACCCAGCCAGACTACGACTGGTGGAGCAATGAACTGAGCCGCCCCACCTTTGCGGGTCAGTTTGGCGATAATTTAACAATTTCAGACATCAACAGTGTAGAAATGAATATCGGCGATATTTTTAAAATTGGTTCGGTTATTTTACAAGTCACCGCGCCGCGCATCCCATGCGGCACACTGGCAGGACGAATGGAAATTCCGCCGTTTGCCAAACAATTCCGTTTTGCCGAAAAGCCCGGCTTGTACTGCCGTGTTCTACAAGAAGGGCTTGTGCAAGCAGGAGATGAAGTTGTTTTCGAAAAATATAACGGTGAAACGGTTAGCATTTTAGAGAGCATGCGCGATCACTACGAACCGACCCTAGAAAAAAACCACATCGAACGCTTCTTAAAGGCACCCATCGCCATTCGTATGAGAGAAGACAAAGAAGAACAAATGGCTAAACTTACCAGCTAGCGAAAAATTTAATTAAACGAGCAAAAAGCTCGGGGCAGCCTGCCTCGGGTTTTTTTATTTAATTAACCATTGAAAAACCAGAATTTATGTTCTATAATCAAAGGAGCGATTAATTAAAAAGGAGCGGAAAATGAGCATTTTAGACCAAGCGCTACAAACCCAATTAAATAATATTCAAACCAAAACCGGCAAAACTTTAGCCGAGTTAAGCCAGTTTGCCAAAAACAGCGGATTAAGCAAACACGGCGAACTGCGCGATTATTTTAAAGAACGTTTTGGCTTAGGGCACGGTGATGCGAACACACTCGTCCATGAAATCCTAAAATCGGCGGGCTCGCATGAGGCGGCTGGCAAAGACGAAGCAGATGTTTTAGCTGATATTTATAGCGGTCCCAAAGCTGAACTGCGCCCGATTCATGAAGCGTTAATGAGCGAGATTAACACCTTTGGGGAATTTGAAATTGCGCCCAAGAAAGGCTATCTCAGTTTGCGGCGCAAGAAGCAATTTGCCATGTTAGGCCCAGCCACCAACACGCGCTTTGAACTGGGCTTGAATGCCAAAAACCTACCGGCTGACTCGCGATTAATTGAACAAGCCAAAGGCAGCATGTGCAACTATATTGTTAAACTAACCGAAGCCAGCCAAGTGGATGATGAATTAATTGGCTTGATTAAAATGGCATACGAAGAAGCAGGTTAAGAAATGAAAAACGAATTTGCTCAACCCCTTTTAACGTTAATGCGTGAAACCTTTGAAAACTCAGCCAGCGGTTTTTACTTGGATGAAAACAACAGCCTGCTAGAAACCTTGGCCGAAATTACTGCCGAGCAAGCATCTATTCCGGTGGGTAACAAATGCGCCTCGTTGGCCGCCCAAGTCAGCCATGTCATTTATTTCATCGAGGTCTTTGAAAGCCGCATTACCAGCCCCAACCCGCCCCAAGCCGATTGGGGCTATATATGGAAAACCGTTGAGAAAATCTCTGAACCCGAATGGCAAGCCTTGCAAGAAAAACTAGCGGCTACCTACCAACGCATGCTGCACCTGTTTAAAAACAACCCCGACTGGAACGAAAATACCATCGGCGGGGCGCTTTCGGTGCTGGTGCATACTACTTATCACTTGGGCGAAATTCGCCAAGCCACTTGTATATTAAAATAAAACCATGAGCGAAACTTGGAAATTTATTGGTCACTGCTTTGACGG
>CAYOGW010000038.1:9161-16525 GCA_964403635.1 uncultured Anaerolineaceae bacterium | reverse complement strand
AAAAATCGGCGGCTGGCTCCCGAGGGGCTGGCTGCCGATTAATTTAACGGGAACACGCTTTGGGCTAGCTCAGCCCGCCGTTGGTAGAAGGCTTCTTGGGGAACAAAGTCGAAATTAAAACGCGCGACTCATCACGGTCATAGCTTACATCTACAAAATTATCATTAAGCTCATCAAACGATTTAAAGCCAAATAACAGCTGTAAAAAGGTTAAATCGGGAAAGCTCACTTGACCCATTTTTTCGGGTTGCGGCTTAAATGGACTGGCTTCGATTAATTTTCCTTTTTCAAAGACCAGTTTTAATCCGCTGCGGTAGAAACCAATCAATAATTCGCCGCTGTAGTTTGGAATATAGGAATTGATTAAACGGGCTTCGAGCGCGGGCGCAATATGGCGAATGAAAGCGGGCAGGTCTGGCACACGGATGTACCAAGCGTACGGCTGGCGGATGCGCGGCAGCCTGTCTCGCCAAACCTCGTAAACCGGATGGCTTGAGCCATGCCAAAAAGCGACACCACTTTTATTTTCTACTTTTTCGCCATCCCGCTCGGCATTTTGGCGGTTAACGGTCAGCATGTAACGGGCCACACTGGGGGTTACATCCGACCAAGAGACGCCGGGCTTTAATTCATACTCGAACAAGGCTGTGCCAAAACCCCAATTAAACCAATGGTGGCATAAAAAGCCAACCGGCTGACCAGCCGTGTCTTGAATAATTCGAAACTCATTGTGGGTCATACTGCCCTTGCTGCGGCCAGAAAGCTCATATTGCCAAATGGCTTCGTCTCGATGAACACGGATTAAATAACGCTGGGCGGCAAAAGCTTCCACTTCCATCAAAAAGGGAATATCGGCTGGGCTGGCTGGGCGCATGGTATACGGCTCGCTTTGACCTTCTTTCAGTTCTGGAACCAGCGGCACAAAACCAACCCGCCCGCCGCTGAGTTCTAAGGCCATTTCGTAACCAAACTGACGATAGTAATAGGGAATGCCGGTAATGCCCTGCACCAACTCGCCGCGTTCTTGGCTCCACTGGTGGGCGACTGCAAATTGCTCAGCGATTAAGCGTTTGTTGCGGAACTCCGGCAGGGTGCCGACCAACTCGGGGCGGCCCACTTTAAAGGGAATGCCTTCGTAGCTCCAGGTTTGCGAAATGTGATTAATGCTAGAGACAATCCGCTGGGTAGCGGTTTCTTCGACGATTAAGAAGTCATCCGGTTTAAAAGTGGGGTGCGGGCGGGTGAGCAAATCACGCGTCCAGACCGCCAGCTTTTCTTCCGGTTTATCGGGTCCGTCGTCGCTGTGAATGATGCTATTAAATTCAGCCAGTAGGTCGGCATCGGCGGGGGTGCTGCGGCGCAGGATTAATCCGTCGCCGAGGTCTTTAAGGATGGTGGGGGAAGGGTTTGTCATAGGGTTTTAGAAAAATGTTACGAAAAAAGATAAAAGACAATTATTGACATTATTTGTTTTACTAATTTGGCATAGGTCGCCATACTAAAGTGCCAAATGGATAAGGTTGTAAACTTAATTCGAAAAGATATATTTCTTTACCAATTAGAAAAATATTTTCACCGTCAACTTGAATTAATGCACTAAATGATTCTCCCCATTCATCGCAACCTTGACAAGAATACCCATATGCAAAAGTTAAATACCTTTCATCAGGAGAAATCACATAATATTCAACATTGTATTTATCTAACTCAGCAAAGCCACTAGTTGGGCAAAATACATAATCGTTTCTTAAATCATAACGACAAATATCACTTCTATCTGGATTCATGTAAACATAATACAAGAAATTGCTATCAAGAGACCAATTAAATATCGATATATAGTAATCAGCATGATGAGCATCTTTTATCGCTTTGATTTGTTTTAATTTACCACTCTGAGGGTAGAGAAGCAAAGGAGACTCACCTCTAGAGCATATTGTTGAATCTGATTGGGTTGTCAAAATTATTTCTTCATTTGGAGACCATTTTAATAAACAAAACCGGCCAGTAAAAGTTGAAATAATTTCACCAGAGATTAAGCTATAAACTAAAATGCGTTTCCCCAAGGGGTTGCGATCATCTGGGTCTGGCTCATCGCCTTGTAAAACAGCTAATAGCGTGTGAGATGGTGAAATTTCATAGTTTAAATTAATCAGATTATCATTCGCAGTCGAAATTACTATCGTTCTATTCAATTCAGAGTTTTCTACAATTAATGTTTTCTTTTTTTGAGTTTCATCATAAAGAATTTGAATATTTGACTCGGGGCAGAAAAATGAATTGTCAGATGGCAATGAACTATAAACGCGTATATATTTAATAACCGTTTGATTGGATTTTTCATAATCAGAAAGACACTCTGAAGATGTTTCAGGAATTGTGTATTTTTCCACTTTTCCAGTTTGTAAATCGACCAATAAAATATTTAAGAAATTAGATTCTACAAAGCCGAAACTCATACCATCCGGTGTCCAAAAATAATTGGAAATACTATTATTAGGAACATTAATAATAAATGTTTCATGTGTATTAGCATTAACAAACGTCATTTCATTATTATTTTTTAAAAGATCAGTAACCATTACAAAAACTGCATATTTAGAATCAGCAATCCATGTTGGAAAATTATATTTATTTGGTATTTCTGGAAATGTTGGCGTAATTTCTTCGCTAAAATTTGATAATACTGCTGGAGTTTTTTCCGGCATTAAGCTTCCATGTAAATTTTCTGAAGCAGAAATATTAACTTGTTCTTTTGACAAACAAGAATAAATAATAATACTAAATAGAAGCGTTATTAAAATAATGTGAATTAAGCGCAATTTAAACACAATAAAAATTTATCCTATGAAACGTACAACTTGCTATTAAGCAAATCTTCCAACTCAGCCAGCGCCTGCTCGGGCGAGCGGAAGTGAATGCCGCGCATGCCTAGGGCGTTGCAGGCGTGAATGTTCTCGATAAAATCATCGACAAAAACGGCTTCTTCTGGCTTTACCAAAAAAGCATTTAACGCATGTTTGTAAATGGCGGGCAGGGGTTTGGCCATGCGTACTTCAGCAGAGATAATCATTGTATCGAAAGCGTCGTTAAACTTTTCGCGCAGAATCCACGGGCGCAGACCGTCCCAAGCGTTGCTGATTAAACCCACTTTAAAACGCCCGCGCAATCCACGTAATAAATCCACAATTTGCCAATCGACCGTATCGCCCGCAAAAAACTGGTCATTAATCCGCTGGGATTGGTTGGGGTTTAATCCCAACCTGCGGGTAACCGCTAGCCAGTGGGCTTGCTCGGTAATGGCTCCCAGTGTGGCGCGCGCGGCTGTGCCAAACGGCCCGCCGCCGAAGACCACTTGTTCCATTTGCTCGTAGCTTAAGCCAAACTCCGCGCCAAGGGCGGCGCGGTGGCTTTTATCGGTGGTGCGTAGAATTACCCCGCCGAGGTCGAAGTAAATGGCTTTGATTAAAGTCATGGCTTATTTAAGCTCTATTATTTTCTGCTCTATGGCATGCTGCATGGATAAGGCAACCACGCGCGAATCGCCATCCCATGAAGGATAGTAATTAAAGTTCACTTCGTAGGGACCAAACAAGGCTTGGTAACGCCCAAAACGGTTTGAAAGCGCGTCTTTATATTCGTGTGAAACATATAAGTACACATCCGCTTCTTGCGGATTTTTGGTAATGTTTATTAAATTAACTTCTTGACCATTTAATAGTTTATAGGCCGCGGAAGAAAGATAAAACTTGGTTTCGGGATGTTGATTTATATAAGTCATTAATTGGGCGGTTTTATCTACATCTTCTCGCTGCTGAATGGACAGGGCGGCTTGGGCTTGCCAGCCAAAATTGACAGCCAGAAGCGCTATCCAAACGGTGAACAGGCCAAGGTGAGCCAGCCGAGGTTTAATTAAACGGATTCGTTCCCAGATGTTGAATATCCCAATGGCGGCAAAGATCGCCAGAAAAGGCAATATCACCAAATAATTGCGGACAAATAGCACTTTTTGGGTGCTCATGTAAAGAAGGTGGGCAAGCGGCATAACCAGTAAAACCGCGCTTTCTAAGCGGCGGTTTGGCTGCCGAAGGTAGCTATAAACGCCCCAGACAGCCGCTACAAAAACAGCGATTGCTAAGGGCGCCCAAGCGGAAAAAGCAGCCAAAGCAAAATAGGACAAAATTAAACCCAAATGCTCGAGGCCGGGTTTAACGGTATAGCCATTGTGGCTGCCGCTGTAATGGCGCATTTCAAATTGAACGTCTTTAATAAACCGCAAGGGGTCTACCAACGCGCCCGGGGTAGAAAGTAAAAAGCTGGCCGTAAAAACAGCCAATAAGGCGGTTAGTAAAAAAAACTTGCCTTTCCAGTTTAGGTGTTGCGCTTTGGCAAACTGCCAGCCCGCAATAAAAACGGGAATTAAAAACAAACCGCCAAAGTATTTGGCACTGCAAGTAAAGCCCGCCGCCACAGCCGCTAAAAATAAAAAAGCGGGTTGTTTTATGCCGTTGGCACGCGCGGCATAAATAACCAAGAGAATGGTTAATAAACCAAACTGAGCCAGCAACCCATCGGGCGCGGCCCAGCGGGCATGGTAGGCAAACTCCCAAGAGCCGTATAACAGGCTAGCAGCCAGCAGAGCGGTTAAAGAATTGTTGCTAATTTTCTTAATGATTAAATAAACCCACAACCCGCTGAGCAAGGTAATAAATAGATAAAAAAGCCTCGCGCGGGGCAAAAAATCTCTGCTGCGCAGGGCTTCTTGTAAGCGGGTAGAAACATCTAACACCGATGAAACATTGTGCTTTTCGCCGACAAATTGATTAAGAATGCCAGAATCACCGAGGAAGATTGTAGCGGCTTCTGGTAGGCTGGCGAGCAGCATCACATCGTAACTAACCGATGGGTAGTTGTACCAGCCCGGCAATACCTGACCGGTTTTAAAGGTTTCGCGCACCGAACGAACCAGTTTGTGTTCATCCCAGTGGTTGCCAAAATCAATACCGGCTAAGCCCAAATTAAATGCGAAAAGCCATAAGAGCAAAAAAGCAAAATGGCTCAGCCATGCCAGCCTTTTGATGGGTTGCATGTTGGATGGTGTCCTGTTCGTTTTTAACCAAAATCGAGCATGCGTTTGTAAAGCGGATTAATACTAAAGTTTCGGCGGGTTACTTTAATGGCTCGGCGGCACTTGGGGCAGTGCGCGTCATAATGGGCGGTTTTATCGGCTTTAAAAACTTCTACCGCTTGGGCAATTTGTTCTTTGCTTAAGGCAAACGGGGTAGAGCAAAATGAGCATTTGAGTTGCATGGTAGTTCTCCTTGATTCACTTTAATTCAACCGTGTAAGGATAACAGAATTTTGAATTCGTACCTGTTATTTGGCTTCTCTTAACACAAGGGCATATTGTGCGTAGGTTTTATCTTTTTGCATGCCCGCTTTTTCATATAAACGTGTGGCGCCGGTTAAACTGTCACTATCCACGGTTAAGCCAACCAAAGGCATTTGGCGTTCGTAAAAAGCGGCAAAGGCTTGTTTAAGCAAATAAAGCCCAAGCCCTTGTTTTCTCCACGGGCGGCGAACACCCAAAGAACCCACCCAGCCTTCTTCGTCTTGAAACCGGCAGAGGGCGTAACCCGCAATTTGGTCTGCATCCCATAACAAAAACCATAAATTCGGGTCAAACTCTCGTTGAACCGTGTGGCGATGCACAAAACTTTCAAGAGTATGCGGGGTATAGCCCCAATGGTCGCTAAAGGCTTCTTCGTGCGCGGCATGAATGGCTTGCATGTGTGTATCAGGATTAAAGGGGATTAAATTAAATCCAGCGGGGATGACAGGCACAGGCGGGGCAAGCTCTAGGTGGGTTTTCATCTTCCAAAAATAACGTGTAGGCTGAAAGCCCTCCGCTCTTAACAAAACATCGGCGGCGGTTTCGTCTATGCTAATGTGAACCCGTAAAGTAACGGTTTCGCTATTGGGTATTGATTCTGAATCTTTGAGCAGCCTGTTTTTGGCCCAATGGAGCATAGCCGTGCCAATACCCAGCCCGCAATAATCGGGGTGAACATAGCCATCCAGCACAACATCTTGGTTGGGTTTGTCTTCAGAATATTCTTCATAGCCGACAATTAATCCGTTAGGGGCTTCTACTACACAGGCGTCGGTTTCTAGGTTATAGCCGGGCTCTTGCCAAGCGGCTTGCAGTTCTTCTACACTGCTGCTAATTAATGGGTCATTAAAACGCTTTGCTTCTAATTCAGTAATCGCAGCAACCGCGGCTAAATCATCCCAGCGGGCTGGTCGTAAAATAAATCCGTCTTTCATCATCACTCACTTGTTAATTAATTAATTTTCTAAACCGCTGGCTTTAAAAACCAGCCAGCCAAAATATAGTGCAAAAAAGGTATAAAAAGCAATCACTGTTAATACAATTAAATTAAAGGGCTGGGCTATTTGATATTTTATTAAAGCCAGCGCGCCAATGGTAAAGTGAGTCAAGTTTGCCAGCGAAACTGGCCGCGCATAGATGCCGCCCATGGGGCTGTCTTTGGCTGTCCAGTTCATGAATGCCATGGCAAAATATAAAGCGCCGATGATTTGCAGCAGCACAAAAATTAACGGGTTAACTGCCAAACCAACCGTAGCTGCAAATTCTTGCGGGGCAAACATAACCATAATGGCTAATATGCCAAGAAACAAGCTGTTAAAAATTAATATATTCTTTTTCATTCCAAACGCCGATTTAAAAGAAACAAATATGCGTTAATTAAACTTATCACCAACATTTCGCCGCCATCTTCTACCAACCCTAACAAAAAGCGGATGGACCAACGAGCATCTAGAAATACATCGTGAACAAAATCGACAAAAACGCCGCAAAAGAGAAGCGCGGCAACAAGGATGGTTAAATCGAAACTAATCTTCTTAAACGAATCGCTGCCGCGCCAAAAAGAAAGCCCCATTACAACAGAGAATATTAACCCTACAATCAATATGTAGATTAATGAAGCCATTGATTGCGGGCGAATACCAAAAATGCTTACATTAAACAGGGTTCGAATGAACTTGCCTGCGTGTTCATGAAAGAGCAAAGAATCTTCTAATAAGAAGATAAAAAACAAAAACGCCCAAGCAAAATAACCTTTTTCTTTTGTTTTAACGTAAACAAGAGCAACCAACAGAACAGCCCAAAACTCTTTAATGTACTGAAAAATTTCCCCGTAGCCCGCGTCTTCGCCAATCGAAAACAAAGGGTTGCTTAATGCCGGTACGAAGGGGCGTAAAGTATGTAATAAGATAAAAACAAAATCTGCAGAGAGCAACAATGTTAAAAACAGAACTGCATTTTTCTCATTAATTGG
>CAYOGW010000038.1:6730-9061 GCA_964403635.1 uncultured Anaerolineaceae bacterium | reverse complement strand
ACTTCGCTTGATGGGGTCTGCATGCCGATTACCAAAATGCCCACTGTATTTAAATACTCTAACAATTCGGGGATGGCAACCGAATCTTGAATGAACATGGTTTCTACCTTGTTGCGAATTAAATAATCGGCATAAGCGCCATATTCAGATGGTTTGGCATCGTTGGGGATTTCAATCACCAGCGGATACTCTAAAAATGGACCAGTTAACGGGTTACATAAACCGCAAAAAAATTCTTGTCCCGTCTGAAAAGCCTTATAGGCTTTCTGCCCTTGCACATCATCTTTGCGGATGATGATGCCGGTGTGAAAATCTTCGGTTAGCATGGCCGCAATATAGCCCGCCATAAAAGCCTGTTGGTCAATGCGAATCCCTTCGCCGCCCAAAACACTGACATTCCCACCCGCTGTCACATTTGGAATATTAACCGCCAAAAATTGAGCCTGCGGCGCGGCAGGGGCTAACGCCGCAAAACCTGGGTCTACTTGCAAAGCTATCACTACCTTAAGCGCGGGGTCTAAGGTTGCCACATCAAGGCTATTTAAAATTTGAAAACGCATACCATTGGCTTGAGCCAAGTTATAAATTGCAGTTTGATAAGCGTTCGAGAGCTCTGGGTTCGCATCCGCTGGGATGACCAAAACAGCCAAAGGCAAGCCCGGGGTTGGGCTCACCACCGCGGTGGCTGGAACTTCTGTTGCCAACGGCTCGGCAGTACTACTGGCTTCGGGTACAGCAGACGGCGCGCAAGCCGCCAGAAAAAGTGTAATGAGTAAAATTAATTTTGTGGTTCGCATACTTGTTCTCCATAGGGTAGTTGGGGTATTGTAACTGATAAAACGAAAGAGACGCCTTGGCAGGCGTCTCTTGATAACAAACAAACTAGCTTTAATTAACCGAAACTTTAATGGTGCGCGGGCGGGCGCTTTCAGCCTTGGGAACCCGCAAGGTTAACAAACCGTGCTCAATTTTGGCTTCGGCTTTGTCGGCGTCCAATTCGCTGGGCAGGCGCAAGCTGCGCCGGAAGTTTCCACGCGGCAACTCTTGCAGCAAATATTCTTCGCCTTCCCACTTGTACTCGCCTTCAATGCTAACCACATCATCAATCACCTGAATGGTTAAATCATCTGCTTGAAGGCCGGGCACAAAAGCAGTTAAGACATAGGCTTCGCCTTCATCACGCACATTCAAGGGCAAGCCATGTAAGGCTTCGGTTTCGCGTGTAATCCAGCGGCGCAACAAACGGGGTGAAGCGGGGGAAATATAGTAGTTCATTTTTCTCTCCTTTTTTAATTTGTTTACCAATCAACTTGAGCCTAATATTATTCTTCAATTGTTAAAAAAATAAAAAAGAAAAGTTATTTTTCCGTTAATTTTCCATCTATCTACTGTTAATGCTTTCTTGCGGCAGGTATAATCGAAACAATGAAAATAAGAACACTCCCAATTATTTTAATCTTGGGTGTTTTGGCTGGGCTGGGTTACTTTATTTACCAATCGTTTCGCTTCAGTTCTGGGCGCGGTGAGGCAGTATGGTCTTACTTTCGAGACCCAAATTCGCAAGCGGGGCTGGTGATGCATGCCGGTCAGCAATGCCAAGGGGCACCTTTTATTTTTCCTACCGATGGATTAATTGGCTTCATTTGGGATGATTCCTTTCGACCCGGGCATCGCCACCAAGGGATAGATATTTTTGCTGGCACAGCCGTGGGCGTGACTCCGGTTAACGTAGCATACCCAGGCTATTTAACCCGCCTGCCCGAATGGAAGTCATCCGTTATTGTGCGGGTGCCAAGCGACCCGCTTAACCCCGGTCAACAAATTTGGGTTTATTACACCCATCTGGCCGATGCTGATGGAAACTCTTTTATTGCTGAGGCTTTTCCGGCTGGCACAGAAGAAGTATTTGTAGAAGCCGGTACCTTTTTAGGCTATCAGGGTAATTTTTCTGGTGACCCGCTTAACCCCGTTGGGGTTCATTTACATGTTTCAGTTGTAAAAGACAACGGCTTTGGCAGCTATTTAAATGAACTTGATATTAATAACACCTACGACCCTTCCCCTTATTTTGGGCTGGCTTTAAATGCCAAAGAAAACAGCGATTCAATCCCCTATTGCGAGCCAACCAATGACCAATAACTTAAACGGAAAAGTTGTATTAATCACCGGCGCGGGTCGCGGCACAGGACCCACACTTGCCAAACAATTGGCGGCGGCGGGTGCCATTGTGGCAGCCAACGACATCTCTCCGATGAATGTAGAAACAGTGGTTGACGAAATTAAAGCTGCTGGCGGCCAAGCCCAAGCCTTTGTGCAAGACATGACCAAAAA
>CAYOGW010000038.1:3925-6630 GCA_964403635.1 uncultured Anaerolineaceae bacterium | reverse complement strand
AACCGCGCGGTATATGCCGCCAGCCGCTTTGGGCTGGTTGGGGCAGTAAAATATTCAGCCGCAGAATTAATCCAACATAATATTAAGGTATATGGGCTTACCAGCGGGTTACCCGAGTTGGCTGACAACCGCTACAAAAACGCCGCTTCGGCTATTTTAGACCTTTGCCAAAATAGCCAATTGCCGAGCGGTTCTTTATTTGAAATGGGAGATTAAAGTGGCAGAACACAAAGAATTATTAGATTACCGCACACGTTTAATTAACCGTTTAGAAAGCGCAACCCTTGAATTTTGCGCCGCTTGCCGCGCTGCAGAAGACCCCTTTTTGCAATTAAAAACGGGAGAATGGAACGTGCACCAGTTGGCAGCCCATGTTTGGGATGTAGACCAAAATGCCTATGGTTTGCGTATTCGCAAAGTTTTAGAAGAACAGCACCCTAGTTTTGAAAACTACGACGCAGATGCTTGGTTTTTAAGCCACTATGATTCGTCTGTTCCGCTAGAAAAAATGTTAACGGATTTAGAACAACGTGCAAAAGAGATCGTGCCCGTTTTAAGAGACTTAAAACCCGAAGACTGGAATCGCTTAGGGCATCACCAAGTACAAGGGGATTACACCTTACAAACTTGGGTAGAGCGAGCGGTGGGGCATTTAGAAGAGCATTTAGAAGCCCTTAAAACTATTTAATTAAATTACCAGAGGGGAATATTAAACCAGTTTAAAGTCATTGTATTCAACGCGTCAAACAAACTGGGAGAAATACCAAGGCTAAAAGCAGCCACTAGTAAGCCAACCACCATTCCGGCAATGATGTCTGAAAGGTAATGGACTCCCATTGCCACGCGTGCCAACGCCACCAAAGGCGCCCACATCCATAGAATAACCGCTAACCAGGTTGGGCCAAGCTGCCAAGCAATCAACGCGATTAAAAAGGAGCGGGCGGCATGCCCAGAAGGAAAAGAATGCGGGTCTGTATTGCGATAAATTGCTCCCCACTCCCCTTCGGGGCGGCGGCGGCGAATAACAAACTTAAGTGTAATAACTAATATCGCCAGCAGAGAAATCCAAAAAAATTGGTATACAGCCCATAACTTCCAAAAAGCATCTCCCGCCAGCCACAAGATGAGCATGCCCAAAGCCCAAAACCACGAGTCGCCAGAGTGTGCCAAAAACATAGAAATGTTTCGCAGCAAACCAGGTTTTTCAGCCACGCGCAAAGCAAGAGAGTAGTCGTTGTCTTTTTGTAAGATAGTTTTTATCATCTTAATCTTTTCTTATGGAAATTGAAGAATAGCATACACCGCGCGGTGGTCATTCCCTGAGCCGCCGTCTAAACGGCTGGTGCCGGGTGTAGCGCCCATAATAACCCCCGTACCTTGTGCAAAGTTACTCAATATATTATCAAAACTGCGGCGGATAAAAAAGCTAAACGTAAAACGCGGCGGATTGGACTCGGCGATGCCGCTATGATAAACCAACGGCGCGCCGGCCCAGCCTTGTTGTACAAAGTTATTCCATACGGTTGAACTCTGGTCATTCGAGCGCCACGGGTCAAAATTAAAATCGCCTAATAAAATAACTTGCTTGTTAATTAAAATCGGCTCATCACCCAAATAGGCTTGCGTCAACATATCTGCTCGGCATTCATCCGAGCGAGCAGCAGGGTGCATATTGGCTAAATCAAACACAGTGCCGTCGTTTAATT
This sequence comes from uncultured Anaerolineaceae bacterium, assembly GCA_964403635.1. GTDB lineage: Bacteria > Chloroflexota > Anaerolineae > Anaerolineales > Villigracilaceae > JANJTV01. Next base: position 4,924 of record CAYOGW010000038.1, on the reverse strand, counting down.
CCACTGTGACAGCAAAAATGGCAAAGCCAGGATCACAGCCTTCTTTAACCCGTGCTGTCCGCGCGTTTAAACAAAACCCGCCTAGTTCACAATCTTTAATTAAACCGATTTTTGTACTCACCGCCACACAATCATATTGACTGCGGGGCTCACATACAATCGTATACTCATCCCCTAACAGGCGTCTCACCTGGGGAACATCCTGCTTAAAAGCACACACTTTTTGCAAGTTGGTTTCTTGCTGCGCATCACATAACCAAGTAGGCAGCACTTCTTGCAAGCCAATAATATCGGGCTTAATTTCTTCAAGATGGGCGGCTAGTTTTTCTTCAATCTCTACACGGCATAACTTCCAATTATAGGTTTTGCAAGCCAAATCACCATTGCCTACATTAGCCGTCATCACCGAATATTGCCGCTGAGCATGGTTAGCAGCCATACCGGCAGGCCAATTAAATTCATTTTTGGAAAGAAAAAAATCGCTTTCCCCATAATACATCACCGTAATTAAAAACAAAAAGAAACTTAACCCAAACAATAGTTGTTTAAGCGCTTTGTACATTTTTTCCTCGAGCAGCGCTTAATTTCTTAAGCTGCTTCTCTGCCAACTCTTTCCAATATCCTTTTTTGTCTAAACCTACCGCTTTTTCAAAAGCCGCTTTGGCCTTTGCTTTTTGTTTCATCGCCGCAAAAATACCACCCAACACAACCTGCGGCTGGGGCTGGTTGGGTGCTGTATTCACTGCCAAATTGGCTTGCTTAAGCGCTTCTTCTAATTTAGATTGTCGAAGCAGACATTCAGCCAAAACAGCGATTCGCTGCCAAACCTGCTTTTCCTGTTTCTCAAGTTGAATCGCTCTGCGGGCCGCCCCCTCGGCTTCTGCCATTAAACCAGCTTCGGCTACTGTTTGAGTTTCTGTTTGCTTTAAAATCGCCCAAGCCAAGTTATTCCAAGCATCTGATAAGCGGCTATTTAATTGAGTCGCTTCCCTAAAAGCA
>CAYOGW010000038.1:0-3825 GCA_964403635.1 uncultured Anaerolineaceae bacterium | reverse complement strand
GCCAATTGGGCGTACCCCTTTGCCACCCAAGCGTTTACCAAAGCGCTTCGCGGCGCCTTATTGGCAATCACTTTATCCGCTTGCATCATCGCTTTTTCAGCCAGTGCTTTTGCTTGCGCTTCAGAACGGCCAGCCATTTTGGCATAGGTGACGGCCAAAGCGCTGCGGGTTAACTGTGCCAGCAAAGTAGAGATTTTTGGCTGTTCTAAAAGCTGCAAAAATTCCTTTTCAGCGCGTTCGTAAGCCCAATCTTGAGAAAGCAAGTACAACGCAACACCATAATTAAACTTCGCCTGCTGCTGATTTAATTCTTTTAGCAAACGCACCGCGTCTGAAAAATATTTTCGTGCTTTTTCATAATCTCCGGTAGCCAAATAAACCAGACCCAAGTTGTAATACGCCAAGCCATAAGCGGGGTCGTAAGCAATGGCTGTTTCAATTTTTTCGATAGCAGAAATTAAATAAAAAGGTTGTTTTTTATTTTCGTAAAACTGCCAATATTCTTCTAACCCAATATGTAATTGATTTAACGCTTTCCAACTTTGGGTTGTAATTCCCTGATTAAAAAAAGAAAGCAAAGGATACAAAATTGCATCAACGGTTTGCTGGTGGCTTTCTATATTTTTTTCGTCTACATTGTGCTGCCAGCTTTTCACCAATTGATTTTGATCACGGTCTAAAATTTGCAGTTTTAAAGTGGTTTTACCATCTACCGAATCAAAGGTGCCAGAAAGCAAATATTTGGGGTGATCTAGCCATAACTTAAGCGTATTTAAAAAACGTGCCAGCGGAAAATCACTTAATCCTGTCGAAACATGAAATGCGGTTTCTAACAAGGCCGCCGAATCGATGCCCACGCCGTCTTGTTCAAAGCCAAAACTGGGAATATCCAAAGGGTCTGAAATGGAATGGTGCAACTGATTTAATTGGTTTAATACCCAACGAATGTGGCGGGCGCGTTCTACTACCAGACCCGATTCCACCCCATTAAGGGAATAAACGCCAAGGGCTGTGAAAGGGGCAATCGCAAATAAAGGCCGCTTGCGGATGATTCTGCCAGCCATAAATATCAGCATTACGATTAATAAACTCAGCCCAACCGCATTCAGTTGTAAAGGCAAACCAGCCGAAAGTTTAAGGATTAAAAACCCCACCTGACCAAACAAAGATTGTTGTAAATGAATTATTTTTTGAAAATCGGCTGCATTTTCAGCCGCCTGCTCATCGGTCTGCACCCTTAACATTTCCGCAATGGCTTGTTCGGGGTTGCCGGTATAAAAATAATACTTCGCCAGAATCAGCTCTGGTGAAGTAAAGTGTGGGCTTGGCCCGGCCTTTATTAATAATTGGCTGCCAAATTGCGGGCCTGTTTCGTGAAGCCCCCAAGCCGATAAAAACAAAACCAACGCGCTAAAAAAAAGGGTAACCAAGGGATTTTTCATAAGGTTGATTGCCTGAGCAGAGTATAGGGAACTATTGTATGATTATCATATCATAACCAATTTTTGAAAAATCCTATGACCCCAAACCCTAAAACATCTGCCGCGTTTATTACCAGCCAATTCCCTACGCCGTTGGCTTACTTATATTCTCATTTAGAAAAAGAAACCAACTGGCGCGCCAAAACCGATGCCGCCCTTAATTTTTTTGAAATATTAATGTGGATGCTGGATTTAGAATTAATCTTTAATTACCTCGACCCGCTTAAGCAAATAGCCAACGACGAAACCTTAGACAAAGAACTGCAAAGTAGTTTTGCCCAGCCCAGCTTAGGTAATTTAAATAATATTTTTTTCTTTATCTTAAAAACTTATAAAAACCACCCCGAGTGGTTTTTTATGCGTGAAACCTATGATGTCTATTGGGTTCGAGAAGAACAAGCCAAACGTAAAGGGATTGAAGAAGACTTTCACTTTTTAGGCATTAAACGTAACAGCCTTTCACATGGCATTAAACCAGTGACAGAAGAGCAATGGCAAGCCGTGTACCTTGAAATTGCCCCGCGTTTAGAGCGGGTAGTAGCACAAATCTCTTATTTTGAGCATTATCAAGTTTTGTATATTTCTTCAGTAGATGAAAGCGGAACTGTAAAAGCGCTTTCGTTAAAAGGTCTTACCCCTGCCGAAGTGACCCTTAACTTCTCAAAAAAAGAGCAGGTTAAGCCCAATCTGCTTTACTTGCACGACCGGCGCGATAACCGGCTTGAGAACCTTTCTCCGCTCTTTTTGCCTTGGCCTTCCAACTTCTTAAAATCCCGCGGTTCGGATGAATTAACCCCAAACCGCGAAAGCGCTATTTATGGCAAATATTACGAAACAAAAAATAAAGAATTAAAAGTTTTATTTCAAAGCGTTCAGGCTGCCCTTAAAGATTTAGCATTAATGAGCCCTGAATTAATTTTAGAATTTAACGAAAAAATCGTTCAGCCGATAGAAGCCTTGCGGACAAAGCTGCGGGCGTTAAACCGTTTAAGCTGGCCAGACTTTAAAACTGGGGTTGACACGATTAATCACTATGAAACAGACGGCATCGAAGAAAAATACCAGAAAAACTTATATTTTCCGCGTGCGGATTTAATTAATACCTTCGGTGCCTTTGTAGAGTCTTCAAAAAGCGCCTTGGTCATCACTGGTGATTCTGGGGTAGGAAAAAGCAGCTTTTTATTGTCTCTGCTAGAGAACTACAACCAAAACCCCAAATCTTGCTTTCTATTCTTAAATAGCCAAAATTTAAACGAACAAAGCCCAATAGAAGACAGTTTAACCGCTCTGTTTCAAAAACAATTTCGGCTTAAAGAAGGCCAAAGAGAAAAAAATATTACAAACATCTTTGCCGAATTAAATAAAATTGGAGAAATTTCTCAAACAAAAGTGTTCATTGCCTTTGATGCCATTAATGAAAGCAACCAGCCAGAACGCTTAATGCAAAACATAGACGCTTTTATTGCCTATCATTCATTTAGTTGGTTAAAAATTATTATCACTTGCAAACCAGAAGTTTGGCGCTTTTTAACCCATAAATTAAATTTAACAAAATCGGCTTATTTTTCTGTTGATGATGGGAACACCACAAAAAACAGCTTATCGGTTGAATTAAAAAAATTCAACGCCACCGAAACAGAAAAAGCCTTTGCCTTGTACCAAAAACAATATGATGGTCAAACATCATTTCAGCAATTAAGCCCCTATATGAAAGTCTTTTTGCAAGACCCTTTCTCTTTGCAACATATTTGTGAAATACACAACGGCAAAGAAATTCCCGGCACTTTTTCTAAAAAAGATTTACACGTGCTTTTTATTCAACATCTCATTGATACCAAACGCATTGAAAAACAAGACGTGGATTTGTTCATCCAGCAAGCGTTAATTCCGCTTATGGTTGGCAAACAACCCTACCAAAATGAATTACATGTAGAAACCCTCAGCACTACCCCAGACCCAACCAATTCGCTAGGTTTGCCGCTTTCTGAAAAAATTACCAACGACACCTATATTGAATCGATTGGCAGGCGGGTTAACCAATCTTTCTTAAACCTTGCTAACGCGGGGATATTAATAAAAACTGGTCCGCTCAGCAATTACACGGTTGGCTTTAAATATGAGCGGTTTTACGATTATTTTGTTGGGGAATATTTTTTTAATCAATTTAAACAAGCACAGAATAAAACGGAAATTTATAAAGGTCTTATGAGCCAATTAAATGAAACACCCTTCTTGTGGGGCGGCGTTAAAAACGCGCTCTTAAATGAACTGTTAAGCGGTTCAACTACTTTATTAAAACAACTCAGCCAAAGCAATCGCCCAGAAGACCACGAACTATTCATTA
>CAYOGW010000037.1:0-22296 GCA_964403635.1 uncultured Anaerolineaceae bacterium | reverse complement strand
TAGGGGTTTGGGAAGGGGGCGTGTAATACGCCATTCATTAAAGGATAGAAGCCTTTATGGTAGCTGGATTTACTGGCTGTGAAAGTAACCGCGCCCATGGTGCGGCCATGAAAACCGCCTGTAAAACCAATAAAATTGGAACGACCAGTTTTATAGCGGGCTAGTTTAATGGCGGTTTCAATGGCTTCTGTGCCAGAGTTGGTCATAAAGGTAAGCACTGCTTCAGCCATCGGAGAAATTTCATCTAATTTTTCTGCCAGTTCGATCATTTTTACATGATAAAAGTCAGATGATACGTGAATGAATTTTTCGGCTTGTTCTTGAATTGCTTTTACGACTTCGGGATGAGAGTGGCCAGTAGCGTTAACGGCAATACCTGCCATAAAATCTAAAAATTGATTGCCGTCCACATCCCATAGGTAAGAGCCTTTGCCGTGATCCATAACAAAGGGGTAATCACGCGGGTAGGATTGTGAGATGACGGAGGAGTCACGCTTAATTAAGGCGCGACCTTTAGAACCTGGTAAATTCAGTGCATTCATGGGTAAAACTCCTTGAAAAAATAAAAGTGACAAAATCGGCGCCAGAATGGAATGCGCTTAATAATGTAGTTTTAGAATGTTTTGTCAGTTGTCTGGGGTAGAAAGCATGGCCAAAGCCAAAGCGCCAAGTAAACCGGCATCATCTCCGAGCGCCGCCTTGGCAATTACTAAGTTTTTTAAATAGGTGGGGTCAAATACATTTTCGTTTAAACTGGCATTAAATGGGTCAAATAAAATTGGACCGCTTTGTGAAACTCCGCCGCCAAAAATAACAATAGACGGGTCAAAAATAGCTAAATAATTGGCAACGGCAAGCCCCAAGTAATATCCAGCCCTGTTCATTGCTTCTATAGCAAGTTCATCGCCTTCTTTTGCCGCCAACATTACATCATGTGATGAAATGTGTGCTTGCCGTGAAAGGGTAGAAGTCCGCCCGCTTTTAATTTGAGTTGAAACAAACCCTGCAATGGCTGGGCCAGACGCAATGGCTTCTACATGACCTTTTTTCCCGCAGCCGCATAAGGGGCCGTCTGGCAATACGGTAACATGACCCAGTTCCGCCGCTAAACCATGAAAACCTTGTAAAAGACGGTCATGAGCAATCACCCCTCCGCCAATGCCAGTGCTGATGGTTAAAAACAAAACATTGTGGTGTCCCTGCCCGGCGCCAAATTTCCACTCCCCTAAACAGGCTAAATTGGCATCGTTATCCATAAATACGGGCACACCAAACTTCTCATTTAATTTTTGAGCAAGTGGAAAGTTGCGCCATTCTTTAATGTTAGGGGTGGCAATAATCGTGCCAGAATGAGGGTCAAGCGGTCCGGGAGAAGCCAATCCAATTGCATCAACTGTTTCTTCGCTTGGCCAAATAGAAGCAATTAATCCCTCTAAACGGTTATAAACCCCCGCTTCGTTCGCGAGGGTTTTTATTTTTTCTACGCGTAGCGCATTCAGGCTGTCGCGGCGATAAAGTCCGGCGCGAATCTGAGTTCCGCCAATATCTACGCTGATGATGAGTCCCATAGCGCGCAATTATAGCATGCCGAATTCCCTTGTGTGAAATGGCGCAATAACCATTTTTGGCGTTGACGGAACCTTTGAAGACTGCTATTATCCAAAAGCAGTTTTACCTTTAATTAAAGAATCTAAATCCATGTTAAAAGAAATTAAAAGTATTTTTCGCTGGTTAATGCCCGGTATAGGGGTAAAACGCTGGTTTGCTCTCATTTTACTTGGGCTTACACTCTTTGCAATTGGCATTGCTTTAGCCTTATTAGATATTTACCGAACAACGCCTGCCGATAGCAGTTTAACCAATGTGTTAAGTATCGCTTCTCTACGATTTTTAGACCGCGCATTGCGCGTGATTATTTTTGGTACGCTGGGTTTAACAATGATGGTATGGGGCATTGCAGGTTTAAATCGAGCTTTGCTTGTGCCATTTCTGCGCCCGGGCCAGCGGTTAATCGACCAAATTACAGATTTTCGCCGCCTCGAGCGCGGCCCGCGAATTGTCACCATTGGCGGCGGGCATGGCATGGCTACGCTATTACGCGGGTTAAAAGAACACACCCATAATTTAACAGCCATTGTTTCGGTAGCGGATGACGGCGGGTCATCTGGCGAGCTACGCCGAAATTTGGGTATCCTTCCGCCAGGAGATATTCGCAATTGTTTGGCTGCCCTTTCTAACGATGAAGCCTTGCTTACCCAACTTTTTCAATATCGCTTCAGCAGCGATTCAGGGTTAAAAGGTCATTCTTTTGGCAACCTGTTTATTTCGGCTTTGGCTGATTTAACCGGTAGCTTTGAAGAAGCCGTCGCCGAATCCGGGCGAGTTTTGTCGGTGAGCGGGCGCGTACTGCCTGGCACATTGCACGATGTTCGTTTAGTAGCCGATGTACAATTGTTGAACCAAACCAGCCAAGTTCGGGTAGAGGGAGAGAGCAGTATTCCCGAAATGCCGGGCCGGGTTCGCCGCGTTTGGCTAGAGCCGAACTCCCCCTCAGCCTTTCCTCCCGCTATACAAAGCATCCTCTCTGCGGATTTAATTGTCATCGGACCGGGCAGCTTATATACAAGCATTTTGCCCAATTTGCTGGTGCCAGATTTATTAGACGCCATACGTTCGAGCCGCGCATTAAAAATTTATGTTGTGAATATCGCCACGCAACCCGGCGAAACCAACGCCTACTCGGTCAACGATCACATCAGCGCGTTGCAAGAATACGTTGGAACCGATTTGCTAGATTTAATTGTGTATAACAATCATTATGAAGGTCAACTATCGCCTGGGTCCGAATGGGTCAAATTAAATCAAATAGACATATCAAACCCGCTGCACGGAGCAGATTTGGTGAACATCGAGCATCCATGGCGTCATGATTCTGATAAACTTGCAAGAGAATTGGTTGATTTATTTTTAGAGCGAACAGGCCCCTTGGTTAAATAAACCAATGAGCATTATTCATTAATATTTATAAACGGAGGTATGACATGACAGTAAAAGTTGGAATTAATGGGTTTGGCCGTATTGGCCGACAGGTGCTTAAAGCAATTCGTGACCGTTACCCAGCCGAGTTGGAAGTGGTGGCTTTTAACGACATTGGTGATGTAGACACCATGGCACATTTGCTTAAATACGATTCAAACTACGGGCGCTTTGACGGTACAGTGGAAGTAGCCGAAAACGCTTTAATTATTGACGGTAAAAAAGTAACCGTATTTAAAGAAACAGACCCGGGCAACATTCCATGGAGTTCCTTGGGCATCGATATTGTCGTTGAATCAACGGGTATCTTTACCGTTAAATCAGATGGCGTGAACAAAAAAGGCAAAGCCGTTAAGGGAGCAGATAATCACATCCTTAAAGGTGGCGCAAAGAAAGTGATTATTTCTGCTCCAGCCGAAGGAGAAGATTTAACCATTGTGTTAGGGGTAAATGAAGACCAATACGATGCCAGCAAGCACCATGTGGTTTCTAACGCATCTTGTACCACCAATTGTTTAGCACCTGCTGCTAAAGTGGTTAACGATAATTTGAAAATTAAACGCGCTTTTATGACCACCATTCATTCTTATACCAATGACCAAAAAATATTAGATCTGCCCCACAGCGATTTGCGCCGCGCCCGCGCCGCCGCGCTGAGCATTATCCCCACCACCACTGGCGCCGCCAAAGCTGTTAAATTGGTCATTCCAGACCTAGCAGGTAAATTTGACGGGTACGCTTTGCGCGTTCCTACCAGCACTGTTTCGATTGTGGATTTCACCGCCGAAGTAGAGAATGAAACCACTACCGAAGAACTTCGCGACTTATTCCGCGAAGCCGCCAAACAATCACGCTTCAAGGGTATCTTGCAAGCGGTAGACGAACCCTTGGTTTCAATTGATTACAAAGGTGACCCGCACAGTTCATCTATTGATTTGGAATTCACCTCCGTGTTGGGAAGTGGCAAGAGCAACTTTATTAAAGTGGTTACTTGGTACGATAACGAGTGGGGTTACTCCTGCCGCACCGCCGATTTAGCGGCCATGCTCGCAAAAAGCCTTTAATAAACAATTTTCTACTCCCGAGCTTAATTAAGCTCGGGAGTAGAATTTAATTAACACAGGAATAATGTATGAATAAGAAAACTGTAAAAGATATTGATTTAAAAGGAAAACGAGTCTTCATCCGTGTAGATTTTAATGTGCCCATGGCAGACGGCCAAGTGACTGACGACAAGCGGATTCGAGCGGCGTTGCCCACAATTAAATATGTTTTAGAGCAAGGTGCGTCCGTTTTATTGGCCAGCCACTTGGGCCGCCCCAAAAATGGTCCCGATGCAGAATTTAGCTTGCGGGCCGCCGCCGAAGTGCTTTCGGGCCATTTGGGTATTCCCGTGCAGATGGCCCCAGATTGTGTTGGTTCTGAAGTAGAAAAAATGGCGCAGGCTTTAATACCCGGGCAAGTATTAATGCTTGAAAATACTCGTTTTCATGTCGGTGAAGAACAAAATGACGCTGCGCTTTCAAAGCAATTAGCAGCCCTTGCTGATGTGTATGTGAATGATGCTTTTGGTTCAGCGCACCGTGCCCACGCTTCTACTGAAGGCATAACCCATTTCTTGCCAGCCGTTTCCGGCTTTTTAATGGAACAAGAACTGGAATATCTAGGACGAGCCGTCGCGAACCCAGAGCACCCCTATGTTGCTATTTTGGGCGGTGCCAAAATCAGCGACAAAATTTTGGTTGTAGAAACGCTCTTAAAACAATGTGACCAATTAATCGTGGGTGGCGGCATGGCGAACACTTTTTTAGCTGCGCAAGGATTAAATATGCAAGACAGCTTGGTTGAAGCCGCATCGATTGAAACCGCCAAAGCCATTTTAGAAAATAGTGGAACAAAATTAATTTTGCCGGTGGATGCTGTTATAGCCGATAAGTTTGACGCCGAGGCCAATACTCAAATCGTAGATGTGAATAACATTCCGTCTGGTTGGCGTATGTTAGATGTCGGCCCCAAAACCATCGAATTGTATAAAACTGTCCTTAACGGAGCAAAGTTAGTGGTGTGGAACGGCCCCGTGGGTGTCTTCGAAATGCCAAAATTTGCCGAAGGTACATTTGCCATTGCTCATCTGTTGGCTGAATCAACCGCCATTACAGTGATTGGCGGCGGCGATAGTGCCAGCGCGGTGAAAAAGGCCGGTGTAGCCAAACAAATGACCCACGTTTCTACTGGCGGCGGTGCCAGCCTAGAGTTTCTCGAAGGCAAAGAATTGCCAGGTGTGGCAGCCCTTAATAATAAGTAATTTCAAAACTCCCGCAACCAGCGGGAGTTTTTATACGTAAGTTTTCAAATAGTTCTCGGCTATAATGATAAAAACCTAAGCTCGGAGAAAACCCCTATGCCATTTAATGTTGGCGAAACCGTTGGCCCTTATCGCATAATGGAACAGCTTGGTCAGGGTGGTATGGCTACCGTTTGCAAAGCCTACCATGCCTCGCTTGACCGTTATGTTGCCATTAAAGTTTTGCACCCCGCATTTAAAAGCGACCCTAACTTTTTGGCTCGTTTTGAACGTGAAGCCAAAGTAGTAGCCAAGTTAGAGCATCCCAATATCGTACCGATTTATGATTTTGCCGAACATGAGCATCAGCCATATTTGGTGATGAAGTACATCGAAGGCGAAACCCTTAAAGCACGTTTGCAAAAAGGTCCTTTAAATGCAACCGAAGTTCAAACCATTATTGAAAAAATAGGCGCGGGGCTGGCTTATGCTCATAAACGTGGCATCTTACACCGCGACATTAAGCCATCCAATGTAATTTTGGATCAAGAAGGCGGCATTTATTTAGCCGATTTTGGTTTGGCGAGAATCGCCCATGCCGGAGAATCCAGCCTTACTACCGATGCCGTGTTGGGTACCCCGCAATATATTTCACCAGAACAAGCCTTAGGCAAAAAAGAACTGGACGAAGGAACAGATATTTATTCCTTTGGTGTCATGATTTACGAAATGACCGTTGGGCGCGTTCCTTTTAGCGCCGACACCCCGTTTTCGGTCATTCATGACCATATCTATTCACCGTTGCCAATGCCCAGCACGGTTAACCCCGCCATTTCTGCGGATCTCGAACGCTTTTTAATGCGATGTCTTGCCAAAGACCGAGCCGATCGGTTTGCAGATGTGCCTTCTATGGTGAAAGGATTTAACGAAGCATGGGAGGTCAGCGCCTCCACCCAGCTGGCTGCGCCCATGCCGCCGCCCGTTTCTCAATCTGCTCCCGCTCCCGAGCCTAAATCTGCTTCTGCGCCGCGTACTGTTGTTCAAGCGGCAGAAACTTCATCGGCAGCAGAAGAAACTCAACAGAAGCCACCCGCCAAACGGAAGTTCCGCTGGATGTGGATTGCTTTAGCCGTACTTTTTTCGCTCTGTTGCATTCTTTTATTCTTTGTTGCACGTGGTAGAGATCAAGGAAACGCTCAAAGCGTAAGCCAAGCCACAGCAACCGTTGTGCAAGAAGAAAGCCAGTCTAGCTCCGCTGAAGAAAGTTTAAGCCCTGAAGTAGAAAACCTGCTGGTTGAAAAATTAAGTTTAGAAGCAGCTCAAAAAGCAGTAGAAGAAAACCCCGATGAACCGCGTGCTCACCTGTTATTAGCCGTTGCTTTGCTAGACAATGGCGAAGAAGACAGCGGATACGATGAAGTGTATCAGTCCGCCGACTTAGCATTTGAGCAGAATAACCGCGCATTTTTATTAGGCGCTGGGCATGTCCTTCAAAATAATGAGTATTGGCTGCCTTCAGCTATATTCTTCCAGTATCTTCTCGAAGGCGAAGAATTTGTACCAAGCCCATTAACCGAAAACTTTTTACACAGCATTTATGTTGCTTATGAAGACCCGCACGCCCCGCAATATTTAACCTTTGGTTCTTTGTCCAACGTAAACGAATCAGTTTCACTATTTGCACAAGCCCGTTATACATTGGTTAATCGCACCCCAGAAGAAGCGGAAATTTTAATTAATGAACTGCTAACCAAACGCGGCTTTACAGAAAAAGCCAAGTTATTACAAGCCGAAATGCTCTATTACTTAGGCAATGACGAAAACGCCAAATTGCTTTTAGAAGAAATTTTAGAAAATGAAACTTCATCACAATGGATGTTGGATGAAGCAGATTTTATTTACAGCCAAATTAAATAGGATTAATAACAATGCGAAAACCAATGGTTGCAGGAAATTGGAAAATGAATAAAACGGTGGCTGAAACCCGTGAGTTGGTTTCGGCGATGGGAAATCAATTAAAAGATATTGCCAGCGTAGATATCGTTTTGTGCCCGCCATTTATGGCTTTGGTAGCGGCGGCCAATTTGTTGGGCGGTACAGAAATTGGTCTCGGCGCACAAAACATGCATTGGGAAGAAAAAGGTGCTTACACAGGCGAAACCTCACCATCAATGGTAGAAGAGTTTTGCGAATATGTTATTTTAGGTCATTCTGAACGCCGAACCTATTTTGGTGAAACAGATGAAACGGTCAACAAGAAAGTACTCGCCGCCGAAACCATAGGCTTAATTCCTATCGTATGTGTAGGTGAAACGCTGAAACAATACGAAGCGGGGGAAACAGCCAAAGTGGTTAAACAGCAAATTCTGGCTGGTTTAAAGGGAGTTTCTCTTGCTTATGCTCCGACGTTGGTCATTGCATATGAGCCAGTATGGGCGATTGGAACCGGGAAAGCCAGCTCAGCTGAGAACGCCGAGCAAGTTCATCGAGATGTTATTCGTCCAAGTTTAAGTGAATTGTTCGGAGCCGAAACAGCCCAAGCCATCCGCGTTTTATATGGGGGTTCTGTAACGGGGGCAAATGCGGCGGAGTTTTTTGCTCAACCAAATGTGGATGGGGCGCTGGTGGGAGGCGCTAGCTTAAAACCAGAATTTGTTGATATTGTCCGCGCCGCGATTTAATTAAAGAATATGGAATGGGTTTCTATGGATGGATTGGGGTGGCTCTTGCTAACGCTGGTGCCGCTCCTTTTTCTACAGCGAATTTTGCATCGAGAAATTCAGGCAGTTTTTTTATTACTAACCCGCAGACACGATGTAACGACAATTTTGTTTGCCGGTTTGTTTTTCCCGGGTGTTTTTTTACATGAACTAAGCCACTTTTTAATGGCTAAATTATTAGGGGTTCGTACAGGGCGTTTCTCATTAATCCCAAGTATGCAGCCTAATGGCCGTTTGCGGCTTGGTTATGTTGAAACATATCGCTCAGATTTCCTACGCGATTCTTTTGTAGGCGCGGCCCCATTAATTTTTGGAATGCTGGCAGTTGCAATTGTTGCTAGTACTCAATTACACCTGACTGTATTGTGGGATACGTTTCGGAATGGGCAGTGGCCTTTGTTTATTTTGGGATTAAAAACGCTTCCAACTCTTCCCAATTTCTGGCTTTGGTTTTATCTCACCTTTGTTATTTCTAGCACAATGATGCCTTCAGAGTCTGACCGGCACGCTTGGACTCCAGTTTTGCTGGTCGGTGTTGCTTTACTGAGTTTGGCTTTATTTGTGGGGATGGGACCTTGGATGCTAGAAAATTTTGGGCCGCCAATTAATGAGTTTTTAAGAGTAACTGCGCTTATTTTATTGGTTAGCATCATTATCCATGTCGTTTTTATTTTTCCGTTTTTATTATTTCATCGCATGCTCTCTCGGTTAACTGGGTTAGATGTAACATAATTAATTCTGGTCATGAATTTGTAATCCTTTGGGGGCATTTTTTAAGGAAAATCACCCGTTAGTCCTCTTGAATTGACTTTGCAAAAATGATAGAATGACACACAGTGCCGTATAGGTAGGGGGATACTTGTTCTCTATCGCCATATATGGCGGATACAAATGTTCTATTATTGGAGAATTAATGCGTTGCCCATATTGTCAAAATAGTGATTCAAAGGTCATTGATACCACCCGTGATAGTCATGGTGGAATTCGCCGTCGCCGCGAGTGTGAACAGTGCGGTCAGCGTTTTAGCACCTATGAAAGAGCTATTCTTTCAACGCCTTTAATTATTAAACAAGACGGCACACGCGAAGAGTTTGACCGAGAAAAGCTGGCGCGCGGTGTCCGTATCTCCTGTGCCAAACGTCCTGTTTCAGCGGCAGATATTGAGCGATTAATCGGTCAAGTGGAATCTGAATTGCAGCGACTCGGAAAAGCAGAAGTTTCATCTCGTGTGGTGGGGGATATGGTAATTAGCGGATTAAAAGAGATGGACCAAATTGCTTATATTCGTTATGGCATTGTTTATCTTCAATTAGATGATTTGCATGCTTTGCGTGATGAAATTGACAGTTTGCTAGATTCTTAATTTTCGTTTTAACCATTTCATTAATTAAAGAGGAGAATAGAATGGCTACAAACATTGCACCCCAAAAATCGGGTTTATTACCAACCCCGGCCATGCCAGCTGATTTACCCGAAGTGATGTTAACAGATAACGCGCGGCAAGTTTTAGAGAAAAGATATGTTCGCCGCGGCGATAATGGCAAAGCAATTGAAACCGTTGAAGAAATGTTTTGGCGTGTGGCGTATCATGTTGCCCGCGTGGAAGAAGCCTGGGGCGCAGATGTCATTCAACGCTCCCGTGAATTTTATGCATTATTAACCAGCAAAAAGTTTTTTCCAAATTCTCCTACTTTTACCGGCGCTGGCACTCCTTTGGGGCAGTTAGCCGCTTGTTTTGTTTTACCGATTACGGATGATATGGGTCGACACGAATCAGGTATTTTTCAGACTTTGCGAGATGCGGCATTAATTCAACAAACGGGCGGGGGAAATGGTTTTTCTTTCTCTCGATTAAGACCAGCTGGTGGTTTAGTAAAGTCATCTGCTGGGCAAGCGACCGGACCAGTAGGGTTCCTGCGTGTGTATGACCATGCCTTTGGCGAAATTGCCCAAGGTGGTACCCGCCGTGGAGCCAATATGGGTGTTGTACGTGTTGATCACCCTGATGTGGAAGATTTTATTGCTTGCAAAACCAATGAAAACGCGATTACGAATTTTAATATATCGGTTGGCATTACCGACGCATTTATGCAGGCTGTAAAAGATGATGCCGATTGGGATTTAATCTTCCCTGATATTGCCAGCCCAGAATATCGAAATTTCCGTGGCACCATCGAACAAGCTCGCGAACAAAAGGTGCCGATTAAAGTATATAAAACGGTTCGTGCCCGCGCTTTGTTTAACCAAATTGTTACGCAGGCTCACCATAATGGCGAGCCCGGTGTACTGTTTTTAGATGCTGCCAATCGCAGCAATCCAGTCCCACATTTATATCCGCTCGAATCGACCAATCCCTGTGGTGAGCAATGGCTTGGTCCTTATGAAAATTGCTGTTTAGGCTCTGTAAATCTTGCTCAACACTTTGGCCCAAATGGCACAGTGGATTGGGAAACGCTGAAAGAAAGCGTGATGCTTTCTACCCGCTTCTTAGACGATGTTGTAGAAGCCAACGCCTATGTGCCTGCTGTGCCGCAATTGCGAGAAGCGGCTTTGCGCGCTCGCCGCATTGGTTTGGGAATTATGGGTTTGGGAGATTTAATGTATCACGTTGGGGTACGCTATGGCTCTCCTGAAGGGCAGGAGTTTGCAGCCCAAGTTATGGAATTTGTCCGCTTTCATTCTATGCAAACCAGCGTTTCTTTGTCTGAAGAGCGGGGACCATTTTTAGCCATTGAAGGCTCTATTTATGACCCGAAAAACCTCAAGTGGAGCCCGCCGGTTTCTATCATACCCCTAACCAGTGACTGGGGGCGACCCGCTTTAGAGTGGAAAAACATCATTAGCGGAATTAAAAAATTCGGTATTCGAAACGCGGCACAAACCACTGTTGCGCCTACCGGAACAATTGCCACAGTGGCCGGTTGCGAAGGTTATGGTTGCGAACCCGTTTTTGCTTTGGCTTATATTCGCCATGTCAACGATAATGGTAAAGATTTGAAATTAACCTATGGTTCGCCGTTGTTTGAACAAGCCTTAGAGCAAGCTGGTATTCCGGCAGAAACACGCCAAGAGATTTTTGACGAAGTGATGCGCCATGGCACTTGCCAAGATGTTCCCGCCGTGCCAGAAAATATTCGCCATGTCTTTGCCACCGCCGGAGATGTAACCGCCGAAGAACACGTTCGTATGGCTGGCGCGTTACAAGCCTTTGTAGATAATTCCATTTCTAAGACGATTAATTTCCCAGCAGGCGCAAACGAGGAAGATGTGGCCACCGCTTACATGCTTTCATGGGAATTGGGCGCGAAAGGCATTACCGTTTATGTAACTGGCTCGCGCGATAAAGTTGTATTAGAAACGCACGCCACAGCGGAGAAAAAACAGGCGGGCGACCCCGCGCCTGAATCTCGTGGCGAATTAAATGACCAAACGCAAAAGGTGATTTGGCACGAAACCAAAAAGGCACGTCCCCGCGCATTACAAGGCTCAACCTTTAGTGTAGAAACCCCGCTGGGCAAGACCTTTATTACCATCAACGAAAATGGAGGTCAGCAGCCGTTTGAAGTGTTTATTAATACATCGAAAGCTGGTTCTGAAACGGCTGCTGTCTCTGAAGCCATTGGCAGATTAATTTCATATATTTTGCGGCTGGCATCTCCTGTGGCTCCGCGTGAAAGAATGCGAGAAGTGGTTCGCCAATTAATGGGCATTGGCGGCGGGCGTTCGCTGGGCTTCGGCTCGCACCGTGTGCGTTCTTTGCCAGATGGGGTAGGTCAGTTATTAGATGAATACTTGCACCAAAAAGACAACGCCCAAACGGCACTGAGTAAAGGCGTACCTACAAATGGTTCTGCCAGCCATGAAAGTGATTTAGAGCCAGCCCCCGTGATGAAAATTGGTGACTTATGCCCAGAGTGTGGTGAAGCGGCAGTAGTTAATGAAGAAGGCTGCCGCAAGTGCTATGCTTGTGGGTTTAGTGAGTGCTAAAAACGATTATTCTAAAAGAGCGAACAGGTATCTGTTCGCTCTTTTAGAATATGATTTAATTAATTAAAATTAGTAAGTCTACTTTACGGGAAGTATAGGTGGCTGTGCCGGTGGTTGTAAATATTTTAGGAAAAATATTTTAAGGTGTTCTTTACTGAAACAGTACAAATTGTTTTAAGGAATTTGCTCGATCCCTTAGACATGCATCCAAGGGTTATTTCTTCACGTGTTCGATTAAACTCCGCCTTAAGCTTAGTGATTTTATTAATTATTTTAATTTCACGGTTATTTAATGAAAATCAATCTCCTTATTATTTAATATTAGTTATTGCTGCTTACCTGATTGGGCGCACCCGCTATTATGAAGTTGGTGGTGCTTTTTTGCTGATTGTTTTAACTGCGCCAGCATATTTGAATATTTATTTTGCAACCGAACAATATACTCGCGAAACAATATTTTTTCCGTTAAGTTGGTTGTTAATTCCTTTAATATTAACAAGTTTGTTGTATTCGTTTCGTGGCTTTTTTAGTTATGCCATAACGGAAGCGATCTTGCTCCTTTCACTGCCTTATTGGGTACCAGGCGTTACCTATAACATGCTCTTCGGAACCTACGGATTATTTTTTTCTACGGTAATGTTGCTGTTTTTTTCTATCCAGCAGCGTGAGCGAGAAGAGAGTCAGCGCCAAAAAATACTACAAGACAGCAACCGACAGCTTGAAGTTGCCCTTAATTCAGCACGTATGGGGGTTTGGACTTGGGATATCACAACCGGTAAAGTAAGTTGGTCTAACGAAATTGAGCCGATTTTCGGGATGCGAAAAGGTGAGTTTGGGGGCGATTTTGAATCATATAAAAAGTTGATTCACCCCGATGATTTAGACTATTGCTTAAATAAAATTAATGATGCTGTGCAATATCCAGACCAAGAATATGCCGTTTTTCATCGTATTATTTGGCCTGATTCTTCTATTCATTGGCTAGAGGGGCGCGGGCAAGTTTTAACAGATTCCCAAGGGAAAGCTGTAAGTATGATTGGCACCGTGGTGGATGTAACCCAGAGAAAATTAGCTGAAGAAGCCATGGCCAAATTAACAATGGAATCAAAAGAAGCGTTACTGCGAGAACAAAAAATGTCAGATTTAGGAAGGACGATTGGCACAGCGTTAGAGTTGCCGGTTATTCTTCAGACGGTTTTAAAATTAACAGTTGAGCTTCTTAAGGCAGATGCAGGTACATTAAATATTTTTTCACATGATGGGGAAAAAATCACCGATATATATGATTACAACCTTCCAGATCCTGTAGCGGGTACCCCGCTGCCAAAGAATACAGGCGTAGTTTGGGAGATTTATAGAAAGCGTGAAGCAGTTTATTTAGAAAATTATTCAAAACATCCATCTGCTTTAAGAGTAATTTCTGATGCTGGCTTTAAAGAAATGTTAGGTATTCCTTTAATGCGTGGAGAGGAATGTTTGGGTGTTTTGGCTGTATTATCCGCTGCGCCAGAATTAAGGTTTTTTAATGACGATTTACAACTTTTAGAAGTTATAGGGAAGCAAGCCGCCGTCGCCATTGATAACGCCCGATTGTATGAATCGGCGAAAAAAGAGATTGTTGAACGCCAAAATACTGAAGCGGTTTTAATTGAGAGAGATCAAGTTTTACAATCCATTACCTATGCCGCGGAGCAATTTTTATCGGCCCCAAACTGGCGCGAAAAAATAAACGTAGTTTTAGAGAGATTAGGTCAGGTGACAGGCGCAACCCACGCTTATTTATTTGAAAACTTCTCTGAAAACGGTATTCAGTATGGGCGGGCTCTGTATGAATGGACTCGTGAAGGATTTGAGAATGATTTAGTGAATGCGGATTATCAAAACATGCCACTGTTAGAAGAAGGGTTTGAAATTTGGTATGAAACATTAAGCGCAAAGAAAGTGTTTCAGTTGGGCTTTAATCAATTAGATCAACAAGATTATTTTGCAGAACGAGGCATTAAATCTATTTTAGATGTTCCAATTTTTACACAAGATGTTTGGTGGGGAACCATAGGGTTTGACGATTACGAAGAAGCACGGGTATGGCCTAGTGCTGTAGAAGATGCTTTAAAAATAGCTGCCCAAGTCATCAGCGCTGCTGTTGAACGCGAGCAAGCGGATTTGGCTCTCCGCGAGCAGGAAAACCAATATCGCCTAGAGTTGGAGCGCCGCGTATTGCAACGAACTGAGGAATTAGAGTTAGCACTAGACGAATTAGAAAAATTCTCCTATACCGTTTCACATGATTTACGTGCTCCTTTGCGCGGCATTAACGGATTAAGCCAAATTGTAGAGAAAGATTTTAACGATCAAATTCCTCAACAGGTTAGAGAATACGTGCAACGGATTTCGGAAACGGCTTCAGGTATGGGCAAGCAAGTGGATAACTTATTAACTTTTTCTCGTTTAGGTCGCCAGGTGTTAAGAAAAGTAAACGTCAATACCAACAGCTTGGTGCAAGGGTTGGTCGAAGATTTTATTCAGGAATTGCCCGGCATTAATCTACAAATTCACTTTAAAGATTTGCCAGATGCCTACGCGGATCCTTTGTTATTAAAACAAGTGTGGGTTAATTTATTGGATAATGCTATTAAATTTAGTAGCGGGAAAGACCCGCTTCGTATTGATATTTCTGCCGAACGAAAAGGCTCGCAAGTGAGTTATAGCATTCGGGATTATGGTGCAGGGTTTGATATGCGTTATGCGAATAAATTATTCGGCATTTTTCAGCGATTACATCGCGAAGATGAGTTTGAAGGGATTGGGGTAGGGTTGGCAATTGCCCAGCGCATTATTCAACGACATAATGGCGAAATTCATGCCGATTCTGTTTTGGGTGAAGGCGCCACCTTTACGTTTAATTTACCATTACGAGAGAAGTGATAATTTTAAGGAGTAGCAGATGCTCTTGGGGTGGGGCTGGGGGTTGGCGATAAACGAATAATTCTGGGCGCTACCCATATGGCTCGATCTTGGCTGGCCGGTCCGAAAGCTTGTACATGCAAAATAAATTTCACTTCCTGATAGCCAAACGGGCTTAAATCCACATCTACTTGAAAAGTTTTTCCATCGTTTACTTCACCAATTCGCCAAAAACTGAAAACGGGACCATCTCCCAGCTGATAATCCAGCCGCATTAAAACGAGGCAGGCTTTGGCGTTGTTTTCGCATCCAACGGTGGCTTTAAACCGGTCACCTGGCAGAACATAAAATGGCGGGTATACGCCTTGAATATATCCATCTAATACATTTTGAGGGTAAGTTAATAAACCCGCTTGGGTAGAAGTCTTCCCATCTTCCATGATTGGGTTAGATAATCTCAACAAAAAGCCGCGCGAATCGTTGTTAAAGCCGGGGCAATTTAAACTTCCACTGGCGCTTCGCCAACTGGCTAAACACGCGTTTGCATAAAAATCATAGGCCACAGCTTCAAAATTGTTTTTGGTTACTTTAATTTCAGTCCAAATGGGGTCTTGCCCGTTTGTGCCTGTGCCAAACAAAACTCCCTTGTTGTTTTTTAATTTCCATTCGCCTCGATAAATTCCTTCAAAGGCTGGCGATAGCAAATTAATTGAAATGTCGATGCTTTGTTGTGGCGCGACGGCTTTGGGTAATTGAATGCTAAAACTTCGAGACATCGGGTTGCCAGAAACAAACTCAAACTGGTAATCGGTTGTCCATGTACAAATCCCTGTATTTTGTAACCGCCATGTTTTTGTAAAGATCACCCCCGGCTGAAGTTGAGTGCCGTCTGGAATGGTCACATCGGTAACAAAGCGGGCTTTATCACAACGGGGGTCAGTAGTGGCAGTGGGGGTTATGCTAGGCGTCGAGGTGGCTGTGCTCGTGGCTGTTTGGCTAGGAGTAAGGGTAATGCTGGCAGTAGGTGTGGCGGTCAACGTCGCGGTCTGAGAAGGGGTGCTGGTTAACGTTGAGCTAGCAGTTAAACTGGCTGTTGGGCTGGGCGTAAAAGTTAAGGACGGGGTTAAAGTAACCGTTGGGCTGGCGGTATTGGTTAAGGTTGGCTTACGGGTCGCAGTGAACGTAGCGGTTGCTGTAGGCACAAGCGTTTGAGAAGCAGTAGGTGTTAAAGACGCAGTTGGCGTGTTAGACGGCGTTTTGGTGATAGTGGCTGTCGGTGTAAATGTGTGGGTTGCTGTTTTAGAAGGAGTGAAGGTAGGAGTAATGGTTTTGCTCGGCGTGACGGATGGAGTAAGGGATGGGGTAAAAGTAGCTGTAAAAGTAGCAGTATTAGATGGCGTATAAGTTAAGGTTGGGGTTAAGGTAATCGTTGAACTCGGCGTGAAGGTCAACGTTGGTTTGCGGGTTGGCGTGTACGAAGGCGTTGCGCTTGGAATTGGGGTTTTGCTGGCGGTGGGTGTTAAAGAGGCGGTAGGTGTATCGCTTGGGGTATAGGTAATGGTAGGGGTAAAGGTGGGGGTTAGGCTTGGTGTTGATGTGAAAGTAGCAGTGTTGGATGGGGTAAATGTGGTTGTAATGGTAGCAGTTTTAGATGGTGTAAAGGTTAATGAAGGGGTAAATGTAATGGTTACGCTTGGGGTATAAGTTAAGGTTGGCTTTCGGGTAGGCGTGTAGGATGGTGTTTTGCTAGGAATTAAAGTTCGGCTGGCGGTGGGAGTTAACGTTTGGGTAGCGGTTAAGGTTGGGCTGGGCGTAATGGAAGCAGTAGGGGTATGAGATGGCGTTAAGGAAGCTGTTAAGGATGGCGTTAATGACGAAGTAGCCGTATTCGAAGGGGTAAATGTTAACGTTTGAGTTGGGCTTGGCGTAATGCTAGGGGTAAACGTAAAGGTCGGTGTTTTGGTCGGCGTAATAGAAGGCGTAAAAGAAGCCGTTAATGTAAAAGTAGGCGTAATGCTCGCGGTTTGAGATGCAGTGGGGGTCGGGGTAATGCTGGGCGTTAAGGTGATTGTGGCAGTTGGTTGACGTGTATTGCTGGCGGTGGCCGTTGCAGTGGGTTGCCGAGTAACAATGAAAGATTGCACACCGGGCAAATTTGTATTGGTAGGCCATCTGGTTGCGCTTGGTAAAGGTGTATGGCTTGCTGTGGGCGTTTTAGAAGGGGTCAATGTTTGGCTTGCGGTTAATGTGATAGAGGCGGTTAAGCTTGGTTTTAATGTGGCGGTACTGCTAGGTGGTAAAGGCGTGTTGGTTGGAATACGGGTTTGACTAGCGGTACTGGTTGCAGAGGGAGGCAATGTCGCTGAAGGTGGCGGCGTATCGCTGGGGGTTCGGCTGGGTAAAATAATTCGCGTTACGGTTGGGGTGCGTGTGGGTGTGATTGTCTTGGTGGGAGTAGTTGTGTTTGTTAATGTTTCTGTATTGGTTAAGTTTAATGTTTCTGTAGAAGTTAAATCGCTGGTTGGGCTGGGGGTTTGGCTAGCGGCTAAGGTAGCGGGTTCAGGCGTGGGGGAGCCAGCCAATAAATTCACAGGGGCAAGGGTGGCTGTTTCGACGGGTGAACCTGCTTGGTTAATTAAATCTCCAGCAAAGATTTGATCCCCTAAAACAAAACTTGCGGCTGAAACGCCCGCAAGTGTGAAGGCGGCTGCTAATAATCGCCAGCCGGTTAAAATTTGTTGTTGCCGAATTTGAAAATAGGGGTTGCGTCGCCCTGATTGAATTGCATTAATGCCTAAGCCGAGTAAGAGTGCAGCGGCTAGGCCAGTAAAAAAAGTGAGAAAGAGGGCGATTGTTGAAGAAGGCATGCAATTGTGGGCGGTTGATTGGATTAATTTCTAAATTAGTTTAACACAGAACAATCTGCGGGCACTATATTTTAGGCTTTAATCTGGTATAAAATCGGCTTATGCGGAGGCGTATTTAAATGAGCAAAAAATTAATTTTGGTTGCTGGCAATATTGGGGTTGGAAAAACCTCGCTGACGGAGCGAATTGGGGCTCGGATGGGCTGGGCGATGGGCTATGAATCGGTCACCGATAACCCATATTTAAATGATTTCTATGCGGATATGAAAAGCTGGTCTTTTCATTTGCAGGTTTATTTTTTGGGGCATCGCGCCAAACAATATTTAGATTTATTGGCAGATTCTCGAACGGCGATTTCTGACCGTTCTATTTATGAAGATGCATTTATTTTTGCGCGTGCCTTGCATCATTTAAATAATTTAAGCGAAAGAGATTATTTAGCCTATCGCCGCTTGTTTGAGTTGGTGGTGAACAGCTTGCCAGCACCAAACTTGTTAATTTACTTAAAAGCCCCTGTAAATGTATTAATGGAACGTATTCAACGGCGTGCGCGTGGTATGGAAACCGGCATTACCGAAGAGTATTTAACTTTGTTAGACACCTTTTATGATGATTGGTTAAAGTCTTTTGACCTATGTCCGGTTTTAACCATTCGGACCGATGATTTAGATTATGTTCATAAGCCCGGCGCATTAGATGAAGTGACAGCTATCATCTCTAATAAATTGGCAGGTAAAGAAGTGGTGGACCTTTAACATGCAACTTCGTTTTCAGCCCATGAGCAATGAAGAGTTTCAAAGTTACTTAAGGCGGGTTGTGCCAGAATATGCCAACGAATTTGTGCATACAGGCAATTGGCACCCCGATGAAGCGGTTAACCGCGCGCGTGAACAATTTATGCGTATTTTTCCCAAAGGGCCTCAATCGCCCAACCAAATTTTGTATACCATTTGGGATGTCGAAAAAAAAATCACCATTGGTATGCTTTGGTACACCATTGATGATTCTCGATTAAATAAAATGGCTTTTTTGTCTGATTTTTTCATTCATATGGAACATCATAATCAAGGGTATGAAGATGCCGCCTTGGCGTTACTCGAAAATGAACTGCGCCAGCAAAATATTCACCGCATGGAAGTTAATATTTTTGCTCATAACTTACCCGAAAAAGCGCTTTACGAAAAAAATGGCTTTCAACCAGTAAGCCTTTATTTAGGCAAAAATATTTAATCAGCTACCAACCTGATACAATACCCGCATGCCCGTGCCGCTTCGCCCAACTCATTTAATTATTAATCTATCGCAATTAAAGCGAAACATCGAAGCCATTCGCGCGCAAGTTACACCAGCCAAAGTAATGGTCATGTTAAAAGCCAACGCCTATGGGCATGGTCTCGAGGCAGTGGCTCGTTACATCGAACCCTACTTAGACTATATTGGCGTAGCCATTTTAGACGAAGCTATTTTTTTAAGAGAAATTGGAATTAAAAAGCCGATTTTAGTGATTGGGGCTGCAATGGCAGAGCATATTCCTTATTATTTAGAATACGGGCTCACCCTCACCGCCGCCTCACCAGAAATTTTAGCCGCCGCCGAAATCATTTCCGCTAAAAAAGGTCAACGGCTGAAGGTTCACTTAAAAATTGATACCGGCATGGAACGGGTAGGTGTGCGCTTTGCCGATGCAGAACCCTTTGTGTTACAGGCGGCTCAAGCCAAACACCTCGATGTAGAAGGGATTTATACTCACTTTGCCAACAGTGATAACCCAGACCTGACTCATGCCCGCTTACAGTTGGCACGGTTTAATCAGGTGTTGGCTTTATACGAAAAGCACCATCTAGCATTACCGGCTTTAAGGCACACCGCCAACTCTGGGGCGGTTTTGCACCTGCCAGAAAGCTACATGGATATGGTTCGACCCGGCATTTTGTTTTATGGTGTGCATCCTAACAATGAAGTAAATCCACCGGTAAAGGTTGAACCCGCGCTGGTGTGGAAATCACAGGTTTCCTTTCTTAAGGAAGTGCCTGCGGGGTATCCGGTTAGTTATGGTTCGCTTTGGCAGTCAGAACAAGATTCGCGTATTGCTACCATTCAATGCGGTTATGGAGATGGATATTTTCGGGCGATGACCAACCAAGCCCAAGTTTTAATTAATGGAGAAAGACACCCACAAGTGGGCCGTATATGTATGGATCAGTTTATGGTAAATATGGAAGGTCAGCCTGCTACACTTGGGGATGAAGTAATATTGCTGGGGCAATCTGCTCAAAACGGTCAGCGAATTCGCACCGAAGAGCTAGCCCAGTGGGCCAACACCAATGTAGATGAAGTATTAACCAACATTTCGGCGCGTGTACCGCGCACTTATATTGAAGATTAATTCGTAGGAGTTTTTGTGAAACATATTCGTTTGTATTCAATTTTATTGGTAATCGCTGGCAGTATTGTTGCCCTAGACCAGTGGACTAAAGCGCTGGTGCGCGACAACATCGCTTTTGGCAGTTCGTGGCTGCCAGTTGGTTTCGAATGGCTTATGCCGTACGCGCGCATTGTGCATTGGTATAACACCGGCGCTGCTTTTGGCATGTTTCAGGGATTTAGTTGGGTATTCACTGTTTTAGCTTTTTTGGTGATTGGCTTAATTTTGTATTATGTTCCCCAAGTTGAAGCCACCGATTGGTGGTTACGTCTCGCGATGGGCATGCAATTGGCGGGCGCAGCTGGAAATTTAATTGACCGATTAATGTTAGATGGCAAAGTAACCGACTTTATTTCAGTGGGGACCTTTCCAGTCTTTAATGTAGCAGATGCCAGTATTACCGTAGGCGTAGTGATTTTATTGCTTGGAACTTGGATAAAAGAACGGGCAGAGCGGAAGCAGCTTGAGGCTGAGCCTGCTGTACCTGCTGGAGAAACCATCCGTGAGTGACCGCCTCGAAAGGTTTCAATATCAGAAAGACGAAACTGGCCGGTTAGATGTATTTTTAGTTGCCTGTTTACCAGAATTTTCTCGCTCTCGAATTCAAGGATTAATTTCAGACGGTTTTGTATTGGTAGATGACGAACCAGCCAAAAAGAATGGTCAGCCTATAGAAAAAGGTATGGTTATTCGCGTAACCATACCCCCGCCGTTGCCTTCTGGTTTAATTGCTGAAGATATTCCCTTGGATGTCATTTTTGAAAATGATGATGTGTTGGTGATTAATAAGCCAGCCGATATGGTGGTTCATCCCGCGGCGGGGCATAGTGGTGGCACCTTGGTCAATGCTGTTTTGGGACACGCCCCAGAGCTTGAAGGCATTGGCGGCGAAGAACGCCCTGGGGTGGTACACCGTTTGGATAAAGATACATCAGGGGTTATTGTGGTTGCCAAAAATGATAAAGCTATGCGCTGGCTGCAAAAACAGTTTAAAGAAAGAAAAGTAGAGAAACATTACTTGGCTTTGGTAGATGGTGCGCCCCCAACCCCAACGGGACGTGTAGAAGCGCCTATCGGCCGTGACCCGCGTAACCGCAGAAAAATGGCGGTTGTGCCCATTTCAAAGGGGCGTGAAGCGATTAGCGAATATCACACGCTTGAAACGTTTAAAAAGCATAGTTTATTAGATATTAATATTATGACTGGGAGAACACATCAAATTCGTTTGCATTGCGCATTTTTGGGCTGTCCGGTAACTGGCGATACAACATACGGCACACGCAAGCCAAGTATCGATATTGACCGTCAGTTTTTACATGCGCATCAGTTAAAAATTACATTATTGGGTGAAAAGCAACCACGTTTATTTGAAGCACCATTACCCGTTGAATTACAAGATATTTTAAAAAAATTACGTTAATTAAAGGAAACAATCATGGAATGGGTAGATTTAAGGTCTGATACTGTTACAAAGCCAACGCCCGAAATGCGCGAAGCCATGGCGCGGGCAGAAGTAGGCGACGATGTTTATGGCGAAGACCCAACCATTAATCTCTTACAAGAGCTAGCCGCTAGTAAAACCGGGCATGAAGCGGGTCTCTTTGTTCCCTCGGGGACAATGGGAAACTTAGCGGCTATTTTGGTTCACTGCCGCCGCGGAGATGAAG
This sequence comes from uncultured Anaerolineaceae bacterium, assembly GCA_964403635.1. Lineage (GTDB taxonomy): Bacteria > Chloroflexota > Anaerolineae > Anaerolineales > Villigracilaceae > JANJTV01. Next base: position 406 of record CAYOGW010000037.1, on the reverse strand, counting down.
TGATGCTTGGCTCTCAATCGCATGTTTATTTATCCGAAGGTGGAGGCATTTCTGCTTTCGGTGGAATTCACTCTTGCCAAATAAAAGAACAAGCTGATGGATCTTTGGCTTTAGCTGATTTAGAAGCCAATATTCGTCCAGATGATGACCATGACCCGATTACCAGTTTGATAGAAATTGAAAATACCCATAATGGTCGCGGCGGGGTTTATCAGACGCCAGAATATACCCGCAAGTTAGTAGAATTTGCCCATGCGCGTGGGATTGCGGTTCATATAGACGGTGCTCGTATATTTAATGCCGCCGCAGCTCAGGGGATTGACGTACGCGAATTAACTTCAGCTGTTGATTCGGTAACTTTTTGTATTAGCAAAGGGTTATGCGCGCCAGTGGGTTCTGTTTTATG
>CAYOGW010000036.1:13316-22451 GCA_964403635.1 uncultured Anaerolineaceae bacterium | reverse complement strand
GACCAAATTAATAAACTGTTACGGGTTCAACATCAATTAACTCAAAGTTTAGGGCGTGAACCCACCGTGGAAGAATTAGCTAATAAGCTTGAAGTACCTCCCAAAAAAGTGGAGAATATGATTCAAGTGGCTCGACGCCCTCTGTCTCTTGAAACGCCAACCGATGACGAAGAAGATTCGGTACTGGGTGATTTTATTGAAGACGAAGAAGCCGCTCCACCAGATGATACTGCCACCTATAACTTGCTGAGAGAACATCTCGGTGAAGTGCTTAACAGTTTGCCTCCGCGTGAAGTTCGCATTTTACAACTTCGCTACGGATTATTAGATGGGCAGGCCTATACCTTGGAAGAAGTTGGCCGCAAGATGGGCGTTACCCGTGAGCGGGTTCGCCAAATTGAAGCCCAAGCGTTAAGCCGCTTACGACATCCCACCATTCGCCGAAAATTACGAGATTATCTCGGAGAATAATAAACAATAATAAGAGCCATCTGAAAAGATGGCTCTTATTTCAATACCAACGCTATAATTTAATCAATTATGAAAACCGAAAAAAATAATTCTTTCAACCAACTGCTTCTTATTATTAGCTTATTTTTAATTTTTATCATCACTGCTCGAGCAGCAAACGATGCCGATATGTGGTGGCATTTAAGTGCTGGAAAAGAAATGCTTCAAAGCGGAACCATTTTACTTACGGATGTTTTTTCTCACACCCGGTACGGCGAGCCTTGGGTAAACGCTTTTTGGCTGGCTGATTTAATGTTGTATGGAGTGTTTTCCTTATTTCAATTTACTGGCATTACAGTTTTTACTGCTTTAATGGCAGCCTTAACCTTTGGAATTTTATATTTAAAACTCGCGGCACCCAGCTTTATTAAATTTATTGCAACTTGCTTAGTTGGCTTCGCCATCGCGCCAATTTGGGGACCGCGCCCTCAACTATTTTCTTTTCTCTTTTTAGCAATATTAATTAATTGGCTTAATTCTCGAAACAATTTCCCTACAAAAAAAGACTGGTTACTGATCCCTTTTTTTGTGATTTGGGCAAACTTGCATGGCGGATTTTTTTGGGGCATCCTATTATTAATTGCCTATAGCGCTGGAGATTGGCTGGAAAAACTACAAAACAGAAAATTTTCCAATTTAAAATACCAGTTTTTTTACTTACCTATCCTTACCCTTTTCGCGTGGCTAGCAGTGTTAATTAATCCCAACGGCTGGGCATTGTGGAAATTACCCTTCTACACAGTAGATGTTTCTTTGCAAAGCATTCAAGAATGGGCTTCGCCCAACTTTCACCGCCTAGATTTTCACCCCATGCTTTGGATCATTTTCATCATCTTTTTAGGGTTAAACTTCTCATCTAAAAAAGTTCCTTGGGGGAATTTATTCGCCTTCATTGGATTTGGCTATATGGCGTTTGTTTCGCAGCGCAGCATTGGTCCTTTCTTAATCGTGACTCTTCCGCTGCTTGTAACAATCCTTTCCGATGCCTGGGAAGAAGCCATAAGAAAAAAAATTATTCATCTTCCTAATTCAAACGAAGCACCAAAATTAATTCAAGCCATCGCGAATGCATTTATTATTTCATTACTAACCTTATTTGCAATTCTACGAGTCTATTCTACTTCGCAGCCCGCCGCTATCCAAAGCGGATATCCACAAGGAGCCGTTCAATGGCTGATGGAAAATCAACCGGCCGGACCTCTGTTTAATTCCTATAACTGGGGCGGATATTTAATTTGGAGTTTGCCCCAATATCCCGTTTACATAGACGGGCGCGCCGATTTATACGGCGATGAACTAATTTCTGAGTGGTGGCAAATTGTTAACGCATCGCCGCAAGGCTTACTCGCGCTCGAAAATCGAAAGGTTAATTTGTTACTGCTTGAACCCAATTGGCCTATCGTTCAACAATTAATCGAATTAAATTGGCAAATCGGCTACCAAGATGACCATTCTATTATCTTAATGAGACCTTAAATGAAAATAAAAATCCCTGCTCCTTTTATTATTTTTGAAGTCATCATTTGGTTAGCTTGCCTTGGCTTAATCTATTGGCTCTGGGACCAGTGGTTTTTATCTGGCCCACATGGTCCATTCCGTTGGATCGGTATGGATTTAATCCCCTTCTGGCTGCCTGTCCGAGAAATGCTAAACGGAGCAAACCCCTACAGCCCCGAAATAACCCTGCAAATTCAACAACTCGTTTATGGCGGCCCGGCCCTAGACCAAGACCCGATGATGTTTGTCTACCCCGCTTGGATGTTTTTGCCGCTTCTGCCTTTAGCCTTGCTCCCCTTAAAAATGGCAGCAATCCTATATTGCGGCAGTTTATTATGGGGTTTCCTCAACTTGGTCATGTTCTTAGCCAAACAATGGGCGCAAGAAAATTTAATTCATCTAACCACATGGGCGCTGCTCCTTATCTTAGGAAGCCTGCCATTTTTAATGATATCGGTAACCAAAGGGCAAATTGGTTACTTTAGCTTATTAGCGCTCTTCATCAGCCGCCGCTTTTGGGAAAAACATCCAGCTTGGGCGGGCTTTTTTCTCTCTCTTGCGTTAATTAAACCAACAGTTACCATTTTGCCTACCGCCCTATTGCTCTTTTGGGTTTTGCTAAGCAAAAATTGGCGCATACTAGCTTCATTTTTAATCAGCATTTCACTACTTTTTGCAGCCAGCCTCATCGCAGTTGGCAACTGGCTGCCCGCTTATTTCGAAATGCTTTCTTCCACTGGCGGCATGCCAGTCCTGTGGAGCCTTGCCATACTTTCTCCTCCATGGAATTGGATATACGCATTTTTTGTCGCATCGATTATTTTTATTGGGTTTATCCAAAGCCGCCAAAAGAACACTGTTCGTCCTTTATTTATTACCGCTGTTCTTGCGGGTATTTCACTAACCCCCATGCGCTGGATTTATGATTTATTTTTAGGAATTTTAATTCCTGCCGAATTAAAACGACTGGGCAAGCTCGAGGCTTTTTTCACTGGCTTAGCCTTGATCGCGCCTTGGGGTCTGGCCGCCCTACCCGAAGCAAGCCGCGGCCCCGCCGCTATTTTTGGCATGCCCATCCTATGGAGTTTTCTTGTTCTGACAAATCTTTATAACAATCATAAGGAAACAATAAGTGAAAAAGCCAATTAAAGATTTACTCCTAGGAATAATTGCGCTGCTTTGGTTAATGTTTATTTTTAGCGGTTACGCCGTTACCAACAAACCTTTTAATCCAAATCAATTAATTACTTTAGCCAATAATCTTTGGCAAACCGCCCTTGCGATTTTGCTTCTTTTTCTCTGCGGTGGGCTTGGATTGGCAGTTTTGCAAATTAAACAACATAGTAATATTCCCGCTTGGAGTTTGGCGGGAATTGCTGCCAGCATTGGCGTGGGGATTTTGGCAGTGTACACATTAATTTGGGGCAGCCTTATTGCCGTAAACGTGAGCATTTTTCTTATTCCATTGTTGCTTCTCTTGTTTACAAGAAGGTTTATTAAACAATGGATTAATCTCTGGTTGGAACAAGCCCATTTATTCGTAGATAATTCTATTTTTTCCAAATTAATCATCGGCAGCCTTGGGTTATTAATTTTATTCCAATGGGTTACTGCTTATGCGCCTCCCCTTGCCTTTGACAGCTTAACATATCATTTTTATATTCCCCAGATGTTCATTCAAAACGGAAAAATTACTTACTTACCCGATATTATGTTCTGGGGAATGCCAAAATTAAATGAAATGCTTTATTTACTGCTGATGATAGCGGGCGGGGTAAACGCAGCCGCAATTTTTAATTGGCTTATAGGGCTACTAGCAATAAGCAGCCTACTAGGCTTTGTTGAAAACCGCCTCAGCAGAGAATCCGCTTGGGTGGCGGCAGCCAGTTTGGTGGTGGGTCAGTCTCAGGTTAATTTGCTTGGCAGCGGCTATGCCGAATGGCCGATTATGCTCTTCGGGCTGGGACTCTTAATTTATTTATCCGAATGGCAAAAAGAACCAACATTAATTAATATTTTGCTGGCGGGTGTTTTTGCTGGTTTGGCAATTTCTAGTAAGTTTACTGCGGGGGTAGCCCTGTTGTGCGGTTTGGCTGTGGTTGGGGTTTACAGCAAAGGGTTATTGAGTTTTTTGAAAAATAGCATAATTTTTGGCGGCACAGCCGCATTAATTTTAAGCCCATGGTTAATTAAAAATTATTTTCCAACAGGCAACTTTTTTTACCCTTTGATATTCGCTACAAATGATTTTGATGCGCTCAGAATGGGTTTTTACAATTTCGCTCCCCAAACCCAAGACTGGAGTCGATTAATCTTTTTGCCGATTCAGGCTACGATATTAGGGGTTGAAAATGGCGATGGGTTTTCCGCTTCAATTGGTCCTTTACTCTTAATTTTAAGCCCTTTGGCTTTGCTTAATTTTTCTGCGCAGGACAAAGAAAATAACCGCTTAATTAAATTAAGCATTTTATTTTTAGTAACCGGATTTTTGATTTGGGCAATCGCAAGCCAATTTCGAGGGTTACTCATTCAGACGCGGCTGTATATGGTGCTATTCCCCGCTTGGGCAATGCTGGCCGGTTTTGGCTTTGAAAGAGTGAAAGAAATAACACTTGGGCAAATACGTTTATCTTTTGTTGCTGCTGTGTTTATTGTTTTGGCTTTGGGGTTTCGATTGCTGGGCAGCGCGGGTGTATTTTCACAAACCAATCCGCTTGGGGTAATGCTTGGAAAGACCAGCGAAACAACCTATTTATTAAACAATACTGGTAATTACAAACCTGCCATGGATAGTTTATTTGCTCTGCCCAAAGGGTCGAAAGTATTAATGTTATGGGAAACGCGCGGCTATTATTGCGCTGGGATTTGTGATTCGGATGAAATAATTGACCGCTGGTATCACGATTGGCACAAGTATCAAACACAAGAGGCACTTTTAAAGGCGTGGCAAGAAGCTGGTTATAGTCATTTATTAATTTACACCCGCGGCGAGCGTTTCGTGCGGCAATATGACAAAAACGCTCCTTTTTTAGAATCAGACTGGGAAGCGCTGGACCAGTTAAAAATGAGTTTGCCGGTTCTAATAACTTTTGAAGATGATTATATTTTGTACACCTTAATAAAATAAACAGGCCGGATTAAACATCCAACCTGTTTATTAAGAGCTGTCATTAAATTAAAGCATCAACCATCAAAGCGATAAAAATAAACATTAAATACATACTCGAGTAACGGTACATTTGCCAAGCAATTTTATTGTCGTCTGTGACAAAAACGCGCCAGGCCGCAACCAGCAAGCCGAAACCAAAACCTATCGCCGAATATAAATAAAAACTTCCTACCATGCCAAAGATAGGCATGATTAAGGAAATAGCAACCAGCACAATGGTATAGATTAATATTTGCCAGCGGGTTTCTTTTTCACCACGCACCACAGGCAACATAGGAACCCCAGCGCGAGCATATTCATTTTTGCGGACAAGGGCTAGTGCCCAAAAATGCGGCGGGGTCCAAAAGAAAATAATCGCAAAGAGAATAAAAGCCGGAATATCCAAGCGGCCAGTAGCCGCCGCCCAACCAACCATAGGAGGAATTGCGCCTGCCCCGCCGCCAATAACGATATTTTGCACGGTGGCTTTCTTTAACAAGACACTGTATAAAATAACATAGTAAAAAATCCCTGCTAAAGATAAAAAGGCAGCCAGAAAATTCACTTGTCCGGCAATCATATAAAAACTAATAATACAAACCGCCAATCCAAACGAAAGCCCTTCGGCCGGAGTCATGCGCCCAGAAGCCATAGGACGTTTGGAAGTGCGTTGCATATTTTTATCTAAATCACGGTCAATATACTGGTTCAACGCCCCAGAGCCGCCCGCTGCCAACGCGCCGCCAAGCAATGTCCAAAGCACAATATCCCAGCTAGGCCAAGCCTTTCCTCCAGCGACCATCCCTGCAAAAGTAGTTACCAAGAGTAATAAAACAATCACTGGTTTGGTAAGCATTAAGAAATCTTTTAGTCGTTGGCGAATATCCAACGGCGGATAATCAACCCCTTGGCGAGAGAGCAAACCCGCCGCAATGACCAAGCTCAGAAGAGCCAGACCAGCCAAAAAAGCGGTGATGGAATGCATTACTTTTAAATAAAGCGGAAACAAACGGGTAACCTGAATGGCGCCGACATATATTTCAGCAAAAAATAAGGTCACAGCGATGGTAGTGAGCGGCAACAAAACGCGCTCGTCACGTTGGCTGCGCCATGCTTCAAACAACAACGCCAGCATAATCACAATCGTGATTCCTGCCGAAACTCGATGCATTAATTGACCATATCCTGCTAGAGAACTCGGTAAACAAAATGGCCAACTGGTGCAATCTCCGGTTGAAACCAAAAGACCACCCACTGTTAAAATTAGTACCGAAATAAACGCAAGCAAAGCTAGTTTTGAGAAACCAGTTGTTAAGGAAAACTTCATCATTAATTCTCCGTCTCTTGTTGTTTTGCTAAATAAATGGGGTAACCAAAAAATAAAATTGCGGCGAACGCGAACCATTGTAAAGCATAACCCATGTGTGGACCTTCCGAAATCTCAACTTCGGGTTGAAATGGATATGGCGGATTTGTTTTCTTCTCATCAACATTTGGCTGTATAAATACAGGCAATAGCGGATAAGGGACTTGGCTAGAGATTCTTTCCAGATTAATTAAATTCCAAAACTTTAAAGAAGTTTGACCGGGCATCAAAGTAGAGTCTGGCACCCCACCTAATTCGGCTTGGGTTTGCCCCAAGCGTAGGATTCCGCTGATGATTACTAAGCCAGTTTCATCGTAAGCCCGCCACTGCTCGGGAGATTCGTTCCCAGCGTAGGGAATCCATCCCCTTTCAATCATGACCGCTGTCCCATCTTCAAGGATTAATGGCGTAATTAAATGGTATCCAGGCTGGCTAATTCCTTCAATTTTGTAATATCGATTTCTTAAAGCAACCTGATTTTCAAAGTCATAATTACCAGTTACTTCTACTTTTCGATATTCCATTTCTTCTAAATTAATTACATCCTCCACCGGAAGCTGAAGCGTTGGCATTTTAATTACTTCGAGATAATGATTGTTAAAAGAGATTCGTTGATTTAAGCGATCTAACTGCCAAATTCCCAATCGTACACAGACCAAACTGCCGACAATAACCAGAACTGTTGTAAATAGCCATGTTCGGCTAAATATTTTTTTAAGATACATTGTTAGATTACTTATCTTGCTTAATGGGCCAAACAAGCAGACTATAAAGACCCAATAAAGCCCCTAATGGGATGCCACCAAATAATACGCCATAAATGCGGGTTCCAATGGTGACGGGCTCGCGAACGTCTAACCCAAAATATTGACCAGGCTGAAATGAACAAGCATAGGTTAAATTTTGGGCTTCGTTAAGCTTTAAACTAGCCGATGTGCCCGGCGGTATAAATAATGGACCTAACGTATGGGCTTCCACATCATCATTCTTTACCAAAAGCGTATCACCTGTTACGAAAACCATATTTTCTGGTATCGCTGGGTTTGATTCGCCGCGCGCGATTTTTTCTGATGTGCCTAAAGGGATTACGAGCGCAATCTCTTGTGGGGGACGGCCTGCTTCTGATTTTAAGAAATAAAATGAAATTTCATTTAAAAGTATGGCTGCTAAAATCCCTAAAGCAATGCTTATTAAGATACGGATAAAAATTTGTTTTTTCATTATTTACCACTTTTGATGGATAAAAAAAGGTGCGGCGTGCCGCACCTTTTTTTATTATTTTTTACGGCCTTTTAATAAAGCTTACCCATTAGGTAGAGCGCTGGATAAAAGAAAATCCAAACGAGGTCTACAAAATGCCAATAAACAGTTGCTGCTTCTACTGCCCAGTGCTTTTCGGTTGTGTAAATGCCTTTTTTACCATTTAAGTAAATGATGATTAAGAAAATTACACCGGTAATAACATGGAAGGCATGCATACCGGTCATCATATAGAATACGGCACCTTCAGCATTGGCCCCTGCTTTCAAGCCTTCTTCGGCTGCCAATTGCCATTCCACGCCTACTACACCGACAACAAACCCAGCCCCCAAAATAATTGTAATGAGGGTATTGTTTAAAAAGGCTTTAATGTTACCAAGCGCCATTTGGGTTTCTGCACGGTTCATAAAGAAAGAAGAAACCAAGAGCACGGCTGTAACAACAAGGCCGAGGGTTTGATTTAAATGTGGGCGGGTTAAGCCTAATAAATTAAAACGAGTGACCAATAAACCAGCAAACAAGAAAGCATCAGAAAGAATGAATAACCATAAACCTAAGCGGTTAGTGGCTAATTTCCAAGCATAGCTATGATGATCGCCACCTAGTTCGCTTTCATTAACCTTGTAAACGTGCATGTAATACCAAAGCACTAACCCTGCTTTAATTACCGCGGTAATTGTTAGTAGCAAAATTGAGGCGTTGGTAATTGCAACAACGAATTCAAGCCCAGTTAATAGTGCCAGTGCAATAAATACGTTTATGCCACGTACAAGGGCTTTTGAGTCAACATGAGACATAAAATTCATCCCTTCCTTGCTTATTTACCGAACTTGATATAAGGCGCATCTGGCTTACCATAGTCGTACGGCTCACCGACCACTTCAAATGGCTTGTCGTAATTATGAGCTGGCATTGGAGATGCAACTTGCCACTCAGGTGAGCGGGAATTCCAAATATTCCCTTTGGCTGGTTCGCCTTTTTTGGCCGTGATGTATATGTTATAGAAAAAGATTAATACCGAAGCGGCAATTAAATAAGCACAAATGGTTAATACCCAGTGCCACAAATCAAAGCCGAGAGCGGGGTCATAATCTGCAATTCTGCGGCGCATACCCAACATACCGATACGCATCATTCCTAATGTCATTAAAGTGAAAGCTGGAGCCATCAACCAAAAATGCCACTTGCCCAATGTTTCATTTAATCGTTTACCAAAGGCTTTAGGGTACCAATAATAAAGCGCGGCAAAAAACGGGAAGACGTATCCGCCAAACATGGTTTCATGAAAATGCCCAACCACATAGTAAGTATCATGGAGTTGCAAATCGGTAGATACGGTGGCATTTGGTGGCCC
>CAYOGW010000036.1:0-13216 GCA_964403635.1 uncultured Anaerolineaceae bacterium | reverse complement strand
ACCCAGCGATATCCAAACAATGGCTTACGGGCAAACACAGGCAACAGTTCTGAAATTACACCCAAGCCGGGTAATACGAATACGTAAACAACTGGATGAGAATAGAACCAAAATAGATGCTGAAACAGAACTGGATTTCCACCTTTGGCGACATCAAAAAATGGCATTCCGAACAAACGCTCAAAAATAACCAGTTGAAATGCTAGACCAATCATCTGAGTTGCGGTGAGGGAAATGATTGAAGTTGCAAGAGAAGCCCATACAAAAATAGGCATTCTGAAAGGAGTCATACCTTCCGCTCGCATTCGAATTACTGTTACGATGAGATTTAAACCGCCTAAGATTGATGACCAACCTGCAACCCAAACACCAAGATAAAACATTTGAATGCCTAATGGCGCGCGCAGCGAAAGAGGCGGATAACCTGTCCAACCGGTATCAAAGCCACCTAAAAACATACTCGACAGCAAAAGGACTGCCGCAGGTACAGCTACCCAAAATGAAAATGCATTTAATCGCGGGAAAGCCATATCTTGCGCGCCGATAAGCAAGGGAGCTAAATAATTAAGCATCCCTGCTACGCCAAGCAAAATCGAGACAATCATAATCATGCCATGCAGCGACATTAAGGTGTTGTAAAGTTGCAACGAAATCAACTGCATACCAGGAGTCACTAATTCGGCTCGGAAAATGAGGGCGAATAAGCCGCCAATTGAAAGTAAAGCTAAGGCTGTAAATACATATTGAATACCGATGACCTTATGGTCCATGGATACGCCAAAATATTTTTCCCAGCCCGGCGTATCTTCGATGTGATCGGAAGTTGAAATCCCTTTTGCCCAACTCCACCAATCGGCAACTGCACCGACACCAACCAAAAACGAAAGCGCTCCAACCAAACCACCAAAAACCCAAGCTGGTTCGGTGAAACCAAAATTCTTGTCAAAAGCTTGCAAGCCCATCAAAGCCCGAATACCAGTAATGAAAAGCCCACCCACCACTGTTCCGGCAATTTGATACCAAAGGCCCTTTACAAGCCCCAACGAAAGGAATTTCTTCATAAAAATCCTCCTACCTTTTATTCACCAAGAGACTTGATAAATTCAATTAAATCAGCAATCTGACCTTCAGACAATTTAAACTGAGGCATCGCGTTTAAGGAAAACCCTTCAGCCGTCTTTGCATTTGGGTCATGAATTGATTCTGATAGATATGCTTCATCAACCAAAGCAACAACCGAACCATCTGCAAGCGGTCTATTTACACGACCAAACAATCCTAACCAAGTTGGGCCAACGCCAACGGTACCATCTAAAGAGTGGCAAGCTTTACAGCCTTGTTCTTGATAAAGTTTCTCGCCACGTTCAGCGCTTGGTTCTCCAGCCGCAGCGAGGGCTTCGGCAGCTGCCTCTGCAGCTTTTTGAGAAACCCATGCATCATAATCGGCTTGAGAAACAACAACAACAGCCGATTCCATATAAGAATGGGAAGTGCCGCAGATTTCTGCACAGCGAACCTTATATTTTCCAATTAAAGATGGGGTAACCCGATAATCGACTACGCGACCGGGCACTAGGTCTTGTTTAATTCGGAATTCCGGAACCCAAAAGGAGTGAAGCACATCTGGGCTTTCCATTTTTAATACAACCTGTTTATTTACCGGTAAATAAAGCTCATTTGATGTGAATCCTTCAGGATATTCAAAGCGCCAAGACCACTGAAAACCAACCACTTTAATTTCTGCGGCTTGCGGGTCTACCCTACGAACTTGAGCTAAATTATCCGCACCAATCCATCCAAGCCAAATCACAATGATTAAAGGAATAATTGTCCAAGTGATTTCTAGACCTGTATGTCCTTCAATATGTTCACCATCACTGGTATCTCCGTCTCTACGGCGAAATACAATTAAGCTGTAGAGTAAAGGCACCATGATTAAGGCAAACAAAAAGGCTATAAACTTAAACTGAAGGTCAAAAAGCCAGTCGATTGGTTGTGCTTGAGCGCTAGCAGCGATTGGCAACAACTTTAAAGATACCAAACCATAATCGGTAAGGTAGGCTACTACCAACACTAAAAGAGCAATTACTATAAAATGTCTTGCATTCCGCATATCTTTATCTCCTCGTAAAGACCATTGAGATTATTCTGCCCAAGGGTTGCTTAGCCAGTGATCAACTTGAGCAGGCGTTAACCGCTTTCGATCATACAGCAAAACTTCCCCAGACTCACCCAAAGAAACCAGTACCACTTGCATAGGGCTGCTTCCTGTTACAAACTGATTTAAAAATTCAACCTGATCAATGGTCCTGTCATCAAAGTCAACAATCACTAAGTCAGGTTCCTGATTTTCAAGTGCCACTATTGTATCGCTCATCGTGGCTGGCGTGCCAATAATTTCGGCTTTTCCTTGCCACTTACTGGCATAAAGATTACGCAGGCCATCTCTGAACAATGGGTTGGCCGATACAATGAGAACTCGCTTATTAGAAGAAAGTTTATTAACCATAATGATTAAAAATGCTGAACAAATATATCGAACTTTCTCTCATTTGTCACCCGCAAAAAAAAGCAGATTGGGGTATTTAGACAAGTTTTGCGGGTGATTAAACAATCACCCGCATGACAATACCTAGAATTATAACAAATCTAATTGAGCCGCTCGGGCAACCGCCTCCGCACGATTATTAACTTCCATTTTTTCTAGAATATGTCGGATGTGTGTTTTTACCGTATTTTCAGAAATAAACAAACTAGCTGCCACTTGGCTGGTCGTTTGACCACGCGCTAAGCATTTTAAAACATCCACTTCTCTATCACTCAACAAGTTTTTACTATTATCTTGTTGAGAACGCCGAACAGCCTGAAACATCTTTTCAGTAATTTCTGGAGAAAGTACTGAATTGCCACGATGGACCTGCTCGATTGTATTTCGTAAACCCTCTGGCTCGGCATTTTTTAATAAATATGCATTTGCCCCAGCCATTACAGCACCCATTAAATCATCATCGTGTTGAGAAATCGTCAACATGATGATCTTCTGCTTTGGATTAATCTTTCGCATTTCAGCCAATGTCTGTAAGCCATCTAACACAGGCATATTAATATCTAGAAGAACAACATCGGGTGATAAGTTTTCTAACATACTTAAAGCAGTCTGACCGTTCGAGGCTTCACCGACAACAGCGATATTTGGCATTTCAGACAACAATCCAACCAACCCTTTGCGAAACAAAGCATGGTCATCTACTACTAAAACATTAATCATCGTCATTGAACTTCCCGCTCAGGTTGGATTAAAAACAGCGAAACTGTTGTTCCTTGTCCCACCTTGCTCCTAATTTGAAAATCTGCATTAATCGTTTCGGCTCGTTCTCTCATGCCACGCAAACCATAACGAGCTTCTAATCCTAACCGTTCAGGATCAAAACCAAGACCATTATCCACAATTTCAACTAAAAACCCGCCGCTTATTTGACGCCCAATTAACTTAACTTGAGTAGCCTTTGCATGCTTTCGAATATTGCTTAACCCTTCTTGCACAATACGAATTAATTGAGCCTGAATATTGGGTTGAAGCGTAAAATTGAAATCAAATTCATCCGTAATTACATTAATATCCGTTCCATCTTCAAAATCTTGTATCACCTGATTAAGCCAATTTCTTAGGTTTGAAGTCGGCAGCCTGCGTAAATTATCAATCGCTTGGCGGGCATCTAAATACGCTTCCGATAGGGTTTGATAATTAGACTGCAACGTGCTGGTTAATCGATCCATATCACCGCGCATGGCGTAATTTTGCATTTGAGATGATTGAATTTTCAAAAACGCCAATGTCTGCGCCAAACCGTCATGAATTTCACGGGCCAATCGGGTTCTTTCATCTACAACGGCTTGATATTCAACCCGCTTCATCAAATGTGCATTTTGGGTTAATAAAGCAGCTTGAGTCGCTATCGTCTCTAACAACATCAGGTGTCTGGCAGAAAAAGATTGATGTGAATTAGAGCCCAACATCAAAACGCCACTCAAATGTTCACCACTCCAAGAAAGCGGCAAAGCCAACAAAACCTGCCACATTTCTTTATTATTCAAGGTAACATTTTTTAAAGAGACTGGTTTACCACTCGCGGAGACACTTCGCCACACTCCTTCAATAAAGGGTAAATCGGGTTCGTTTGCAGCAACTGCCCCACCTTGCCTCACACGGGATAAAAGCAAGGGGGAGTCCGCTTGGGCGCTTAATTCAGATGGAATATAAAACAAAGCAAAATCCAAATCCAAAGCGGTCAATACATTGTTCAACAAACTTCCTAATAAATTTGGCGCTTCATTTTTTGGCCCCATATCTTGTTGCAAATATCGCAACGCAGCCATTTCTTGCTCACGGGCATGTAAACCTGCCAAAGCATTTTCGGCTAAGCCAACAACATCTTTAAAATATTTTAATTTTTCTTGGTCAATTGCATCGGGTACTGCCCAAAAATAGAAATTTAAAACGCCAATTTCTTCTTTTTCTAACTTAATTGAAAAACACATAACAGGCTGCTGAGCAGATGAATCGGGAGCCAGCAGGCCGCACCCGGGGCCGCCGTGCAAAATCTGGCATTCTCGGCACGTCTGACGGGTTTCTGCGGCGCGTAGCCTAGAAGACCATCCCTGTAATACACTATCAGGCACATCACCCTGAAATAAAGCGGGTAAAGATTGTCCCCAATTTCCATAAGGCAAAAAAGATGAGCCGCGCGCTTGTAAAAATTTTTGCCCAAACTCTAATATTGCTTCTAAAACATCTTTGTTCGATTGCGCAGATAAGTAGTTCCGCTGCAATCGAAGCATGGATGAAAACAGCTCTTGGTTTTCTAACTTGATGGATGGCTTATCATTGGAACGTTCAAGGGAAAGGCGTAACCAATACTCTAAAACTGCGGTACCCAACCCAGCAGAAATTAATGCAACCAACAAAGAAAGCCAAGGACTCCACGTTGCTAAGGTTAATAAATAAAACCCTAAAATTAATGCCAGAGCTAAAAATGTAGCGTATCTTGCCGGTTTTAAATCTCGTTCCATTAATTAAATTAAACCTTTACAGATGCGAGTACTTCTTCACTATGGATTGCCGGTTTAACATTTTCAAACACCTGAGCAATATTCCCTTGTGGATCTATCAAGAATGAAGTGCGTAATACACCTTGGTAAGAACGACCTAAAAATTTCTTAGGTCCCCAAACACCATATGCGTCACAAATCACATGACCTTCATCTGCGAGCAAGGTAAATGGCAATTTATATTTTTGTTTAAATTTTGAATGTGATTCGGGGGTGTCTGGACTTATCCCTAAAATAACAACGCCTGCTTTTTCGTAAGCAGAGTAATCATCTCGAAAATTACAGGCTTCTTTGGTGCATCCAGGGGTATCATCTTCTGGATAAAAATAGAGAAGAACCGTTTTGCCTCGAAAATCACTTAACTTTCGTACAGTTCCTGTTTCATCTTTTAAAGAAAATTCTGGCGCTGGAATTCCTGCATTAATTGGCATACTTTTTCCTCCGCTGTGATTATAACGTAGGGTACAGTGGAAAAAGAAAAATTGATAAGTTTTCTAATAAAAAAAATGACGAGCGTTTTACTCGTCATTTTTAGTAGGTACAAATTTATTTATTTATTTAATTAAAGAAGCTTTTTTTAATGCTGCTTCAACCATTTCCACATTAACCGGCTTAACCAACAAATCTCTTGCGCCACTTTTAATCGCTTGCTGGCGGGTTTCTGGCTGATCATCGGATGTAACAATAAATACCGGAACACCTTTAAAACGCGGTTCACGACTGATAAAGCCTAAAATTTCGAAACCAGTTAAGCCGGGCATATTAATATCTAAAAAGACAATATCTGGAACTTCTGCATTTAAAATGCCCATCCCTGGCCCAGGGCCGTAAGCAGCCCTCGCCTGAATGTTTAAAGCCTTTAAAACCCGCACCAACGAATCCGCGGTTAAGCGATTGTCATCTACAACTAAGGCACTATACATGACCAGCCTCCAATATTAAATTTCCCATTTGGCTAGTATCATACCCCGGCAATGCTTTTACAGCATTCTGAAATGATTGCGATTTTAATAAGGATAATAAAGGCTGGAGCAAAGCATTTTCATAATGCACTTGCGGAATAATCAAATCATATCGTTCATTAAATAGAGGAATGAAGTCTAAATCCAGCGCCTGAGCCGCCGCAGGGATACCGAGTCCGCAGTCTGCGCGACCTGAAGCGATCGCTGCCGCAACAGCCAAGTGAGTATATTCTTCTTCTTCATAACCACGAATCGATTCAGGCTTTATCCCAGCCAATTCCAATTGATAGTCCAGCAATACCCGCGTACCCGCACCTCGTTGTCGATTAATAAAAGTAACATCTGAATTCATTAAATCAGTTAAGTTTTTTAACCCCAGCGGGTTGCCTTTCTTTACAATCAAACCTTGTTCGCGATTAACAAAACCAACCACCTGAACCGGGGTATTGGGTAAATACTGGCGAATAGCCGAAAAGTTATATTCCCCGCTTTGAGGGTCAAGCAAATGCGAACCGGCTAAATGGGCTTCCCCCCGTTTTAAAGCAATTAATCCACCCTGTGAGCCGACATTTACAGAAACCAACCGCCGTTCCTCTTTGGAAAGATGCTGAGATAACAAATCTAAAATTACATCATGAGAGCCTATGGCAAATATAGTTCTGGCGATGGCTTCTCTTGGACGAATCAATCGCACCTTCACCAACTCACCTGCTTCTACCCCCTGAACGCCGCGCGGCAATACAACCAAGCCATCTGCCCTCACAAGCGAGGTAATGACACCAGCCCCGCGCGCGATAGGAGCCGCTAAGGTTTTACCAGATACTTCGCCCACCACCACCCGAATGTAATCATCATCTCCAGCAGGTGAGGTCGTTTTTCGGGTAATTTGGGCTTCTAGCTCTTGGGCTTGAGAAGCCGCTTTTCCCAACCAAGTAGAGATTAAATTTTCTACAAATATTTCTATCGTCAATGCTGCCGAAACTGGATACCCAGGCACCCCAATAATCGGAACTTTCTTTAATTTATTTTCATTCGCGGCTGGAACACTCAGCATTCCTAAAATCACCGGGTGCCCCGGGCGAACCGCCACACCATGCACCAAAAGCTTTCCCAACCGCGCCACAACACTGGCAGAAAAATCTTCACTGCCTGCCGAAGAACCGGCATTTAATAAAACCAAATCACTTTCAATGGCGGCTTGCTTTACTCTTGATGTAATTAATTCAAAATCATCGGGCGTAATTGGGTAGCGGGTTGCTTCTGCCCCCATCCCATTCACCTGAGCTGCCATCACTAGCGAGTTATATTCCAAAATGTCCCCCGCCCGCAGTTCTGCACCGAGATTAACCAATTCAGTACCAGTGGGCAATATAGCAATTTTGGGCTTTCTGGCAACCGTTACAGTGGTATGCCCAGCGGCGGCAATCGCTCCCAAATCGAACGGGTTTAACACATGCCCCGCCGGAAGCACCAACTGAGTAGCGACAATATCTTCTCCCAGCGGACGAACATGGCTCCACGGCGCAACCGAAGCCCGTATTCTCAACATGGCTGGCTTTCGCGCATCTTCTGCCATTTGACCCGCCGCGTCTAACGGTTCAACATTCTCAATCGGAATCACCGCGTTTGCCCAAACCGGAAGCGCATCGCCCGTATCCACGTAGGCAGCTTGGGGTGAGCCCGCCTGCAAAAGCAAAATCACCGGCGCCGAAGGCATAGCCCCCGCCGTTAATTCAGCCCGCACCGCGAACCCATCCATCGCGCTGGCATGATAATGCGGAGAAGATTGTATTGCCCAAACCGATTCTGCCAACACGCGACCTAAAGCAAATTCATTTAATTCTATGCTTTCGGCCCCAAGCACGCCCCACAAATTAGCGGCGGTTAATTCATTTTTAAATCGCTCTTGGGCTTCAGCCAAGGGAATATCATGTAAATAAAGTGACATACAAAAATTATAACCTTGCCAACTTATTCTTGATATACTGCCAAGCATGAAAAGACGCATCTTCATCTGGTTAATTGGATTGCTTCTCTTAAGCGCATGCGCCAGCCCACAACCAGAAACATTAACTATTTTTGCGGCTTCCTCTTTAACCGATGCCTTCACCGAAATGGGTCAAGTATTTCAAAGCCAGCATCCGCAAGTGTTATTGCAATTTAATTTTGCCGCTTCTCAAACCCTGCGAACTCAAATTGAACAAGGCGCACAGGCGGATATTTTTGCACCAGCCAGCCTAGATGAAATGAATCGACTATTGGAAGCGGACCTACTGGTGGCGGGCTCCCCCCAGCCTTTTGCCAGCAACCAATTAATCGTTCTCTTAGCTGAGGGCAACCCTGCCAACATTAAAACCCTGCCAGACCTAACCCGCTCGGATATAAAAATAATCCTCGCCGCCCCGCAGGTTCCAGCAGGGAAATACACCTTAGAATCCTTAATAAAAATGAACAAGTTCTTTGGCGATTCTTTTTTAATTAAAGTAAATCAAAATGTGGTTTCACAGGAAGAGAACATTCGGCAAGTGTTGGCAAAAATTAAACTAGGAGAAGCCGATGCAGGATTCGTCTATTTATCTGATGCAACCAGCGCTCCCGAATTAAACTACCTTAATATCCCCCCAGCATTAAACAGTGTTGCCATTTATCCTATTGGCATTTTAAAAACTTCTGAAAACCCAACCTTGGCTCAACAATTTATAGAATTGATCCTCTCGCCGCAAGGACAAGAAATTTTACAAAAGGTTGGTTTTTCACCCGCCCCCTAGCGCATGAAACAAAAACTAGATTTTATATTTCTCCTTCCGTCTTTAATTATTTTGGGCTTATTGGGTATCCCCATTCTCACTTTACTCATGCAAGCCAGCCAAAGCGAGTTTTTTCAAGCCATCGGCTCTGAAACCGCCATCTCCGCGTTAAAACTAAGCCTTTTCACCAGCCTTATCAGCGTTGCGTTGACAATCGCGTTTGGCACACCACTCGCCTATCTGTTGGCACATTGGCAATTTAAAGGGAAAAATTTATTGCAATTAATCGTAGACCTGCCAGTGGTGTTACCACCCTCAGTAGCAGGTTTGGCGCTGCTGTTAGCCTTCGGCAGAAAAGGCGTTTTTAGCCCCGTTTTAAATATGTTTGGGATTTCATTACCTTTTAGTACCGCCGCCGTTATTTTGGCGCAAGCCTTTGTCTCTGCTCCGCTTTATATTCGCTCTGCCCGCAGCGGCTTCAGCGAAGTAGATACCCAGCTTGTAGAAGCGGCGCGTGTGGCTGGAGCCAGCGAATGGCAAATGTTCCGTTTTGTTTATATCCCACTGGCAGGGCATTCTTTGTTAAGCGGCATTATCCTCGCGTGGACTCGCGCGCTAGGTGAGTTTGGAGCAACCATTTTATTTGCCGGAAACCTACCCGGCAGCACCCAAACCATGCCATTGGCCATTTATTTAGGGTTAGAGCAAAGCCTGCAAGTAGCAGTCGCCCTCTCCGCTTTATTAATTCTCATCTCTGTTGGATTATTACTGATATTACGCGCTTTGGATAAATCTCTTCGAAACCAACTTCCTGCTGATTAAATTAAAAATACGTTAACCGTTTCACCAGCGCTCAAACCGGTCGCATCGGCTGGAATTTTAATTAACCCATTGGCAGAAACCAAATTAAAAATTAAATTCGACTTACCGAAAATAGGTTCAGCCATCCAACCTTTCTCGCTGGCAGCCAACCGTACCGGCTGCCAATCTTCCCGCCCAGCCTGAGAAGCCAAATTAACGGTTAAGGTTGCTGGCACAAACCCTTTGGGCGGCTGCCCAACCAGCCCAGCCAAAACATGAATGACTGGCTCTAAAAACAAATACCCGTTAACCAAAGCCGAAACTGGGTTACCCGGCAAACCCAAAACCGCCTTGCCGCCACAAACCCCCAAAATAGTCGGCTTGCCCGGCTTGGTATTAATTCCATGCACCAACACGCCCGGCTCCCCCAGTTGACGAATCACATCGGCGGTCATATCTCGAGTAGATGCTGAAGAGCCCGCTGTAATCACTACCACATCACATTCATTTAAAGCCTTGGCAGCCATCTTTTTTAAGCTGTCAAATTCATCTGAAACGATGCCATATTGCACGGCTAGCCCGCCCGCTTTTTCGATTAAAGCCGCGAGGGTATAGGCATTAATATCCCGTATCTGGCCCAGCTTTGGCTCTTGTTCCGGTGAAATCACCTCATCTCCGCTGGAAATTAATCCCACCCTTGGCTTATTGGTTACGCGCAATTTATTAATGCCTAGCGCCATTAATCCGCCCAGTTCTGCCGGGCGGATTAAGCTACCTTTTGGAATGACCACCTGTCCCGCCGAAACATCTTCACCAACACGGATAACATTCTCACCATCCGCAACCGCGCGCAGAATTTCAATTTCGCCGCTAAGGGTCTGGGTGTATTCGAGCATGACCACCGCGTCTGCTCCCGCGGGCAGCATTCCACCCGTATGGATAATGACTGTTTGTCCGGTTTGAATTTCTACACTTGGAGCCGCCCCCATTGGAATTTCACCGATACATTTTAAATAAGCAGGCAACGATTCTGAAGCCCCGTGGGTATCCCGCGCTTTCACAGCGAAGCCATCTACCGTTGAGCGGGGAAACTCAGGTAACGGGTGCGGCGCAAGGATATCTTCAGCGGTGACACGCCCGAGCGAGGCGGCTGTTTCGATAACGGTAGAAAGGCTAAGGGGAGCCAGCAAACGTATCATCTTTTGGCGGGCTTCATCCGGTGGAAGTAAAGTTAAAAATTCTGGCATAGTTCTCTCTTTAATTAATTAAAAGCGTGTAGGTCATTAAATACAAAGTGATCACGACAATTGCAAGACCTACCCAGCGAATCATGATCCAGGAAGGGTTTGCGCCTTCGGCTATGCGCCAAAACATATAAATTTGGTAAATTGCCAAAGGAAGCGTGAGCAACGCGGGCCAGATTAATCGAAAAGGGATGCCCAACAAACCACTGAAAGCCAACAAAAAATAAGGAATAAGCAAAAAGGCGTTAAGCAACAAAATGCTATTTTGCCAACCCATGCAGGTTAAGCTGGTTTGGCGAGAATATTTTTGGTCGCGGGCAAAATGCTCAAAATTTTGAGAGATGAAAAAAGCGAGAAACATAAATGTAACCGGCAAAGAAAGCAAAGGCAGCATGCGGTGAAGCGAGTCTTGCTGGGTTAAGAATGCTAAGGCAGGGATGAAATGCCCCAGCACAACCGCGTAGACAAGGTCGCCGAAGCCACGCTTGGACAAAGAAAAAGGCGGTACGCTGGCGGCAAGGATGAGGGCGATGGTAATGGCGAAATAAACCAATAACATTGTATTTAATGTATTAATTAATAAAAGAAAAAGAACACTTATTCCAAACAAGCCTGATAATGCTCGATTGAGCATGTAAGGTTTCAAGGCTGCCCAGTCGGCATGTGAAATTTCGTAAACCATATTGCCGACTCGTTCAAAATAGACATCCAACCAACCGGCTGCTGAAATCAATATAAATAAATACCCAACAATAAGTGGAACAGCACCCCAATTAGGCGTACCAATTAAATAATTGGCAACGGCTAGCCCCCAAAAAAAAGAAAAAAGAGCCAGTATAAATTTTGTTGTTTGAGAGAAACGAACTAAATAATTATCCAGAGACATGGTCTAGAGAGCGCAGGTCACGGCGATGGATTTGATTGTGGCGATAAACCATTTTGACCATTTCGGCTAAGGTTGTTACGCCCAAATAAGGATGCCGCCCTTCTTTTTGTAAATCGGCTTCTGTTAAAGAAGCGACAAAGGCGGTCATTTCTGCTCGCACTTGTTTAAATTGCTCTAACAGTTCGGCTGGGGTGCTCTGGCTGGTTTTTCTTTGCTGGCTGGCGTTGTAGCGGTCTATGTCAAAATCTTCACCAACGCCGGAATCACCTTGGTTGATGCCAGAAAAGATTTTTACAAACCCACGTTCGGCAGTGACAAAATGAGCCAATACCGAACGAACCGTCCAATGTTCACCTTCGGTATACACTTCGGTTTGCCATTGTTCTGGCGTAAGCACTTCAAAAAATAAAGCCATTTTTTCACCTTCGCTTTTTAAGCGTTCTGATAAATATTCTGGGGTTTCTGGCATTTGAATCTCCTTTAATTAAATAAGTGAGTAACCGCCATCCACGCGGATGGTTTCGCCGGTGACATACTGATTCTCAAGTAAAAATTTGAGCGTGGCGGTGAGTTCATTAATCTCCGCGGCTCGTTTAAGCGGCAAGCGGCTGGCTAAGGCTTGCCACTCCTCTACGGGCATTTCAGTAGATTTTAAAGCCAAGCCAGGTGCTATGGCATTAACCCGAATGGCTGGGGCATAGGTACGCGCCAATTGACGGGTGAGCATCTCTAAACCGGCTTTGCTGACTGAATAAGCTGGAAAATTCGTCCAGGTTTTTTGCACGGCGATGTCGGTTATGTTAACAATTAATCCCTGCTGCATGCGTTGAGCGACTTGTTGTGCCATTAAAAAAGGAGCGGTTAAATTAAGCGCAAGGGTGCTTTGCCAAGTTTCTAGGGTGAGTTGTTTTAAATTTCCACTGGGCATAACGGCGGCAGAATTCACCAGCACAGTTAACGGATATGGGATTTCATCAATTTGACGGAAGAAAGCTTCAACCTGAGCCGGTTGGGTTAAATCCGCAGAAACAGGAAAGGCTAACCCGCCAAGGGCTGTTATTTCATCAACGGTGGCTTGAGCAGCTTGCTTCGAATCGTTGTAATGAACTACCACCGCGTAACCTTCTTTTGCTAAGGTTAATGCAAAGGCTTTCCCGAGGCGATGGGCTGCGCCAGTGACA
Source organism: uncultured Anaerolineaceae bacterium (assembly GCA_964403635.1). GTDB lineage: Bacteria > Chloroflexota > Anaerolineae > Anaerolineales > Villigracilaceae > JANJTV01. The sequence continues at coordinate 286 of CAYOGW010000036.1, read as the reverse complement.
ATAGCCAACGGAGTTTGATTAAACATGGATTAATTGTACGTCAAAAAAAAAGACGCCGCCTTGCGGGCGGCATCATTGAGATTATTTAAATAAGTTACTGACGAAAAACCAGATGTTGGCTGGTCTTTCTGCTAGGCGGCGCATAAAGTAGGGATACCACTGCGCCCCATAGGCAACATAAACGCGGACTGGATACCCTTCGGCAGCCAACTGTTCTTGCAAGTCTCGCCGAATGCCATAGAGCATCTGAAACTCGATGCCATTTTTGGGCAAGCCTACTTTTTCT
>CAYOGW010000035.1:0-22521 GCA_964403635.1 uncultured Anaerolineaceae bacterium | reverse complement strand
TTTTTTTAATACCAATGCCAATTTATGCGCCAGCGCCAACTCGGCGGGTTCGGTAAACAATTCTTGTGCCAAGGTTAAAATCATTTGGTCGATAGGAAGTAAGGTGATGCCCTGCCAATTGCGAATAACCTGCTGAAAGTTTTCCAGCTCGGCGGTCACTTCCTCCGGTTCAGACTCCCGAAGGGCTGCCAACCATTGGCTGGGCATGTCTCCAGCTGGAAAAAGATACTCTTCCACATGCCGAACCTTCTTAATTAAATCACTGACATGGTTAAACAAGTCTTTCACGCTCTCTTCATCCCGCCATGCCCGCCGCCAAACCTGATAGGTGGTGGCTAATTTTTTGGGGGAAGAAGGGTCAGCTAAATAAGCCAAAATGTTTGCTAAAGCGCCAGCCGTCATGCGGGTACTGTTGGTGCTGTTGATTAATTCAAGGTAATTAATTCCGCGATTCTTTAAGACATTCACCACTTCAATCCCGCGGGTGTTGCGTGGCACCAAAACCGCTACGGTTTCTTCTGGGTGGTTGGGCAGCCAGCCAACCAGCGAATCGGCGATGGCTTCTATTTCACTCTCGGGCGTGTGTTTTTGCAGGCTCAGGCGGATGCCGCTGCTGTTCATAACGGGATTCGGCTGCGGGTCGTCTGCCGCGGTGGGTTCAATATAAGGGGTGGTGAGGGCGTCTCGGCAGGCTTCAGCGGGGTGGCTTAAATTGACCCAATCGATTAAATGGTTGGCAAGGTTGATGATGGCTGGCTGGGAACGCCCCGATTCAGGCAGCGCGTTTTGAATATCGGCTTCTTCGGCAATAAATTGTTTAAGCAATTTTGGGTTGGCGGTAGTGAAGGTTTCAAAAATGGCTTGGTTGGGGTCGCCGACCCGAACCCAGTTTTCTTGGGCGATTAATCTTAAGATTTTTTCTTGAATTTCGCTGGAATCTTGTGCTTCATCTTCTAAAACAAATGGAAAGCGATATTGCAGGCGGGCTAAATATTCGGGGTCCGATTCGAGGATGGTATAGGCTAGCCGAATTAAATCGTCAAAATCTACGGCGCCGCGATAGATTAACGCGCGTTGATAATCGGCATAAATTGCCCAGCCCATTTCTGCCAGCGGCAGGGGCGGGGCGGCATCTAATTTTTTTCTTAACGCTTCGGGGGTCAGGCGGGCGTCTTTGGCAGAGCGGATGAAAGCCAAAGCCAGGCTGTGGGCCATTTCTGGCAGGTGTTGGCGGCGAATCCAGTCTCTTTTGCTTTCTTCAATCTCTGGCGAGAAGTAATCGTCTAAGGCGTAGGGGTTGGCGGAAAGCCAAGCGTGGGCGGCGGCTTGCCGAATGGATTCGGCTTCTCGCTCGTCAATGATGCTAAAGCGCTCGTCTAGCCCTGCTAAGGCTGGTTTTTCTCGCACAATGTCGTGTGCCAAGCCGTGCAGGGTGCGCACGCGGTAGCCGAGCTGGGGAATTAAGCCGCGTTGTTCGATGATTTTGCCAATGCGGGCGGTGAAGTTATCTACTGCGGAATTAACGAGGGTGACGATTAAGATTTCTTGGTCTGTATTTAATTTCCCCGAGCTAATAATTTGGGCGGCTAGGGCGCTTAAGGTAAAGGTTTTACCTGCCCCGGGAACGGCAGAAATGCCCATTTTTCCGCCGGGGTAGGTGAGGATTTCTTGCTGGGAAGTGCGATAGGTGTAAGTGGGCATTAATTTCTATTTATCCTGACAAAAGCGTGTGGCTAATATAGTTTGAGTGTCGGCTTCGGTCAGTTCTTGGTAATAATTTTCTAAGCCCGGCGAAGTGCTGGTTAGGAAGGCTAGGTCTTTGGGATAGTTTGCCAAATATTCTTGTAAGTAATATTGCACACCCCAAGCGCCTAGTTCTGCGCGGGTATTGTCGTTACTGCCACAGGTATGCCCGCCAAACTCATTGTGGCGGGCTTCGTGAACCATTAAAACCAATAAATCTTTTAATCCAACCCCATATTGTGGGTTAATCCAAAGGTTGGTGTTTGTGGCTACCAAATTAGTGGTTTGAATGTTGATGATGCCAGCGGGGTCGCAGCAAGAACTATTTTCAATGTCGCTGCGAAACCGCATCCCATCAATGGTGTCGATAAGCCATTGGTAAAGTTGTTTGTCCGTCCATGGCAAGGGCTGAGTAAACTCCAGCTTTTTCATCACAATTAAGGTGGTGTACACATTGCGCTGGAAGGCGGTTAAATCACGCGAACCATTGGCTGAAGTGCATTCAAAGGTTCCGGCTGTCGGGTCAGATTCAAAGCTGAGAGTTAAATCAGCATCGATGACTGCTAAATCGGCTTCGCTTGGGCAGGTTGCCAGCCAATAATCTACACGGTCAGCAGGGATGGTTGGGTTATCTAGGTTGGCGGTTTCAGGAACACTGGCGGCTGGCACTTCTACTGTGTTGAAGATGGTTAGGTTGCGAATTACACCGCCAAAGGGAATATCTTGGCTTGAATCAAGCAGGCTAATGTTTTTATTGTCTCCGGTTTGCAGTTCAGCGGTTACGCTGCAGCCTTCTTTCCCGTCTAAATAAAGCCGAAGTGTGCTGCCGTCATACGTAAGGGCGGCTTGGTGCCAAACATTGGTTTGGTATTGAAGGCTGCATTTTACTTCTTGGTCGTTGTTGTAAATTAACGCAACCGATTGGTCTGGCATTAAGCGGATGATTGCCCAGCGGTAATTATTGCCTCCGACTAGCACTGGTTGATTCACTGGGCTTAGTTCTGGCACAGTAAACTCCGCTTGAATGGTAAAGTGATTAAATGTGAAGGCTAATAAATTAGGTGTGGTTAAATCGCAACGTTGACGACAGTCAAAGCCATTGGGTGTTACCTGACCAGTTTGAGCGATTGCTCTGCCCTGATATCCGGTTTGGTCTGCTGTATCTTCGGTCAGTGGATAAAAAGCGAGCATATTTTCTGGCCAAGCGCTGGCGGCGGTTTCTTCAGTTTGTGTTTCTGTTGGGCTTGGTAGTGCTTGAGAAGAGGAAACCTCTTCTGTGGGTTGTTCTGATGTTGCGCTTGGCTGGGTAGGCAATGTGCAGCTAAATAACATTATGGAAATTAACGCAACGAAGATTATTTTTTTCATTTGATTCTCCTTAAGATAAATACAACTATGTGGAAAATACAAATTGCAATTTAATTCTGTAATACCTTTTGAAAAGCGCGTAATAAATCGCCGCGTTGTTCGTAGCCGCTTTCACCTAAGTTGCTAATGCCCAAGTAGATTTGTTGACGGCAGCGGCGAATTAATCCGCTGAGCATATTGTGCATGGCTTCTAATTGCGCGTTTTGCTCTTCGGCATCGCTCCAAACCTGGTTGGGATCCCAGTAACGGGAAAGCACATAGGGGTGAGTCAGCGGCTGAGAAAGCCTTTCGTACCAGCCGCTTGCGCCTGCATCCAGCCAAAATTGCACACTCACCGGGCGGTTGGTCATCAAGAAGGTGGTGGCTGGTGAAACCAGTACGGCTTCTTGGTTGTCTTGGTAAGGCAGCAAATATTGAGCGGCAATCACGCCGTCTGCCAACATTGCTAAATATTCGCGTCCTAGTTCGCTCAAACTGGTTTTGCTGGGTTCCATGGCGGCTCTAAATTTTTGAGCCGATTCAATTAAGCTGGCGGCGGTGCGGGCTGCATCTAAGTTGGTGTGATAGCCAAATTCTGGCTGAGAGAGTACTTCGCCAAAAAGTTTCCTTAAAAAATGGTCAAAGGGTAATGGTTCTTCTTGGCGATAGGCAAGCAGCCAGTTTTGTAGCTGGGTATAGCGTTCGCCGAGTTGGTAGGTAATGCGCTCTTGTGTTTCTGCGCGAATATCTTCAAAATTACTTAAAACCAATTGCTGCGGGCGGTAGACAATTTCGGCCAATAATTGGGCACGGACTAAGTCGGTATTTAATGCCAGTTGAAAAGCATAGGCAAGGTCAAAGCGGCTAGGGATAATCTCCCAAGCGGGGTGAGCTATTGCAGCCAAAGTAAGCAGGGCTTGGCTGGCAGGTTCTTCTCGTAACGAACGGCTGGGACGGTGCGAACGCACTGGAATATTTTTGGCATTTAATCGGTTCATCAAAGAAAACCGCAGCGCGTCTGAAAGGTAAGGGGAAAGAATCGCAATTTCGCTGGGGGGGGTGCCTTCGGCTAAGAGCCGTTCGGTTTCAACCACAACCGAATCCAGTAGTTCGGGGTAGTAGCGGGGTAGTTCGTCTTCGTTATCTTGTTGCCGCAAAATAGAAAAAGCCAATTGCGGGTCTGCTTCTGGCGCGGCGGGAAAATCGCTTGGGCGGATGGCCTCTGCCAAGGCAATTTGCAAACCGCTCATCTCCGGCGACATGACAAAACTTTCTTGCAGGTGAACTTCTTGCTGGCAGGCTTCCCGCAGCGTGTAACCATTAATCGGGTCTGCTCCTAAGAAACGGCGAAAACCGCCTTCTTCGTCATTAATTAATAGAACTGACTGCAAGTCGGGCATCCAGTCTTTAATTAAATCATGCGCGGTTGGAATATCTTCTTCGACGTTGTCGTAAATGATATGCTGATAGGTGTTGGTTAAATAATTACGAACCGTTGGGTTTGGCCATAATAGGTTTATAAAAATCTCGTATTGCAAAGAATAATCGAGCAAGTTATTTTGCAAACAATATTCACGAAAGAGGGTGGCGCTGGCTTGGGCATCTGCATAGACTCGTTTCTGAGCAGGGTCGCCAATCCAGGCGGCGGTTAATCGCTCTTCTATTTGTTTGTAGTCAAAACCAATAACAGCAGATTTGTTTAAATTATCTACCACTTGGCTGTACAAACGGTTGCGGTCCATGCTTAATGAATCAAACCAGCCTTCTTCAAGTTTGGGCTGCAACAAGTGAGAGAGATAATATTGGGCGGTTTCGAGCGTTAAAAAAATAGGTGGCTGGTCTGGTTGAGCAAAACCGGCTTGTTCGGCGGCCAGCGGCCAAAATAAATCTACCATGCGGCGAGCCAATCCGCCTACCGTGGCAAAGCCCGCATCGCCGCCAGAAAATTGCTGCTGCAACAGTTGGCTGGAATATGGGTCTTGCAAAGTTCTTTGGGGTGTAAGAATTAAAATGGAATCAGCAGAAATACCCGCGTTAATTAAATAAATTACCCGCTCTGTGGCGGCGGTGGTTTTACCGCAACCCGCTGGGCCGGTTAAGAAAATTTTCGCATCGAGTGGCGCTTCAACAACCGATTTTTGAGCGGGAGTTAACATAATTTATAGCCTACAGGAACGGAATGGTTTTGTCAATTGGTGCGGCGAAAACATAATTACGGTTGCGCTTAAAGGTTAAGCCAGCGTTGAGCGGCGCGCGGCAAATCGGATGAATTCCCTTGTTTTAAGGTGCACTCTGGCAGTGATTCGATGAAATAGCGGCCATATTGTTTGGTCAGTACACGGCGGTCTAGAATGGCAACTACACCACGGTCAGAAGCAGAGCGAATTAATCGCCCAAAGCCTTGTCGAAACTTTAATATGGCTTCTGGCAGAGAATATTCGCTAAAGGGTTCTTCAAACGTTTCAGAGCGGGCGGCAACAATTGGGTCTGAAGGCACATCAAAGGGGAGCTTGGTAATTATCACAGCTTGTAAAGCGTCCCCTGGAACATCTACCCCTTCCCAAAAGGAACGAGTGCCTAATAAAACAGCTTGCGGGGCATTTTTAAATGCATCTAATAATGCGTTTGGAGAAGCGCCTTCCCCTTGTTCGTAAACCTGAATGTCGTGCTCGCGCAATAAACCGCTAATGGCTTGCGAACAGCGCTTTAATTGTGCGTACGATGTAAACAAGACCAACATTCTACCGCCGGTTGCAATGGCGGTTTGTGCCACGGCGCGGTTCACGGCTTGTTCGTAGCCTGGGGCGTTGGGTTCTGGGATGTCTTTTGTAATATATAGCAATGCCGCGCTCTGATAGTCAAAAGGTGAACCCAGGGTTAATTCATCGGTTTCTTGGGCTTGTAGGGTGTTCTTTAAATAAGTAAAGTCTCCGGCGGCAGTTAATGTCGCTGAGGTAACCACCACTGAATCTTTTTCATGCCACAAGTATTTTTGAATCATCGGCCCAATATGCAACGGGGCAGTATTGAGCGTTAATCGGTTGCCATTGGATTGCACTTCTATCCAATAAATGGTTAATTCTTGCGGGTCATGAATCATCCCGCTGACAGCGGCTTCGGCTTCGCTTAATCGGCGAAACAGGTTGCTCAACGAACCCATTGGGTCTTCAAGTTCGTCTACCCCATCCGCGTATAACTGGGCTATGCCTTGGTAAATTTCACCTAAGATGTTAAGCAAAAGCCGCATGGTTTCACCAGCAGAGTTCCAGCTAATTTCAACATTATCCCAGCCAGAAGCGGTGCGGGTAGATGGCAAAATGCGAATTTGATAGGAGTATTGGCTTCTGGCGCGACCTTCTTGCTGCAGCACCATAAATTCATTTAATCCAGCGAAAAAATCACGGCCTTGATTGTCTAATCGAAAGGTTAAGTCAGACGCGCGGTGAACCGCTTGAGTTAATTTGGCATAGTCAGATGGCTTGAGTGAATCTCGCGCGGTGCTGAGGAGATGTCCAAGCACGCCAGACGAACTCCCCCCAACCTCTTTAACCATTCTCTCAAAATCATTCTGGCTGAGACGAAAAGACATTGCGCCGGTGGTTGCCGCTTCAAGGTGATGCCCTTCATCAATAATTAAATATTGATACTCAGGCAGTACTTTGCTGCCAGTGGCTACATCAGCGAGTAACAAAGCGTGATTAACGACCAAAACATGAGAGTTCTGTGCCGCTTGTTTGGCACGGTAGAACGGACAGGTACCGCCCATGCGGCTGGCGCAATTTTCACCGGAACAGGCTTCATCTTCTGCAGAAAGGTGCGCCCAAACCATTTTTTCAGCTGGGCGGGTTAGGTTTAATTCAGTACGGTCACCGTTAGTATTCGTTAAAGTCCAAACCAATACTTTGGCAAGCACTCGCATTTCATCGATATCTCTCGGGGTTTGTTTGCGCATTAATTCTAAGCGGCGAGGACAAAGATAATTGCCGCGGCCTTTTAAAATGGCTGCTCTTAAATCAATGCCGAGTGCTTCACGCACGGCTGGAATATCTTTTTGAATAAGCTGGTCTTGTAAGTTAATCGTGTTGGTAGAAACCACCACGCGGGTATTGTTTTGAATTGCAAACAAAGATGACGGTACCAAATAGGCAAAAGATTTTCCCACCCCTGTACCGGCTTCTACCAGCAGGTGTCCGCTATACGAGAGCGCGTCGGTTACTGCGCGAAGCATCTCTACTTGTTCAGGGCGCTGCTCATAATTTTCAAAATACCGGCTAAAGGGTCCGCCATATTCTAAGATCGATGCTACTTCGTCTACATCCAGCGGAATAGGGGTTTTAACTGGGCCTATGGGCTGGCTATCCTGATCGCCGCCCTCAAACATGGGGCCGGTATTGCGGCGTTTATTGGCAGAAACCCGTTTGGCTTTGCTGCTTCCTTGTTCCTGAATTTTGGCTTTCAACGCCATTTGAAAAGCAAGGTTGCCGTCCCAGTCTAGCGGCTCGCCAAATCGAACAATTTCATCCAATAACTCAAAGGGTAATTCTTGGGCAAGTTCTAATAAGCGAATAAATACGCCATGAGTTACTTTTGCATCATCCATGGCGCGGTGGGTAGCCGCCAGTGGAATGCCAAGAATCTGTCCAAGTGCTCCTAGGTTGTAACGGCTGGCTGAAGGCAGTAAAACAGAAGCCATTTCATAGGTATCAATGGCCTGATTAAGGGTTAGGATTCGTTGCTTTCGCAAAAAGCCTAAGTCAAAGCGAACGTTTTGTCCTAAAATCGGTAAATCACCCACAAAGGTTTGTAGGTCTGTTAACACATCTTGAATGCGAGGTGCTTGCCGAACCATGGCATCATTAATGCCGGTTAGCTGGGTAATTTGTTCGGGAATATGGCGATTGGGATTAATTAAAGTGGACCATTCATCTTCAACTCGTTTACCGTTAAAGCGAACGGCTGCAATTTCAATGATGGCATCTTTTTGTGGATCGAGCCCGGTAGTTTCGATATCAATGCTGACGATGGGTTGCATGGGCAAAAGTGTATCACGAATGCTGGATGGGATTTTTGCTCCCATCCAGCGATTGGTTAATTAATTTCTTTTGGAAAGGTGGCTTGAATTCGGCTGACATCTGCTGGATCAAGTGATTTTTCTTTGGCTTTTGAGCGGATAAAGTCTTTTAATTTTTCAATTTTTAGTGTTGTAATTGGCGCGTTTTCTGTTTGTAAATCGGCTCGTTCATCGGTAAATATCAACACAGCATTAATTTCTGGTATTTCATTTTCGTTAAATTCTTTTAAGAAATGCTTTTTTAAAATAGCAGTGTCTGCTTCAAGTTCTAGGTCTGGGCGGCCAATTCCTTCTTGGGCAAATATTTTTAAGTATTGCATCACAATGCCACCACCCGTTTGTCGCCAACGATCTTTTTCATACACTATCGTGCCGCGTTGATAATAAGGCTCAATAATCCAAACTCCGGCAGGGCCGACCAAAAGATGGGAAACGGGAGTGACATAATGGTAGAGCGTGTAGTCACGAGTTAACCCTTTCAGGCTGCTGCTGATTCTTTCATCTACCCGAGGAATTCGCCCCCAGCGGTTGCCAAAATAAATCCCAAATTGCGAAAGCAAAAACCCGAGAATTAAACTGCCAAAAGAAAGGGCAACTGAATCTGGCCAGGCATAAGAAGCGTACAAACCAAAGCCAAGGACAATTAATGCGCCGAGGCTGGTGAAGCGTCCAATGTTGGTGTTGTGCTTAACAATTTTTTCATTAATAACAATATTCATGTTTTATCCTTGTTTTTTTCAAACAAAAAGGCGCAAAACGCGCCCTTTTAATTAAAGTGATTTTACCAGAAGCTGATTAAGCGATATAGCGTTTAAGCACCAAGCAAGCATTTTGACCACCCAAGCCAAACGAATTTGATATGGCCGTATTAACCGCTTGTTTGCGGGCTACATTAGGCACATAGTCTAAATCCAGTTCTGGGTCGGGGTCATCATAATTAATAGTCGGCGGGATGATGCCGTGGTGAATGGTCATGGCGCAGGCTACCGCCTCAAGCGCGCCAGATGCGCCCATGGCATGCCCAAGCATGGATTTGATAGAGCTAATGGCTAGTTTATTAGCATGTTCGCCGAAGACCATTTTTATGGCGCGTGTTTCGGTTTGGTCATTTAAAGGGGTGGATGTGCCGTGCGCGTTAACATATTCTATTTCATCAAGTTTTAACCCGGCATCGGCTACAGCCCACTTCATTGCTCGCGCAGGGCCAGAAGCGGTTGGGTCTGGGGCAGCCATGTGAAAGCCATCTGAAGAAGATGCGTGACCAGCAAATTCTGCATAAATGCGCGCGCCGCGTGCCAAGGCGTGTTCAAGCGATTCGAGAATTAATACGGCTGAGCCTTCTGAGTAAATAAAACCTTCTCGGCTTTTGGTAAAGGGGCGAGAGGCTTTGGTTGGGTCATCGTTGTAATGGATGGGCAAAGCGCGCATCGCGCAGAAACCGCCCACCGCAAAATCTGCTATTAAGCCTTCGGTCCCGCCAGCGATAACGACATCGGCAGCGCCTCGTCGAATCATTTCGGCGCCTTCGCCGACGGCTTGAGTGCCGGTAGCACAAGCCGTTCCTACGGTGATGGTGGGGCCAAGCGATTGAAAGGTTTGTGAAATGAGATAGGCAGAAGCGTTAATTAAAGAGGTTGGCACGATGAAGGGGTTCATTTTTTCGTAGCCGAGTGTACGCACTACTTCAATTCCTTCACCGGCTCGATCCATACCGCCTATGGCGGTGCCCATTGAAACACCTGAACGTTCTGGGTTGGGCAAAGGGGTTGAAAGACCAGCATCTTGAACCGCCATTTTTGCGGCTGCCAAGGCTACCTGCGCCGAGCGGGGTACACGGCGGGCTTCTTTGCGTTCCATAAAATCTTCCACATTAAAATCAGGGATTTCGCCTGCGATCTGGCAAGGGAATTTGCTCGCATCGAATTGAGTGATACGGCGAACGCCAGAGCGACCGTTAATTAAACCATCCCAGTAGGTTTCTAAGCCGGTTCCTAATACGCTGACAACGCCCATGCCGGTAATGACTACGCGTTTGCGGTTCATTTGCTCTCCTTGTTTAAGCGTTCTTCAATTGCAGCCTTCATTGATTCAAGTACGTTCGCATCTGCGGCGGCTTTAGCTATGCGGATGGCGTTTTTAATGGCTAGGGCATCTGAGCGGCCATGACCGATAAAGACCAAGCCATTAACGCCCAAAAGTGGGGCTGCGCCTTCTTCGCTTGGGTCGAGTAGTTTTTTAATTTTTCCTAACGCGGGGCGCACCAAGATGCCGCCGAGCATAGCCAGTGGTCCACCTGTTTTGATGGCCTCGCGAATCTTTTCAATAATTAATTTTGCAATGGCTTCTGAAGCCTTAAGCATCACGTTTCCTGTAAAGCCATCAACCACTGCCACATCAACCTTGCCGCCGATCACTTCTTTGCCTTCTACGCTACCGTAATAATTTAATCCAGCGTTCTTAATTAATGGGGTAGCATCCTTGACGAGTTGGTTGCCTTTGCCCTCTTCTTCACCATTGGAGATTAATCCCACTTTGGGGTTTTTAATGCCACGAACTTTTTCAGCATAGACACTGCCCATGACGGCGTATTGGTATAAGTTTTCTGCTTTGACATCTGGGTTCGCGCCGATATCGAGTACCACACAGAAGCCAGTGGCGGTCGGAAAGACAGGGGCAAGGGCTGGTAAATCTACCCCGTTGATGGTGCCTAAGCGAAAATAGGCGGTGGCAAGCGCTGCGCCTGTGTTGCCAGCGGTAACAAAGGCATCTGCTTGATTATTTTTAATTAAGTCGATGGCAACCGCCATTGAGTTTTTGGCATTGGGGCGGCGGGCTTTTAATGCAAGGGCAACGCCTTTGTCTTCCATGGTAAGCATTTCAGGTGCATGGACAATGCTAATGGGTAAGTTTCCGACATTTTGAGCGGCCAGTATCGGTTTAATCTGGGCTTCGTCGCCGACTAAAATAATTTCTACTTTATATTCTCGTGCGGCGGCAACTGCACCAACCACATCTGGTGTGGGATATTCATCGCTTCCCATTGCATCTACTACGATTCGAGTCATGTTTGGCTCCTGTATGATTTTCAACGTTAACCCGCGTTTGTGAGAGCGGTTGCGAATAAGGTTGACAGAAATTTGAAGGTGATTATAATACTGACCTGCTTGCGCTGGTGCTGGAATTGGCAGACAGGCACGCTTGAGGTGCGTGTGCCGTAAGGCGTGGAGGTTCAAGTCCTCTCCAGCGCACAATGAGACAGAGATGCACTCTACATCTCTGTCTCATTATTTAATCTTGTTTTATGTGAAAGCATTTTTTAAACGAATAATTAATCATAAATGCGCATTTTATCTTCCAGCCAGCGCACCCCAGCCGATAAGACCAAGGTCATGGCAAGGTAGAGGAAAGCAACCATATTAAAAGTCTCTAATACACGGAAGGTGCTGGCGCGGCGTAAGCGACCAAGCTGGGTTAATTCCGCAACCGCTAAAATAGTAGCTAAGGATGAATCTTTTAATAAGGCGATAAAGTCATTTCCGAGAGGGGGCAGAACACGGCGAATGGCTTGCGGCAGGATAACGTAACGCATGGCTTGCACATAGCTTAAGCCCAAGGCGCGGGCGGCTTCCATTTGACCTTTGCCAATGGATTGAATACCGGCGCGGAAGATTTCGCCTTCATATGCCCCATAGCCAATGGCTAAAGCGATGATGGCGCGAAATTCCATTGGAATATCTCGAATTGAGATATTTAAGCCCATGGCAGTTGTAATTTCGATAAATAATGGCACAAGTGCAAAGGCTATGTACAACATTAATACGACTAATGGAATGCCGCGAATGGCTTCAACATAGAGGGTTGATACATTAAATAGGATTGGGTTTTTAGATACTCGTGCCAAGCCGGTGAACAAGCCAAGCACAGTGGCAATAATATAAGAGAAAAACGTAATACGGAGTGTTGTAATTACCCCATCTTTTAGGAAAATAAAGGTATCTTGATAATTTTGGTCTGTTAAAATAAGCAGGCTAATGGCTAACCCTGAGAGAATTAAAAATATAGCCCACCAAGGTAATTTTGAAGCATCGAAACCCGGAAGCAGGCTTGGGCGTTGGGGCATTTCTTCTATTTGCATTATTCTCTCTCCTAAATAAGTTAGTTAACCGGAGGGTTGGATTTCAACCCTCCGGAGCATTCATTAATCAGAAACGGGAAAATATAAGCGGGGATTAGTCGCTCAAGCCCCACTTTTTGTTTAGTTCTGCTAAAGTGCCATCTTCCTTCATGGAAGCCAAGGCAGCATCGAATGCAGCTTTCAAATCTGAATCGGGTGGGAATACGAAAGCCAATTCTTCATCGGATGTAATTTGGCCAGCAATCTTAAGCTTGCCTTCGTTTTCGCCCATGAAACCAGAAGCGGAAATATTGTCAATGACAACGGCGTCAATATCGCCCGAGAGCAAAGCCAAAACTGCCGCGCCGAAATCTTCAAAGGACGCAATTTCTTTGTCGGTAAAGGTTTCTTTGGCTACAATTTCATTGGTGGTACCAATTTGCGTACCAACTTTGGCGGCAGCGTCAGATTTGAAGCCGTCCAAATCGCGGGTCTCATCGGCGCGAGTTAATAAAACCTGACCTACTTGAACGTATGGGGTCGAGAAGTCGACAATTTCATCACGTTCGGCGGTGTAGGTTACCCCATCAGCCAATACATCAAATTCGCCAGCTTGCATAGCAGGGAAGATACCATCCCAAGCGGCTTCTTTGAATTCTGGGGTGCAGTTTACGCGTTTGCAAATTTCGCGAACAACATCATAATCCCAGCCAACAGCTTCGCCGGAGGCTTCGTCAATGGAGTTAAAGGGTGGGTAAGCATTTTCAACGGCAACGGTGATGGTGCGACCGCCAAGGTCTACCAGGCCGTCCATCGCCTCACCAGATGGGGCGCTAGGCGCAGCGCCGCCACAAGCGGTGAGTACCAACATAGCAATTACTGCTACTGTTGTAAAACTAAGTAACTTTTTCATTTCTTCTCCTTTTGATATGAAAACGAACCCGTCTCTGAAAGAACTCTGCAGTCTAAAGATAGACGAAATTTAGCAATTTTGCAAGTGCGATTTATTAGAAAAACCATCAAGCCTGAGGAGCGTAATGGTAAAATATTAAAAAATCGGAGAATTTAATGACAACTATATTTCCTAGCGCCGAGTGGCTAAAAGATCTTGAAAACAAATTAAATACGGACGAACGTTACGGTCAAATTGCCAATAAGTGGGAAGGCGATTTTTATTTCCAAATTGAGCCAGAAGGTAATTTAAAAAGCCAAATAATTTTTTATATAGATTTGTGGCATGGTAAATGCCGGCGTACCGCTGTGGTAAAAGATATTAACGAATTTAGCCCGGCGTTTGTGCTTAAAGCAGGTTATGGAAATTTTACAAAAGTACTTAAGAGTGAACTAGACCCAATGCAAGCCATGCTCACTCGCAAACTCGATGTAAAAGGTAACATGGCTTACATCATGCGTAATGTTCCCACTGTGTTAGATTTTGTCCGATGCGCCCGCGAAGTGACATCTGAAACTGTTTAATTTAGAAAAAATTGAGTTTACATGCAGCCTATTTTAAAAATTGATTTAACATCTCAAACGGCTGAAACGTATCAAATCCCGCTTGCTTGGCAACGGGATTTTTTAGGCGGCGCGTCTTTGGCGGCGCGTATTTTGTATGAGCATTTAACGGCAGAATTAAACCCGCTGGCTCCCGAATCGCCTTTACTCCTTTTAAACGGTCCGCTCTCTGGGACGGCTGGCCCCACTGTTGGGCGTTTTGTCGTCTGCGGAAAATCCCCCGCTACCAGCTTATGGGCTGAATCCAACATCGGCGGGCACTGGGGGCCAGAGCTGCGCATGGCTGGCTGGGATGGGGTTTGGTTAACGGGCAAAGCTGACAGACCGCTTTATCTTTTGATAAAGGATGGCAAGCTGGAGTTTCGCTCGGCAGAATCTCTTTGGGGGCAGGATTGTTATCAACTACAAGATTTAATTAAAGAAGAGTTGAGAATTCCAGGATTACGAGTGTTAGGCATCGGTCCTGCGGGGGAAGCTCAAATTCCATATTCTTTATTGCTTTGCGATCACGGAAGAGTGGCTGGCCGAACCGGCTTAGGCGCGGTGCTTGGTTCAAAAAACATCAAAGCGTTGGCTGTTAAAGGCACTGGGCAAGTTCCTGTTTTAGATGCCGCCGCCTTCGCGCCGCGCCGTACTCAAGCTAACAAAGCGTTGCGCGCTGATGCGCAGGCTTCAATGCTTTCTAGTTTAGGTTCTGCGGGTGCCGCCGATTATTTTGATTATTTGGGTTCACAGCCTAAAAAATATTACTCGGCTGGGGTTTTAGAAGGGGCAGATAACATTTCCGGCGCAGCCATCTCTGAAACGATTCTTACTGGCAAAAGTGCCTGCCATGCTTGTGTAATTGCTTGCGGGCGGGTAGTTAAGTTAGATGATGGTCAAAAGCGTAAAGGAGCAGAGTACGAAACCTTGGTAGGGTTTGGTCCGAATCTAGGGATTATTGACGTTTCTGCCGTGACCCTTTTGGGAGAACTATGTGACCGATACGGGTTAGATAGCATTTCTATGTCGAATACGATTGGGCTGGCTTATAAATTATTTGAAATGGGCAAGATTTCTGCTGAAGAAGCGGATGGCTTGGAATTAACCTGGGGAAATGCACAGGCCGCTGAAAGTTGTATTCATAAAACTGTGAAGCGAGACGGTTTGGGGCAATGGCTGGCATTGGGTGCCAAAGGCTTTGCTGAGCATTTTGGTATGCCAAATGAAGCAGTACAAGTGAATAATTTAGAAGTAGCCTACCACGATCCACGTGGTGCTTCGGGTATGGCGCTTGTTTATGCAACATCGCCGCGCGGGGCTTGCCATAACCAGTCTGATTATTTTTTGGTAGATATTGGTCAGACAGAAGATAGCTTAGAGATTAAATTATTTGACCGGCAGGCTGGCGCTGAAAAAGCAGCCAATGTTGCCAAGCATCAAGATTTTCGTACTGTAAACAACGCCTTGGTTTTATGTGTATTTGGTAATGTGCCGCCTGAAACGATGTTGGAGTTGACGAATATTGCTTGTGGATATGAAATGACCATGCAGGAGTTTTTAGCCTGCGGGGAACGAGCGTGGAATCTAAAGCGCATAATTAATGGGCGGTTAGGCTTATCGGCGGCGAATGACACTTTACCAGAGCCATTAATGCGGGCCTATAAGGATGGCGGTGCGGCAGGTTTTGTGCCTGATTTATCTGCTATGCTAGATGCCTATTATGTGGCGCGTGGGTGGGATAAGGTGACTGGTATGCCGCTGCCTGAAACCCTTCAACGGTTGAAACTTGAGTGGTGATGATTAACAAGCTTTGCTTATTGCAAGGCTTGTTTTATTAATCTTTTCTTTGTTCTTAATTGTCAGGCTTTGTCTTGTCATGTGAGAGGGTTAAAATAAGCGAATAAGAAGGAGTATCCATTATGAAATTAGTTACTGTTAAAGAAATGAAAGAAATAGAAGAACAAGCCATTGCCAAAGGCTTAAGTGTTGAAAAAATGATGGCACAAGCAGGCTTAAATTTGGCTCACGAAGTGGAAGCCTATGCTTTCGGCGGGGATGATGAAAAAGAAGTGCTGGGCTTAATTGGCACAGGAAACAACGGTGGTGATACTTTAATTGCTCTTAAGCACTTAAAAGAAAATGGTTGGCAAGCACGGGCTTATTTAATTAATCGAAAAGAAGATGAAGCCCACGTTGCTTCGTTTGTAAAAGCAGGTGGAGAAATTTTTAACGCCGCGCAAGATAAAAATTATGAGTCTTTATCTGCTTTTATTTCTTCAGCTGAAGTAATTCTCGATGGTATTTTAGGAACAGGCATTCGGTTGCCGCTGAAGGCGGATGTAGCAAATGTATTAAACGCTGTGAATCAAACCATTGCAGAAATGAACTGGCCGCCTTATGTGGTTGCTGTCGATTGCCCAAGCGGCACAGACTGTGATACCGGTGAAATTGCTCCAGAAGCTATCCCTGCGAGTATGACCGTTTCAATGGCGGCGGTAAAGCAAGGTTTATTAAAATTCCCAGCCAGCGATTATGTCGGCGAGCTACGGGTAGCTGCTATTGGTATTGCTGATAATTTACCGGCTTGGACTGCCATTCAAAATGAAATTGCAGAAGATGATTGGGTGGCAGAATTAATCCCAGAAAGACCCAGCGATTCTCACAAAGGGACATTTGGAAGCGCATTAATCGTTGCGGGCTCTGCCCGTTACCTTGGCGCGGCTTATTTGGCGGGTAAAGCCGCCTATCGGGCAGGGGCTGGTTTGGTGCAAATGGCGGTTCCGGCCCAAGTGCAAATGGCCATTGCTGCTCAACTTCCCGAAGCCACATGGTTTGCGCTTCCTAGTGAAGGCGGAGCCATTGCTCAATCTGCAGTGGAAATGGTAGAAAAAAACCTAGGTCGTGCAACAGCGTTGTTATTGGGTCCAGGGTTAGGAGAAGAAGAAACAACCGAGAAATTTGTAGAAGCATTAATTAAAGGCAATAATCCAAACAGAAAAAATTCCGCGCCAATGGGTTTTATAAAATCCAGCGTAGAAAAGGAAGCCAAACCGGCATCGCATTTGCCAGCCATGGTAATTGACGCAGACGGCTTACGTTTGTTAGCAAAACTAGAAAATTGGCCATCTTTAATTCCCGCTGAATCGGTGCTTACACCGCATTTAGGAGAAATGGCTGAATTAACAGGATTAACAGTAGATGAAATTAAACAAGACCGCCTGAACCTAGCAAAAAAATTCGCAATGCAATGGAAACAAGTTGTGGTTCTTAAAGGTGCTTTTACAGTTATTGCAGCGCCGACAGGGCATACGGTGACTATACCAGTGGCATCTTCCGCTTTGGCGCATGCCGGTACTGGAGATGTGTTAGCCGGAATGATTACCGCTTTTCTGGCACAAGGCGCTTCGGCATTTGATTCCGCTGCGGCGGGGGCATACCTTCATGCTCAGGCAGGTTTAATTGCTGCTGAAAAAATAGGCAGTGAAGCATCTGTCATGGCTGGAGATTTAATCGATTCGATTGGGGATGCCTTGAGCGGCTATTAAATAAGCAAACAAAAAAGACCTGACGAATTCGTCAGGTCTTTTTAATTAATTAAGCTTAATTGTATAAGCCCCAGTCTAAAGCAGTGGGGTCTTCCATCATAGAAAAGTCCCAAACATCCATGCCCATTTCGATGGTAGATGGCATGTTACCAGCTTTATTAGCGGCATTGCGGGTCATTTCTACCATGGCTGGGCCATAAGGACAGAAAGGGGTAGTCAAAATCATTTTCACACGGGAAACATTATCTTCAATAATGACATCTCGAATCAACCCTAATTGAATAATGTTCATGCCAATTTCAGGGTCTACCACTTCACTTAATGATTCGCGAAAGGGCTTTACAAAATCTGGGTGAGTTTCGTGAATCGTCCATTTAATTTCATTTACAACGGTTTCTTCGCTCATAGTTCCTCAACTTTTTTAATATTTGCAGGAGAGATTACATAAGTGCAATGGGCATCACCGCTTAAAATACATCGAACTTTCTCGGCAGGAACAGCCAACATGTTCGATAGTAATGTTTGGTCAACAGTACAAATTTCTGGGTGAGACTGCCCCACTTGTAAATAAGGGCAGCTAATCTCATGCACATGATAATCTTGTCCGCTTTTTTCCCATTCCACTACAAAACCCTCTTGCGCTAATAACTCGCGGGCGGCATCGAGGCGTTCTTCCATGCTCATGTCTTTTAATTGGCCGGTATATTCACTGGCCATATCATTTGCCATTTGGGTAAATAATGCCGTAACCATGGGGGCAGGTAAGCTGCCCTTCATTTGTTGAAGCAAACGGGAGGTTAAACGCAGGTAACGGGTTGGGAATTGTTCTAAGCCGTCTTCCGTTAAAAAGTAGACCAAGCGTGGGCGACCTACCCCGTGCCTTTCTTCCGCAGCTTCAATTAAACCCTCCATCTGAAGGTTGGTTAAATGGTGCCGGACCGAAATGGGGTTAATGCCAACAGCCTCCGCCAACTCATTGATGGTGGAGCGTGGTTTTCGAAGCAAGGTTTGGGTAATTCGATCTTTGGTAGATTCCATAAAATTTAATGCACATTATAAATTGTGGTTTTGCTTTTGTCAATATACTAGAAAAATATCATAAATATTGACAATTTTAGGTCATTTTGCTATAATTCCGGCAGTTAATTTCCGCCATTAGGCGATAAAGTTTTTCAAGGAGAAAAAATGTCTGAACTGGTAATTAAGAACTTGCATGTCGGTATTGAAGGAAAAGAAATTTTGAAAGGCTTCGATCTTACCGTCAAGCAAGGCGAGATTCATGCCATTATGGGTCCAAACGGTACTGGAAAATCTACTTTGGCTTATACATTAATGGGTCATCCCAGTTATGAAGTAACCGAGGGTGAAATTTGGTTTAAAGGGCAAAATATTTTAGAGTTAGAAGCCGATGAACGTTCTCGTTCTGGTTTATTTTTGGCTTTTCAATACCCTGTGTCTATTCCTGGGGTAACGGTAGCCAATTTTTTACGCACCGCCATTAATGCTCGCCGCCGCGCAGAAAACCCTGAAGATAAAGGCATTGCCATCCCCGACTTTCGTAAGATGTTGAAGGAAAAGATGGAAATGTTAAAAATGGATAGCTCTTTTGCAGGACGCTATTTGAATGAAGGTTTTTCGGGTGGAGAAAAGAAACGCGCCGAAATTTTGCAAATGGCTACTCTTAAGCCAGAAATTGCTATTTTAGATGAAACCGATTCTGGTTTAGATATTGATGCTTTGCGAATTGTTTCTGAAGGCGTGAACGCGCTTTCTGGGCCAGACCTTGGCGTGTTAATCATTACCCATTATCAACGGTTATTAAATTACATCAAGCCGCATTTTGTGCATGTGATGTTAGACGGCCGTATCGTTGAATCTGGCGGACCGGAATTGGCTTTGCACTTAGAAGAACAAGGCTACGAATGGGTGCGCGAAAAGCATGACGGAATCCTTGAAGGATAGTTTGTATTAATTAAACGGCAGCAGATAAGGGCTGGGACTGCCCCAGTTCATTATCAGAAAAAACGGTGAATCTTATGACAGAAGAATTAAAAATAAGTGAAGATACCAAAATTCTCGATGAAATTGGTGAATATAAGTATGGTTTTCATGACCGAGACGATAATTATGTCTTTAAGTCTGAGCGTGGTTTAAGCCGTGAAGTAGTTGAAAATATTTCTCGCATGAAAGAAGAACCACAGTGGATGCTCGATTTCCGCTTGAAGGCGCTGGAGCATTATATGTCTCGCCCAATGCCAGCTTGGGGGCCAGAGTTAGATAATTTAGACTTAGATAATATTTTTTATTATGTTAAGCCAACCGAAAAAAGCGAAAAGAACTGGGATGATGTTCCTGACGATATTAAAAATACCTTTGATAAGTTGGGTATTCCTGAAGCGGAGCAGAAATTTTTAGCAGGGGTTGGCGCGCAATATGAGTCTGAGATGGTGTACCACTCTATTTTGGAACATCTTGAAAAACAAGGTGTGATTTTCCTTTCTATTGAAGATGGTTTGAAACAATACCCCGATTTGTTTAAAGAATATTTTGGCACGGTTGTTCCAATTGAAGACAATAAGTTTGCTGCTTTAAATTCAGCGGTTTGGTCTGGCGGGTCATTTGTTTATGTGCCGAAAGGTGTAAAAGTAGATTTACCTTTGCAGGCATATTTCCGATTAAATACAGCTAATGTGGGTCAATTTGAGCGCACATTAATTATTGTAGATGAGGGCGCTTCTGTTCACTATGTAGAAGGTTGTACCGCTCCGCAATATACAACCAACTCTTTTCATTCTGGCGTGATTGAAATTGTAGTTAAAAAGGGTGCACGCTCTCGCTATTCAACCATTCAGAACTGGTCTATTAATGTGTTCAATTTAGTCACTCAACGCGCGATGGTTTTTGCAGACGCTTCGCATGAGTGGGTAGATGCAAACTTGGGTTCAAAATTAACCATGAAATACCCATCTTGTTATTTGATGGAGCCCGGCGCCCGCGGAGAGATGCTCTCGATGGCTTTTGCTGGCCCCGGACAAACTCAGGATGCCGGTTCGAAGATGATTCACTTTGCTCCAAATACAACCAGTAAGATTACTTCTAAGTCTATTAGCAAGGGCGGCGGACGGGCTTCTTATCGCGGGTTGGTTAAAGTGCATAAGGGTGCCAAGGGTGTTAAATCGAATGTGGTTTGTGATGCGTTGTTGCTAGACCCTAAGTCTCGCTCCGATACCTATCCATCTATTGAAATTGATGAAGACGACGTGACGATTGGTCATGAAGCCTCGGTTTCAAAAGTAGGCGAAGAACAGTTGTTTTATCTCATGTCTCGCGGGTTATCTGAAGAAGAAGCCACCGGCATGGTTGTCTCTGGTTTTATCGAACCGTTGGTGAAAGAATTGCCAATGGAATACGCGGTAGAAATGAATCGATTAATTCAACTTCAAATGGAAGGCTCTATTGGGTAATTTGTAATAATTTCATATAAATTACTACAAATTATTGGAGATATGTGAATATGAGTATGGCTCTTTCTGTTCAATTGCGTGAAGGCACAAAAGAATCGCACCGCTTAGCTGAACGCACCGCGTTTATTCAAAAATTTTTTTCTGGGCAGTTAACTGTCGAAGAATACAAAGTTTTCTTGGTTCAACTTTATTATGTTTATTCTGCCTTAGAAGAAAAGGCCGAAGCCAATAGCGGGCATGAAGATTTTGGAAAAGTTCATTTTGATTCGCTTCATAGAAAAGAAGCCTTAATGAAAGATTTGAACTATTTTTATAAAAATGACTCTTGGAAGGAAATTTTGCCAAGTGATGCAACAAAAGCTTATGTAGAACGTATCCGAGTGCTTTCAAACAGCTGGGTCCAGGGGTTAATTGCCCACCACTACACCCGATATTTGGGGGATTTGTCAGGCGGCCAGGTTTTAAAAAGAATTGTGGCTAAAACCTTTAATCTGAGCGATGGAGAAGGGTTGGCTTTTTACGATTTTCCAGAAATTGAAGATCATGCAGGGTTTAAAGAAGCCTACCGTCAGCAAATGGATTCAATTCAAGTTGATTCTGATTCGTCTCAAAAAATAGTTGATGAAGCCAACTTGGCTTTTCAATTAAATCGAGATGTATTTGCGTCAATGATGCAAGTGAGCGGTTAAATAATATTTTAAAATTAATTTAGATAACGAGAAGATAAATGGAAGAAAAACCAAAAGTAGTTGTTTCATCCCGCTCAAGACGGGCAGAGAGTGCTGAAAAAGCATTTTCTTTTACAAAAGAGTTGTTAACAAATTCAGGCGCATTAAAAGAATATCGCGCTCGTGCTTGGGAAGTCTATTCAAAAACCAGTTTTCCAGTAGCCACTGATGAGGCTTGGCGTCGAACTGATTTGCGAAATTTACCCGCTCAGGATTTTGTTTTGCCAACACAAGGCGCGTATCAGGATTTGCCCTCCGTGCCCGAAGAGTTGCTTAAACCTTTAGTGAGTGACCAACATGGCGGTCAAATCATCCTAACACCCGGTGGAGCAACCGTAGACCTAGATAGCAAGTTGGCGGCTCAAGGCGTAATTTTTACCGATTTGAAAACAGCCGAACAAAAGCATCCAGAAATTCTTGAACGGATGATTTCTAAAACAGTGAACCCTGAAGAAGGGAAGTTTGCCGCTTTGGCTGGCGCGCTCTCTCAGAACGGGGTTGTTTTATACGTTCCAAAGGGTGTGCAGGTAGAAGAACCGCTTCATAGTGTATTATGGGGGCCTGGCTCAAAATTGGCTCATTTGTCTCATATTGTGGTGTTAATTGATGAAGGTGCTTCTGCCACTTTTGTGCACGAATCTGCTTCGCCGGACGAAGATACATCCGCTTTGCATGCTGGCATTGTTGAAATTCAAGTGCTGCAAGGAGCAAATCTGAGATTTGTTGAATTGCAATCGTGGGGGAAAAATGTATGGAATTTTACTCACGAACGAAGCCGTGTGGAACGAGATGCAAATTTAGATTGGATTTTTGGCTATATTGGTTCTCGATTAACTAAAAACTTTTCTGAGTTGGATTTGGCTGGGCAGGGATCAGTTGGTCGCATGTCGGGCTTCTATTTTACAGATGGCAACCAGCATTTAGACCATGACACTCAGCAAAATCACTTAGCCCCGAACACCAGCAGCGACTTACTTTTTAAAGGTGCTTTAAAAGGCAAAAGCCGTTCTGT